>CAZEPO010000044.1:0-10773 GCA_964514125.1 uncultured Lachnospiraceae bacterium
GGAAATACTTCCAGTGACCGTTTCAGAATTCCGTGCATATGTGCGATCGCGGTGCCATAGTTGGTGATCGGGACACCGCAGTCCTGACACTGGCGGATGCGGGATTTCATTTCGCGTTCATTCAGCATACACCCGCCGCAGTGGATGACCAGTGCGTAGGAGGAGAGGTCTTCCGGGAATTCGGTACCGGAGGTAAAAGCGAACTGCAGCTGCTTGTCGGTATGCTTTTTGATCCAGTTCGGCAGTTTGACAGTGCCAATATCGCCGCATTGTCTGTGATGGGTGCAGCCTTCTGAAATCAGTATGGTATCGCCGTCATTCAGATAATCGAGAGCATCTGCGCCGCCGACCAGCGTGGCGAGATCTCCCTTGTATCGCGCGAACAGGATTGAGAAGGAGGTCAGAAGAAGTTCTCTCGGGGTATCTTTGCTGACTCTGCCGAATGCCTGAGAGTCTGTGATCACAAGTCTTGGTGGTTTTTTCAGAGCGGCCAGTGTGGCAGGCAGTTCGGTTTCTCTGGTAACGATCGGGATTGCACCTGCTTCGAGTGCATCGCGGATCGTCTGCTGCTGCGGCAGGATCAGGCGGCCTTTGGGAGCAGCGGAATCGATCGGTACGACAAGGACAACGATGTCTTCTGGTTCGAGCAGATCAGCTACGATATGTTTGGAGCTTTCTTCCTGCTTGGCAAGTCTGCCGATCAGCTCCTTCAGCTCATGGATATTGATGTTTTGTTCGGCACTGACATAGATACTGGCTGCTGCGACTGTGGATGCAGCATTTTTTTTCGCTGCATCGGTAGGAGTTTCAGCAGTGATGGAAGAATCTGCAGGATCAGAAGATGGAATCGTTTCGAGCAGATCTGATTTGTTGTAGGCGATGATATAGCGGATATTTTTCTTTTGGAATAAGTCGATCAGTTCACGGTCTGCCTGCTGCAGTCCTTTGACTGCGTCTACGACCAGTACTGCGATATCGGCATAGTTCAGGACCTGGCGGGCGCGTTTGACACGAAGCTCACCAAGTGATCCCTCATCGTCGATGCCTGGGGTATCGATGATCACGACCGGACCAAGCGGCAGCAGCTCCATTGCTTTTTTGACCGGATCGGTGGTAGTTCCTTTGACATCGGAGACGACAGCGAGTGACTGGCCGGTCACTGCATTGACGAGGCTGGATTTGCCAGCATTGCGCAGACCGAAAAATCCGATGTGAAGGCGTTCGGCGGAAACCTGTTCATTTAAACTCATAGGTAACTCTCCTGTATGATTTTTATTCCCGCGAGTAATGAGCCAAGTGGCTGCTTGACGCGAGGTCTTTGATTTGAGAAAAGCGGACATGAGCATTGGATTTCATGTCCGCTTTGGAATTAACTGAATCGTTAGGATCAGAACCGGAAGTCACGGCGGTTGTTTTCACGGATCGCTTTGACATTTTCCGTTGCGATTGTTCGGATCTTTTCTTTTGGAATCTTTTTCAGCTCGTCCTCAATCAGCTTGAAGCCGCGTTCTTTGGTCGCTTCAGAGCCGTAATCACAGAGGTATTCAGCCAATGTCATCAATGCATTTGGATGACAGCAGTTGAGAATCTGTCCGTTTTTGCACAGAGCCATGAAACGGTCTCCGGTACGGCCTTCGCGGTAGCATGCAGTACAGAAGGACGGGATGTGACCGCATTCCATCAGCCAGTTGACTACCTCGTCGAGTGTACGCTGGTCGGATACATCGAATTGCTCGGAGTCGTGCGGACGTTCTTCTTCGGTATAGCCGCCTACGGAAGTACGGGAGGCGCCGCTGACCTGAGAGATACCAAGCTCAAGGCTTCGCTGACGGACTTCTTCGCTTTCTCTGGTGGACATGATCATGCCGGTGTATGGGGTAGCGATACGGATGCAGGCTACGATCTTCAGGAAAAGATCATCGCTGATGCCGTTGTCGAAGGTATCCGGATCGATATCATCGGCACGTTTCAGACGCGGCACACTGATCGTATGCGGTCCGACTCCGAATGCTGCTTCCAGATGTTCTGCATGCATCATGAGACCGGCAAATTCGTATTTGTATTTTTCAAGACCGAACAGAACGCCGAGGCCTACATCATCGATGCCGCCTTCCATTGCACGGTCCATTGCTTCGGTATGATAGTCATAATCGTGCTTCGGTCCGGTTGGATGAAGCTCGAGATAACTCTCTTTATGATACGTTTCCTGAAAGAGAATGTAGGTTCCGATGCCTGCCTCTTTCAGTTTACGGTAATTTTCTACGGTAGTAGCAGCGATATTGACATTGACACGTCGGATATCACCATTTTTGTGATGAACGCTGTAAATTGTATTGATACATTCCAGAATGTACTCGATCGGGTTCATGGTCGGATGTTCACCGGCTTCGATTGCCAGACGTTTGTGTCCCATATCCTGAAGTGCAATGACTTCCTTGCGTACCTGCTCCTGATCGAGCTTGATGCGTGGGATATGTTTGTTTTTGGTATGGTATGGACAGTAAACACAGCCGTTGACGCAGTAGTTGGAGAGATAAAGCGGTGCAAAGAGCACGATACGGTTGCCGTAGAAGGCAAGCTTGATCTCGCGTGCGAGCTGATACATTTCTTCAATCTTTTCCGGAATCTCACAGGCAAGCAGGACAGAAGCTTCTCTGTGATTCAGACCGGTACAGACATATCCGTTGTCTTTTTTGATCGGACGTGCCTTGGCGAGGATCTGATCAATCAGTTCGACGTTGTTCTTATTCGCTTCTGCATATTCCAGTGTGGCGAGGATTTCCTCGTGGTTGATAAATTCTTCTGCTTTGTGTGATTTTGGATTGTAAATAGCCATTTTTCGCTTCCTTTCTTTTGGTCAGAATATTCTTTCCAGTCAGAGTTTTGATCTGCGGACATCACCGCGGTCTGTCACAAGTTCATAACCGACGGACTGCATCCGCCTTGCCAGACATTGTCTGCATTCTGCTGCCTCATCTCCGGTACAGATCTTATTGTCATAGAGCTCATACTTTTTCCGGACGGAGACAGGAGAGAGATTCGGCATCACGACGTTGGCTCCGGCCAGGATTCCTTTTTCACGTCCCTGTGGATGGATCGTGCCAAGTGCAGTCGTCGCAGGGAGCAGGACGTAGGGGAGCATCAGACGGATGATGGAGAGAAGCCATAGGGTTTCTTCCAGAGTACCGGCTGGCATGGTGCCGAACGGTGTATCTTTGTGCGGGATAAATGGTCCGATACCGCACATATCGGGCTGAAACATTTCGAGAAATTTCAGATCAGCAGCCAGTGTTTCGGGGGTCTGATCCGGAGAACCGACCATGAATCCACAGCCGACCTGATATCCAATTTCTTTGAGGTCGTTCAGACAGCGCATTCTGTTGTCAAAAGACATGCGTGCAGGGTGAAGCTTTTGGTAGTGCTGTTTGTCTGCTGTCTCGTGACGCAGCAGATAGCGGTCTGCACCTGCGTCATAGAGACGCTGATAGCTTTCTCTGGAACGTTCGCCGACCGAGAGTGTCACAGCACAGTCGGGATAATGTTGTTTGATCTGACGGACGATCGCACAGAGAACCTCATCTGTAAAATGGGGATCTTCGCCGCCTTGAAGGACGAAGGTGCGAAATCCGAGTTCGTATCCGATCTGACAGCATTCCATGATCTGTTCGGCGGTCAGACGATAACGGTCACAGTGGTGATTGGAACAGCGGATTCCACAGTACAGACAGTCATTTTTGCAGATATTGCTGAACTCGATGAGTCCGCGGACATAGACATCGGTTCCATAGAACTGCTTGCGGATACGCTGTGCTTTTTCGGAACTGTATGCCATAGCTGCCTCGCTTCGGCTGCGAACGAGCAGAGCATATTCTTCCAGTGAGAGCGTATGAAACTGTTCCAGCTTGTCGATGAGTGTACGTACCTGATCATTCATGACTGGTCACGTTGGAATAGGCAATCTTGACACTGACACCGTTCAGGTTGCCGATCTTACCCGAGAGTGCAGAAATGATATCCTGCGGTGCATCGATCGCGATCGATACGATGCTGATCTTTTTCTCACGGTAGGGAATGCCCATTCTTCCTATTATATAGTCGCCGAATTCATGAAGCAGCGCATTGAGTTTTTCGACAGAATCCTTGTCTTCCACGATGATGCCCATCACTGCAACTCTGGTTTCCATCCAAGTACCTCCTTTAATGCTTTGTTTCTGTTGCTTAATGAAAATTATAACATTATTTTTGCAGAATTCAACAGAAAAGAAATTGAAAATACAGAAATATTATCCAAAATTAACAAAAAAAGGTTGTGAACAAAAGAACTCCTGTGATAGAATAAAGAAAACTTAGACGCAGGATGAACATTTCCTGACTTGCACGGATCATGTACAGTGTGATAAAGGCAAAGAATGAAAAAATGGAGGATGAATACATGAAGTTTCGTAAGCTTACTTATTTATGTGCATTGATGCTGGCAATGAGTATGCCAGCTGCTGCAGCAGAGACAGAAGCAGTATCAGAGGCAGCCGTATCCGCATCAGTCGATATGGATACAGCCAAATGGACTGATTATGTGATGCAGATTAATGATGAGATTTATCAGTTTCCGATGTCTTATGAAGATCTGACTGCGATGGGATGGGTCGCTGACGATGTAGAAGGTGTAGAGCTGGAGCCTTATCAGTACGGTCTGTTTCGTTTTGAACGTGATGATGTAAAGGCGACGGTGTCGCTGGTGAACCTGGGGATCAATACGCTTGCCGCTGATTCATGTATCGTAGGCGGTATGGATATTGACAACTTTGACTGGGAGATGGGCGAAGGTTCAATCGTACTGCCGGGCGGTATTGCCAGAGGTGAGGCTACCGTAGAATCTGTTCAGGAAGCCTATGGTACACCGTCCAATACCTATGAAGGTGATATGTATACCAAACTTACCTACGAGACAGATTACAACAGCTCGATTGATCTGTATATCTACAAAGAAAGCGGTGTGCTGGAAGACATCGAGATTGAAAATTTTGTGCAGCCGGAAGGATTTGAGGCTGGAGAGGTGAGTGAGGAGATACCGGAAGCAGTTACTTCCTATGAAAGACCGGAAACACTCAGTGAAGATATGACAGCTTATGAGATTGAGCTGGACGGCAAAGTTTATACACTTCCGGTTCCGGTCAGTGTACTGCTGGAAGATGGCTGGGAACTTGAGACAGAGAACACAGATGGATATATTGCCGGTGCTTATTACGGCTGGGCTGGTCTGCGAAAGGGCGGACAGTCATTCTCTACAATTGTAGTCAACCAGGAGCCAGTCGCAACACTTCCGCAGAATTGCTGGATTGAAGAGCTGGAAGTAGGAGGATATACACTGGAACTGGATGGAGCACTGCCGGGTGGTGTTGTGCTTGGTATGAAAGAATCAGAATTTCTTGCACTGTTGGAACAGAATAATATGGACTATGAAGTAGACTCAAGCGATAATTTTTCTTATTATACATATAATGAGCTGAACTACGACCAGTGCTGCAAGGTGACTGTTTACACCGGAACAGATGGACATTTTGAGAAGGATACGGTGAGTGAAGTGTCCTGCAGCAACGCATTTGAATAAAATGCTTGCATTTCGCAGAAAATGGTGCTATGATAAAACAGAATTAAATAAATTACTAGTTATAGAGAGTGGGCCGACGGTCCACTCTCATTTGTTAGGAACCAGGAGGGTTGTGGATGAGTAAAAAAGAAACATACGAACAGAAGGCAGAGGAACTGCTGATGCCGCTGATCGAACAGAATCAGTTTGAACTGGTTGATGTGGAGTATGTAAAAGAAGCTGGAAACTGGTATCTGCGTGCTTATATTGATAAGCCGGGAGGGATTACGGTAGATGACTGTGAGGTTATCAGCAGAGCGTTCAGTGATCTGCTTGATGTACATGATTTTATCGATGATGCTTATATCCTGGAGGTGAGCTCGCCGGGACTGGGACGTCCGCTTCGCAAGGATAAGGATTTTGAGAGAAGTCTTGGTGAGGAAGTAGATATCAAGACCTACAAACCGATCAATCATCAAAAAGACTTTACTGGTATTCTCAAAGAGTATGATAAACAGAAAATAGTAATAGAACTGGAGAATGGGGAATTGATGGAGTTTGCCCGTGCGGAGATCGCACTGGTGCGGCTGGCCTTCGATTTCTGATTTAGGAGGACGCAATCATGAATAACGAATTGTTCGAAGCACTGACGATTCTCGAAAAAGAAAAGAACATCAGCAAGGATACACTTCTGGATGCCATCAAGCAGTCACTTCTGCAGGCATGTAAGAACCATTACGGAAAGACAGAAGCCAACAATGTCATTGTCAACATCGATCCGCAGACCTGCGAATTTGAGGTTTATGCAGAGAAGACTGTTGTAGAGAAGGTAGAGGATGAACTCGCTGAGATCAGTCTGACCAATGCGAAAATGCAGGATTCCAGATTTGAGCTGGGCGATGTAGTTCGTGTCGATATCAAATCCAAAGAATTTGGACGTATTGCTACACAGAATGCGAAAAACGTAATTCTTCAGAAAATCCGCGAAGAAGAGCGTAAAGTGCTTTACAATGAATACTATGAAAAAGAAAAAGACATCGTAACAGGTGTGGTACAGCGTTATGTCGGCAAAAATGTCAGCATCAATCTGGGTAAGGTTGACGCAATGCTCAACGCAGAGGAAATGATCAAAGGCGAGACCTACAAACCGACCGAGCGTGTCAAACTGTATGTACTCGAAGTAAAGGATACCCCGAAGGGACCGAAGATCCTTGTGTCCAGAACACATCCGGAACTCGTTAAGCGTCTCTTTGAGGCTGAAGTGACAGAGGTAAAAGACGGTACCGTTGAGATCAAGAGCATTGCCAGAGAGGCAGGCAGCAGAACCAAGATCGCAGTATGGTCCAACAACCCGGATGTTGATCCGGTAGGTGCATGTGTCGGTATGAACGGCGCACGTGTCAATGCGGTTGTAGAAGAACTGCACGGTGAAAAGATCGATATCATCAACTGGAACGAGAATCCGGCGCTTTTGATTGAGAATGCACTGAGCCCGGCGAAAGTAATCTACGTAATCGCTGACGGCGATGAGAAGACAGCGAAGGTAGTCGTTCCGGATTATCAGCTCTCACTCGCAATCGGTAAAGAGGGACAGAATGCACGTCTTGCAGCTCGTCTGACTGGATTCAAGATCGACATCAAGAGTGAGACACAGGCAAGAGAGTCCGGTGATCTTCTGGAATACGAGGAAGATTACTATGAGGAAGAAGAGGAAGACTACCTCGAGGATGAGTATGCAGAGGATGCATACGAGGAAGCAGAGACAGACGAAGAAATTTTTGTCGATGAGGAATTTGCTTCAGAAGGAGAACAGGAGTAACGATGGCGGTTCAAGGGAAAAAAATCCCGCTGCGTAAGTGTACGGGATGTCAGGAAATGAAAAGCAAAAAAGAAATGATGCGGATTCTTCGTACGTCGGAAGGCGAGATCGTTCTGGATGCTACAGGCAGAATGAACGGGCGGGGAGCTTATGTCTGCTGCAGTATGGAGTGCTTTGAAAAAGCAGCCAAAAACAAAGGCTTGGAACGTTCCTTGAAAATGAAAGTCCCGAACGAGACGTATGAAAGTCTGAAAAAGGAGATTGAATCCATTGAAAAAAAATAGCGTTTTACCGTTGATCGGTATTGCGAAGAAGGCCGGAAAGATCGCGGCTGGTGAATTTCAGACAGAACATGCCGTGAAATCAGGAAAAGCCAGTCTGGTGATCATATCAGCGGAGGCTTCTGAGAATACAAAGAAAAAATTTAGAAATATGTGTACATTTTACGATGTACCCGTTTACTTCTATGGTGGAAAGGAAGAACTCGGAGCAGCGATCGGCTGTGAGTTCCGTGCATCTCTGGCGGTACTCGACGAGGGCCTTTCGGGATCCATAGAGAAAAAGCTTCGCTTGGAGCTGGACGGAGGTTGTGAAAATGAGAAGAAGCAGGGATTATGAGAATATGAAGGAGGATGAGCTGATGCAGCAGAATACAGATACAGATGCAGTAAAGAAAACTGAAGCTGAGTCAGGAGCACAGCCGAAGAAAAAGAATATTATTCAGGTGTTCCGTCCTCAGAACAGCAAAACAGGTATGGTGAAGTCAGGACCGAGACCAAAACCACAGGGTCAGGGAAAAGCACAGACACAGTCTGGAACAAAGAGCCAGGGAGCAGGTCGTCCGCAGAACGCACCGGAAAAACCGCAGGAGGCAGCACAGCCGAAGACAGAGACTGCACAGGCAAAGGCACCGGTACAGTCTGAGAATAGAGCAGCGGCAAGACCGCAGCAGAATACAAACGGCGGCAGAAGCCAGAGCCAGAACGGCAGCAGACCGCAGGGTCAGAACCGTAGCCAGGACGGCAGCAGAGGTCAGGGTCGTTATCAGGATGGTAACAGAAGCCAGGGTCAGGGCCGCTACCAGGATGGCAACAGAAGTCAGGGCCAGAACCGCAGCCAGGACGGCAGCAGAGGCCAGGGCCGCTATCAGGATGGCAACAGAAGCCAGGGTCAGGGCCGTTATCAGGACGGCAACAGAAGCCAGGGCCAGGGTCGTTACCAGGATGGCAACAGAGGTCAGGGTCAGGGCCGCTACCAGGATGGCAACAGAGGTCAGGGCCAGGGTCGCTACCAGGATGGCAACAGAAGCCAGGGCCAGGGAAGACCGGGTCAGGGCAGATTCCAGGACGACAATCAGAATCGCGGTCAGAGCCGCGGCGCACAGGGCGGAAGAGGCGTAAGCATTCCGAAGGCTCCGACAGAGTCCAAGCCGCTTGAAAAAGAGAGCAGAAAGCGTACAGAGCGCGGTGACAGAAACCGTGCAGATAAGGGTGAAAAGCTCGATCGTCTGGAGAAAAACGCACGTCAGAATCAGAAGGGCGGAGCGAAGAAGAATCAGCCGGCTAAGGCACCGGTACAGAAACCGGCAGAAAAACCGGAAGAGACGATCAAGAATATCACGATTCCGGAGAAACTGACCGTATCTGAACTTGCTGATGCAATGAAGGTTCAGGCATCTGCGATCGTGAAGAAACTGTTCCTGCAGGGAACCATGGTTACAGTTAATCAGGAAATCGACTTTGATACAGCAGAAGAGATCGCTCTTGAGTTCAACTGCATCTGCGAAAAAGAAGTAAAAGTAAATGTACTGGAAGAACTCCTGAAAGAAGAGGAAGATCCGGAAGAAACACTGGTACCGCGTTCACCGGTTATCTGTGTAATGGGTCACGTAGACCACGGTAAAACTTCTCTTCTGGATGCAATCCGTGATACACATGTGATCGACCGTGAGGCAGGTGGTATCACACAGCATATCGGTGCTTATGTGGTATCTGTAGACGGTCAGAAGATCACATTCCTGGATACTCCGGGTCACGAGGCGTTCACAGCAATGCGTATGCGTGGTGCAAATGCGACAGATATTGCGATTCTTGTCGTAGCAGCAGACGATGGTGTGATGCCGCAGACTGTAGAGGCGATCAACCATGCGAAGGCAGCAGGCATTGAGATCATCGTAGCTGTCAACAAGATTGATAAGCCGAGTGCAAATATCGATCGTGTAAAACAGGAGCTTTCCGAGCATCAGCTGATTCCGGAAGACTGGGGCGGCAGCACAGTATTTGTTCCGGTATCTGCAAAGACACACGAAGGTATCGATACACTGCTTGAGATGATCCTTCTGACTGCAGAGGTAGCAGAGCTCAAGGCGAATCCGAAGAGAAAAGCAAGAGGTCTGATCATCGAGGCAGAGCTTGATAAGGGTAAAGGTCCGGTAGCAACGGTTCTGGTACAGAAGGGTACACTGCATGTAGGTGATCCGATCGCTGCAGGTTCCTGCTATGGTAAAGTCAGAGCGATGATGGATGATAAGGGACGCCGCGTGAAAGAGGCAGGTCCGTCTACTCCGGTAGAGATCCTTGGTCTGAGTGATGTGCCGAACGCAGGTGAGATCTTCATGTCTATGGACAATGAAAAAGAAGCAAGAAGCTTTGCTGAGACATTTATCAGCGAAGGAAGAGAGCGTATGCTGGAAGAGACCAGACAGAGAATGTCTCTGGATGATCTGTTCAGCCAGATTCAGGCAGGCAATCTGAAAGAGCTGAACCTGATCGTCAAAGCGGACGTACAGGGTTCTGTAGAAGCAGTAAAACAGAGTCTTCTGAAACTCTCCAATGAAGAAGTAGTAGTCAAAGTGATCCATGGAGGTGTTGGTGCGATCAATGAATCTGATGTTATCCTTGCATCTGCATCAGGTGCGATCATCATCGGCTTCAACGTTCGCCCGGATGCAATGGCGAAATCCACAGCAGAGCGCGAAGGCGTAGATGTACGTCTGTATCGTGTCATCTACGATGCGATTGCTGATGTAGAAGCAGCAATGAAGGGTATGCTTGATCCGGTATTCGAAGAAAAAGTAATCGGTCATGCAGAAGTTCGTCAGACTTTCAAGGCTTCCGGTGTAGGTACGATCGCAGGTTCCTACGTTCTCGATGGTGTATTCCAGAGAGGATGTTCTGCACGTATTACACGTGAAGGCGAAGTGATCTTCGACGGAGCAGTTGCTTCCCTGAAGCGTTTCAAGGATGATGTGAAGGAAGTAAGAGCCGGATATGAGTGCGGTCTTGTATTTGAGAAATTCAACGACATCAAAGAAGAAGACCAGGTAGAAGCATACATTATGGTAGAGGTTCCGCGTTAAGCATTGAGA
>CAZEPO010000044.1:10873-13603 GCA_964514125.1 uncultured Lachnospiraceae bacterium
AGAAGACCAGGTAGAAGCATACATTATGGTAGAGGTTCCGCGTTAAGCATTGAGAGGTATATTAGTTTAAAATGAGAAAAAACAGCATTAAAAATACAAGAATCAACGGAGAAGTTCAAAAGGAACTCTCCAAGATCATCCAGAATGAGATCAAGGATCCGCGTATCGCACCGATGACTTCTGTTGTAGCTGTTGAGGTTGCACCGGATCTGAAGACCTGCAAGGCATGGATCTCTGTTCTTGGAAATGAAAAGGCTGCTGCAGATACGCTGGCCGGGCTGAAGAGTGCGGAAGGATATATCCGCAGACAGCTGGCTCGCACAATTAATCTGCGAAATACACCGGAAATTCGTTTTATTCTGGATCAGTCCATCGCATACGGCGTATCAATGTCCAGAATGATCGATGATGTGGTAAAAGCAGACCTGAGCAAAGAAGGGAATGAGCTTGATGATTAATCTTGCACAAGAACTGGAGGGAGTATGCTCTGTGGCAATCGCAGGGCATATCCGTCCGGATGGCGATGCAGTTGGTTCCTGCCTTGGTTTATATTTGTATCTGAAGGAGAATTTTCCGGACAAAAAGGCAGTGGTATATTTGGAAAAGCTTCCGACTGCTTATGAGGTTATGAACGGTACGGAAGAGATTTGTCATGATTTTGAGCATGCTGATGAGCCGGTGGATCTGTTTTTCAGTCTGGACTGCGCAGATACAGATCGGCTTGGAAATGCACAGAAGATCCTGAAGAATGCCAAACGAACCATTTGTATCGATCATCATATCAGCAACGTCGGTTTTGCAGATGTCAATTATATTGTTCCGGATGCCAGTTCGACTTCAGAGCTGGTCTGCAATATTCTCGAGGATGCCAGACTGCCGCAGGATGCAGCTGCAGCATTGTATATGGGAATTGCGCATGATACCGGTGTGTTCCGTCATTCCTGTACTTCTCCGGAAACAATGGAGACAGCAGCACGACTGATGCGTCATGGAATTGATTGTTCCAAGATTATCAGCCGGACTTATTATGACAAGACCTACCATCAGAATCAGATTCTGGGCAAGGCGCTGCAGGAAAGCATGCTGCTTTTGGACGGCAGAGTGATCTTCAGCGTGGTGCGCTTGAAGGATATGGAATTCTACGGTGTGACATCGTCAGACCTGGATGGAATTGTTCAGCAGCTGATGGGAACGATCGGAGCGGAGGCTGCTATTTTCCTTTACGAAACCAGTCCGAATGAGTACAAGGTGAGCATGCGCTCCAAGGAGATCATCAATGTCAGCGAGATTGCCGGTTATTTTGGAGGCGGCGGTCATGTCAGAGCTGCTGGCTGCAATATGCAGGGCAGTGTACAGGATGTGGTGAACAATATTACACTGCATATGGAAAAACAGCTGAAGCAGGCGGAACAATAATTATGGATGGAATTATCAATGTATACAAAGAGCGCGGCTTTACCTCACATGATGTGGTGGCTAAGCTGCGCGGAATTTTAAGACAAAAAAAGATTGGTCATACAGGGACATTGGATCCGGAAGCGCAGGGTGTGCTTCCGGTCTGTCTTGGAAAAGGGACCAAAGTGTGTGAACTGCTGACGGATAAGACCAAAACCTATCAGGCAGTTCTTTTGCTAGGAAGCGTTACGGATACACAGGATACAACAGGGACCGTGCTTTCAGAGCATCCGGTCACCTGTACGGAGGAAGAGGTCGCTGCCTGCATTCAGACATTTCAGGGGACGCAGGAACAGATTCCGCCGATGTATTCGGCCCTGAAGGTGAACGGCAAAAAGCTGTATGAGCTTGCCAGACAGGGCGTGGAAGTGGAACGCAAGGCGCGTACGATCACGATCGAAGAGATTCGGATTGACAAGATCCAGCTTCCGGAGGTGACGATCACAGTTACCTGTTCGAAAGGAACCTATATTCGTACACTTTGCCACGATATTGGTCAGAAGCTTGGATGCGGCGGCTGTATGAAAAGTCTTCTGCGTACCAGAGTCGGTATCTTTTCAATAGAAGAAAGTCTTACGCTGGCGCAGATTGAAGCGCTTCGGGACGAAGGCAGTCTGGAATCCAGGATTTATCCGGTGGATTCTGTTTTTGGAGAATATCCGCAGATCACATTGTCGGAAGAAGCACTGCGTCTGGTCAAAAACGGCAATCCGCTTCCGAAAAGAATGCTGGAGCTGTCAGCTGTAACGGATGGCATGCGTGTGCGTCTGTATGACAGCGAAGGAGTCTTTCTTGCTGTCTATGCGTGGAACCAGGAACGAAAGTCCTATCGGGCGGAGAAAATGTTTTTGTAAGGAGCAGGAAAGCTACAGATGAGATATATTTGTGATACGACGAACTTTTCTTCTGAATATCCTTCAGCAGTTACCCTTGGGAAATTTGACGGTCTGCATCGGGGACATCAGAAGCTGCTGCGGGAAGTCCTTCGGCTTCAGAACGAAGGTTTCCACGGCATCGTGTTTACGATTGCACCGGATCAGGTTCCGGTACTCCTTACGCCGGAGGAAAAACGAAAGACTGTGGAGGCATATGGGATTGACTGTATGATCCGCTGCCCGTTTGTTCCGGAAATCCTGAATATGGAGCCGGAAGCATTTGTAGCCGATGTTCTGATCGGACAGCTTCATGCGAAGTATGTGATCGTCGGAACAGATTTTCGATTTGGCTGCAAACGGAGCGGTGATGTGAAGCTGCTGGAAGCGCTTCAGGAAAAAT
>CAZEPO010000045.1:0-13538 GCA_964514125.1 uncultured Lachnospiraceae bacterium
CCGCATACTATCTTAATTTTATTAAACTGTATTTATCACAAAATTACCACATCCTGCTCATAATCTCATTTCCATGATCTTTCAGCCACTGTCTCTGGTCTTTGTAATCCGGCATGACATGCTCTACCTGCTGCCAGAATGCCTTTGAATGATTCATTTCGATCAAATGACAGAGTTCATGCACCACCACATAATCGATCACCCGCTCCGGTGCCAGCATCAAAAGACAATTGAAGTTCAGATTGCCTTTTCCGCTGCAGCTGCCCCAGCGGGTCTTTTGATTCCGGATCGTGATTCTTCCATAAGACACATTCATAATCTCTGCATAAGATCTGACCTTTTCCGGTATCACTTTTAATGCAAAATCTGCCAGCTGTTCCACTTCTTCCATCGTCAGCTTTGGAGTTTCTTTTACTTCCTGCTGACGTTCCTTCACTTTTTGTAGATGTGCTTCGATCCAGCTTTCTTTTTCTTTCACAAATTTGCCGATTTCTGCATCTTTCATAAAATACGGAGCCCGAATCAGGATCGCTCCGTCTGGTTTGATCTCAATCGATATCGTTTTGCGATTACTTCTTATAATCTTCATTTTTCCTTTGGCTTTCTTTTGGCTTCGATTGCCTCTTTCATGGCAGCTTTCCGGTCATAGATCGCTGCAACTTCTTTTTCGATATCAACTGGCGGATAATGCAGTCCGCTTTTCAGTGCCTGTACCATCTGTTCTGTACGGTTGCGGATCTTGTACTCCTTGCCGTCCTTCACAAAGATGTTGCCAGTCTGTCCGAAAATAAGCTGGACGTTGTTCTCTGCGCAGGCATCGTGGACTTTTTTGACCCAGTCGTAATGCAGCGGGCGTGAACCCAGATAGTTCTCACCGCCGGCAAGAACGGTTTCAATCTTGCCTGTAGCGAGATACGGCGCAATGTCCACTTCCCCGATGAACGGCTTCAGGCTGACCCAGCGATGCTTTGCCGGCAGGTCCAGCAGATACGGCATGCGTTGTTCCAAACGCTTCTGATTTTCGCAGGAAACGGAAAAAGATACGTTATCCCAGCCATCACCCCAATCGTAAGGCAGGCAATCCTGAATACGCTCTGCACGTTTGGTCAGCAAAGAGAACGTTACGTCCGGACGGCGGCGGATAAAGCCCCAAGCTTCCGAACGCCACTCATCTGCTTCCTCTACAAAAAAGTCGCTCGCCATACACACACGCACAAAAGAACCGCTCGGCAGTTTCCAGCTTCCGTCTCTGCTTTTTTTGACAGGCAAATTAAAATCGGATTTGTTTCGGACTACCTGATTGGTGTCTCTGCCGTAACGTTTGTCAAGAAAATATGCATAACAGTTCTGACAGCCTTCTGAGCATTTGTGGCAGCCATGCCACGGGTTCCAAATTTTATCATTGAGATCCATCGTCTTTTCTCCTTTTCTTGTTTGTATTATTTTGCAGATACGTTCTCATCGCGCTCTGCTTTCATAATGCCATTTGCTTTTTCTGCCAACGCTACCAAAGTTTCAAACTCTTCCTGACCGAGTCCGTTCACGAGACACTGCAGCTTCTTTTTCAAGTCAGCTTTTTCCCATTCAACCAACTCCAATGCCTTATCAGTCGGCAGGATATAATAGGCGCGCTTGTCCTGCGAGCAGGGTGCTTTGGTGATATAGCCTTTGCCTTCCAATGAAGTAATGTGCGCGGTGATCATCGGTTTGGACACGCCCAGCAGCTCAGCCAGCATCACTGGTGTATGCGGTCCTTCGGTTTCTGTAATGATATTGAGCACTCCCATCTCGCTCGGGCGTATCGGCAGTCCCTTTTTCAGTTCCATATAATTTTTTGCAAAAATTGAAAGCACTGCATTTGCAGTAAAATATTGATCCATTCTCTACCTCAAATCAAAAAAGTTCATGTAGGTTAACTACAATATAGTTTACCTACATGAACTTGTCAAGATTTTTTAAAAACAAATATCTTTATTCTTTTATCTCTATTGTATAAGTTTCATCTGCAAAATTGACATGAAGCTTTGCAAAAGCATCTTCGTATTCCCACCAAATATCAAAAGATGCTCCCTCACAGAAAATTTTGATTTCTGCATCTTCAGAAAACGCTTTCCGTGTATTTCGCATACGAATCAATTCCAGTTGTTTTTGCACCACACTTGTTTTGAGAGATTCCGCAATCTCCTCCGTTGAAAGGTTTGTTCGGTTGATTTCCTTGTGACCGGATTCTCCGGCACGCTGAACCGCTTCATGATCATTTTTTCCTGCGAACAGATCCAAATACCAGATTTGTGGTTTGCCTGGCATAAACAGCTGGATCGCCCTCGCCAAAAGCATCTTCTGATCGGATTCTCCAAGAGCACTGTAATACGTCGCATTCACCTGATAATACAGATTCTTCTGTCCATGCAGATTTTTGACCATACCGCCGCGGGATACGATCAGATCGATCAAAGATTGAATATCTTCTTCCGGAAGCAGCCCCTTCAAATCAAGAAGCGGAATTCCATCGTGGCATCCAAGCATGGTCACCGTAGAGATATTCTTCTCTGCCACTTCCTTGGCCCATGCTGCAAGATAACTTCCCCGTTTGTGCTCAACAGCATCGATGATCAGACCCGGCAGGAAAAAATCATATGTAACATAACCCTTCTGCGCTACTTTTTCATATATTTTTTCCTCGTATGCTGCATGAATTTCCGGCAGCAGCGTAAGCCCCAAAGGTTTTGCCAATGCATCGACCTGCTGCAGCAGATCCCATGTTTCCGGATCATTGAGAAAGTTTTTCTTTCCCGGCGTTTTCGGTGCATAGGCAAATGCATCTAAACGTACAATTGCCGCACCGTAAGATGCTATTTTATTCAACGTATCCTGATAATACTCCCACACTTTCGGAGATTGAATGTTCAAATCCATCTGTCCGAGATACTGTTTGCCATGCACCTCCTGGTAGAATGTATTCCAATAAGGAACTTTTTTTCCGTCCGGAAATTCAACCATAAGAAGCGGCAGACCAGGTTTGCGGAAAAACATCTGCTTTAAACAGCTTTCATCTGGCTGGATATAGCCTTCACCGGTCATCGTTCCATGCCCTTCCCAGAATTGATTCCAGTCTATGAAAAAGTCCCGATATTCCGAAGTTTCTCCTTTTTCTACAAGGTCCTGAAACTGCGGAGACTGTGCAGAAGCATGGTTTAAGATAAAATCCAGCTTTAGATCAATTCCCATCTCCTTTAATTGCTCCAAGTCCTCCCTGTGTGCAAGCTGTTCATTCAGCTCATAATCGACTACAGAAAATCCCCGATCTAAATCCGAATGGTAAAGACTTGGAAGAATATAAAAAGAAGAAAAGACCTTCTGCAGTTCCTGCGTTTTGAGTAACTTTACGATATCTTCCAACTGTCCGCCCATACTGTCAGGATAAGCATTGAGCATTGGTTTATTGTTCATAGACTTTGCCGTCCTTTCCCACGATCAGTCCTGCCTGTTTTTTCTGCATGTTCAATTTTTCCTGTTCAAGCTCCACCACGCGGCAGATAAACGGACTAGCTGCATTCTCATCCCGTTTTCTGCGAATCCGCCGCGCCTTCATCTCGTCTGGATCGCTGTCCAAAAAGATGGACAGATCCACGCCGTTTAGATATTCACTTCCGCCGTGCGTCCACTCCAGAATCAAAACAGAGATTCCGGAAAAGTCTGTTGTTTCATAGGTAATATCGCCATCTTCGCGTCCCATATGTCTTAATGTGATCGGACTGCTTCCCTCATGAAACGCTGCAATCACTTCGTTGATCCGGTCAAAATCAAGTTCCTCCGGTGTCCCCAGATATCCTCGCAGACCTGCTTCTCCACCTGCTTCGTACACTCGCATTCGTTCTTCATCGTTTCGTTTTGGAATCCTGTGCGGATAGTCATCCCCTGTAAGCAGATAACATCCAATCCCATCTTTTAAGAAATACTGCTGCAGCGCCATTGCCATGGTTGTCTTTCCAGAACCAGAACCGCCATACAGGCTGAGAACCACACGTTCCTTACCGCTTATTTTCTGCTGCACATTTTCATACAGCTCCTCTGCTTCTTTTAATTCTACAAAAGAAAACTGATACGCCTCATATTCCCTGGTGAATGACAAAAGAGGAATTCCTGCATTCATTAATGCTGCACCAAAATACTGTTTTCCACTGTTCTCTTCTAAATAAACGGCATTCGGCTTTAATCCACGCAGCCGAACATATACCGCTGCCTGATTGGCCTCAGCACTAAGCCAGATCACACTGACCAATGCACGATCCTGTTCCTTTGAAACAGACATCCATGCTGCGATTTCATGTTCAAATGGATTTGACAGGCGCCAGTAAGTTCCTTCGTTGATCAGTTTCTCATATTTTTTATAGGTTCGAATCTGTTCCCGGATCTGCTGCTTTTCTTCTTCTGACAAAAGCGCCGGATTTAGTTCATATCCAAACGTTCCTGCCATCGCTGTCACTCCACGGGTATGCAGACTTGTCACTCTTCCTGTCTGGTGATTCGGCACCGCTGAAACATGTGATCCCACTGCTGAAACAGGATAGAAAAAGGATGTTCCATACTGAATTCTTGTGCGGTTAATTGCATCCGTATTATCACTGCACCAAATCTGCGGGGAATAATAAAGTATTCCCGCATCAAACCGGCCGCCGCCGCCGCTGCATCCTTCCAATAACAAATCCGGATAGCGGCTGATCAGCCGTTCCATAAAATCATAAACACCAAGTACATAATCATAGCTGAGCGTTCCCGCATAGACATCTGCCATACTCCGATTCATATCCCATTTGACATAGTCAACCTTGCCCTGATCAAGTACATCACAAATCTGATCAAATATATAGTCCCGTACTTCTTTTTTGGAAAAATCAAGCAAAAGCTGATTTCTTGAACGAATCGGTTTTCTTCCCGGAATCTGAATCGCCCAATCCGGATGCTGTCTATACAGTACGCTGTCCTCATTGACCATTTCCGGCTCAATCCAGATTCCAAATTTTACGCCCTGCGCATGTACACGATCAATCAGCTGCGCCAGTGTTCCGCCGATTTTTTGTTCATTGACCTGCCAGTCTCCTAGCGAGGAATTGTCATCATCTCGTTTTCCGAACCAGCCATCGTCCATCACAACCATATCAATGCCAAGCGATGCTGCTTCTTTGGCCAAATCTACAATCGTGTCACCATTAAAATCAAAATAAGCTGCTTCCCAGCTGTTGATCAGAACTGGACGCTGCATATGCACATATTTGCTTCGGCATACATGATTGCGGATACAATTATGATACTGCTGCGACAATTTGGATAATCCGTCTGCCGAGTAGGACAAAATCACTTCCGGAACTGTAAATACCTCTCCTGCATGAAGCGGATAGGAAAACAATTCCTCATTCAGTCCCATGAGCAGACGTGTCTGCTCAAACTGATCTTTTTCTGCCTCGCAGGAAAAATTGCCGCTGTATACAAACAACATACCATAACATTCACCTGTATTTTCTGTAGCATCATGTTCCGCAAGAATCACACCCGGATTGTACTGATGACTGGACGTTCCTCTGCGGCTGCCAAATGCAATTGTTCCATGACCCAGAGTTGTGCGTTCCAGATTTCGTTCCATTGCATGTTTGCCATAAAAACGCAGCACATCAAACGTTCCGCTTACAAAATCAAGGCAGGCTGCTGCTGCTTTTTCGATCGTAAGCGAATCTGTTCCAAGATTTTTGATCTGAACACTTCTTGTGATAACATCTGCTTCCTCCAACACACCATACAGCAGATGTACCTCTACCTGCGCCAGTTCGTCTGCCAAAACAATTTCAAGTGTCTGCGCCTCTTCCTCCCCAGCATAAACAGCCGGCAGTCCCTGCAGTGCATATTTTCCGCTGCGGACTTCATAACACTTATAGAGAAGATTCACTCCCTCAATTCCTTCTGCATTTTTTATATTCAATGCAATATTGCGAAAATCTCCAGTTCCAAGTGTAGGATATTCCTGCGGCAGTGCATCCAGCGAATAGGTGCGGTCCATACCTGCTGCATATGGATTGCCGGAAAATCCTCGGTCTGCATAGGTTAAAAGGTAATTCATGGAGCCACTTGTTCTTTGTCCATAATACAAGTGCAGCAGATAGCCCAGTGCATCTACCTGCATCTGATAGGTCGTATTTTTCGTATGTAAGGTAAAGATTTTTTGATTCGGATCAAACATAATTGCCATAAAAGTCACCTCATTCTTATCCTTTAATTGCTCCGTTTGCCACGCCATTTAAAATCTGTTTCTGACATAAAACATAGAAAATCAAAATTGGAATCATTGCGAGAATATAAGATGCAAATGCCAGATTGTAATTGGTTCCAAACTGTGTCTGGAAATTAAGCTGGGCAAGCGGCAGCGTATTCTGTCCTGTTCCGGACATGATAACCAATGGAGTCATCACATCATTCCAAGTTCCAAGTGCAGTCAGGATCGCAACCGTCGCATGCATAGGTTTCATCATCGGAAATACTACTTTCCAATATGTCGTCCAGGTCGTTGCACTGTCAATAGCAGCAGCTTCCTCCAGTGCCATCGGAATATTTTTTAAATAGCCACTGTAGAGCAGTACGTTCATCGGCATATAAAATACCAGATATAGTATGATTACGCCTGCACGATTTCCAAGTCCCATATGTGCAGTCTGTTTTACCAAAGGCATCATTAAAATAGAAAATGGAACAAACATACCACTGACAATATACAGATAAATAAAACGAAAACTTTTTTTGCCTGCCATACCTCGGCCGATCACATAACCTGCGATTGAATGGATCAGGATCGCCAGTACAATTGTTACCAAAGTGATCAGGAGACTGTTTCCGAGTGAATGCCAGAAATCAGTCACTTCCATCGCCTGACGAAAGTTATCAAGACTCCACTGTTTCGGAAAGGCAAGTGCACCTGCCACATCATTTGTCATCTCACTTGGCCGCTTAAACGCAATGATAATTGCCATATATAAAGGAAAAAATACTGTAACAGTTCCCAAAATCAATGCAATTGTAAGTACCCAATTGGTTTTCTGTTTTTGCTTCATCATAGCTGTTCCTCCTTCTTATTCATGATCGTCATCTGGAAGAGTGAAATTGCTACAATCACAATAAAGAAAATGACTGCATTGGCACTCTGGAATCCAAACTGACCGCCGTCCATACCATTTTTGTAAATCAGATAAGAAATGGATTCTGTACTCTGTGCCGGACCTCCCTTAGTCAAAGATACGATCTGATCGAACACCATAAGGAAGTTTTTCGTACTCAGCACCAGGTTGATGGTTACAAACGGCATGATCAGCGGAAATGTTACCTTCCAAAACTGTTTCCATTTGCTTGCACCATCCAGCATACTTGCCTCATAAACTTCATCCGGTACTGTCTGCAAACCAGAAATATAGATGATCGTGTTCATCGCAACTGCCTGCCATACACCAACGACCAGCACACCAAGCCAGGCATGTTTTTCACTTGCAAGGATGCTGTTCTGTAAAAATTCAATCTGAAGCGCAGTTCCGACAGCCGGAAGAATATAAGTAAAGATAAAACTGAAAATATAACCGATTACCAGTCCGCCTAAAATATTCGGGATAAAATAGATCGCACGCAATGCACTCTTGCAGCGAATTTTGCTGTTTAATGCGACAGCCATCATCAGACTGAGTGCATTGACCAGAACAGTTCCTGTCAGTGCATATTTAAACGTAAACAAATAACTTTTCGCCACACGTGTATCCGTAAACAAATCTATATAATTTCGAAATCCGACAAAGTCATATGAGCCATACCCTTTGTAATTCGTAAAGCTGTAAATCACGCCTTGGATCAATGGCAGTGTATTGAATGCAAAAAACAAGATTACAACGGGTATCACGACTGCCCAAAATGTTTTGTCCCTGTTTGACATTTTCTTTTTCATTGTGCATCCTCCTGATTTTTCTGATAATCCTGTACTTTCTGAATCAGATCTCGATTATATCGTTTCCAATCCGCATCAAATTTTTCCAAAAATGTTTCCTGTGCGTTGTCACTCTCATCAAGCAAAAAGGTCTGTATCATTGCATCCACACTCATCTCACTTGGGTAATGGTGATCCTGGAAATCTGCCATCCGATCATTCTCAATATAAATCCGCATATCTTCCAGTGTTTCCGGAATAGCAAAGTCTCCCTCTTTGCAGGCAATTCCGCCCTGTCCCTCCAGATAAATCTGAATGGTCTCATCGTCATATAAATATTCTAACACTTCATATGCTGCCTCTTTGTTTTTACATGCTTTCATGACCGAAAACTGCAGATCGATTCCTGAATTTAATACATTCTCTGATTCTTTATCATTTGCAGGAAATGTAAATGAACCAATATTCATATCTGGATTCACCGATTTGATCTGTGGAATCGCATAGCTTCCAATTGGATACATGACTGCTTCTTCACGGGCAAATGCTGTACAAGCATCATTGTAACTATATGCATAGGGATTCTTTTCCGCATAATCCAAAAGTATACGCATCTTCTCTGCAACTGTTCCATATGTCTGCGCAAATGTAGTATTGCCCATGTTGACCTGATTGCAGGTATCCGAATCAGTCAATCCAACTGCAAGTGCATTCCACGGTGCCAAACAAGTCCAGGTATCCTTAAATCCCAGATACAGTGGAAGCATTCCGTTTTCTTTTATCTCATCACATAAGGTTATAAATTCTTCCCATGTTGTCGGAACTTTCCAGCCATATTCTGCAAACAAATCTTTATTGTACAAAATACCTGCTGCATTTGCTGCATAAGGAAGTGCGTAGGTGCCATTCATTGGAATAAATTCCAGTTCCTTGTCCATATCCAGGTAAGCCTGCTTTACCGTTTTGACTATATCCAGATTTGAAATATCGTCAAATAAATCTGCATCCAGAAAATTGGAATAATTGATGTCGCCTCCAATCGCAATAATATCCGGATAATCTTCACGAATAAAACGTGTTTTTAAAATCGTCATTGCTTCATTCGGAGATGAGATTGTCAAATGAATATCATCGTGTGTCTCATTAAATCGTTTTTCTATTTCCTCAAAAGTTCCAACTGCTTCCGATTTGTACGAAACTACTTCGATTTCCGTTTTTCCATCCGTCCCTTTTTCACTTCCGCATCCGACTAGTCCTGTCATACTGGTTCCAAATGCCAGCACTGCTGCAAGACTGTGAAAAATCTTTCTTTTTGCCATATCTGTCTCTCCTTTTCTGCCATCTATCCGCTTACTTTTTTGATAACACGATTATAACATTCCTTTATGCGACCTTAAATAGCTGCATTTTTGTATTTTTATATCTAAATGCCATATTTTGTGCTATAATAGATATTAATGTCGCATATTGGTATATAAGGAGATTTCTATGAACAATACCTTCTTTAATATTTTTCCAAATGAAAATTTTATTGATTTGTGTATGTATCAATTTGGATACGAAAAATGTAATCCTGGTCATTCTTTCGGTCCTGCCACACGCAATCACTACCTGTTTCACTATATTCTTTCCGGAACCGGAATACTTATGGCAGATAATGCAAAAGGTGAGACACAGACCTATTCTGTAAAAAGCGGACAAGGTTTCATGATTTTTCCCGGCCAGATTAATACTTACATCGCTGATGAACACCTTCCATGGAAATATATATGGATTGAATTCGACGGCCTGCGTGTAAAAGAAGCTTTGCGTGTTACTGATCTGAGCCAAGATACGCCGATTTATCATTCTCACTCCAAGGAATTAAGAGAAAAACTTGCCGACGAAATGCAGTATATTGTGAATCATCCGCAGGAATCCTCCTTCCATCTCATCGGTCATCTATATTTGTTTCTGGATTATCTGCTGCAGTCAGCCAAATCCACAAAGTTGGTATCCAGCGGACGTATGAGTGATTATTACATAAAAGAAGCAATCAATTATATCGAACAAAATTTTCAAAATAATATTTCGATTGAAGATATCGCTGCTGTATGTGGGATCAACCGAAGT
Source organism: uncultured Lachnospiraceae bacterium (assembly GCA_964514125.1). Taxonomy (GTDB): domain Bacteria; phylum Bacillota; class Clostridia; order Lachnospirales; family Lachnospiraceae; genus Choladousia. The sequence continues at coordinate 10,064 of CAZEPO010000045.1, forward strand.
TACTTTGGAAAAATCTTCCGCAATTCTATCGGTCGATCTCCGCAGGAATTCCTTATGAACTACCGCATGGTAAAAGCGACAGAATTATTGAAACTGACTTCCCTTTCTATTGCAGACATTGGATCCGCGGTTGGCTATGAAAACCCGCTTCATTTTTCACGTGCCTTTAAAAATGTTTATGGTGTCTCCCCCAGAGAATGGAGAAACCGGCACAAATAACAAACTTGCGCAAAATACAATGCAGGTGGATCACACGGATCCACCTGCATAAAGTTATTTTCTGTATTTCAAAAATTATATTGATTCTTCCCGTTCTTTTTCGCTTCATAAAGACTCTGATCTGCTTTCTGAATCAATGTCTCATAATCCCGGCCGTCTTCCGGAGCCAGGCCAATCCCAACGCTGCAGGTAACCCGTCTTCCGGTACTGTGATGGATCTTCACGGAATGAATGACATAGCAGATACGCTGTGCAATCTCTGCTGCCTGCTTTTGGTCTGAAACAGGAGCGAAATAAACAAATTCATCGCCTCCGACGCGTCCGATGATATGACCGTTCCCTTGTATCGTTCGCAGCGCATTTGCAATATTTATAAGCACATTATCTCCGGCAGGATGACCATACTGGTCATTGATGCCTTTGAAATCGTCCAGATCTATGAAGTACAGGGCAAATTTCTGATTCTCATTTGCAAGACATTCTCTGATTTTGCTTGAAAGCGCCTGCACATTCAACAGCTTCGTCAAAGAATCGGTTTGCGCACGAGTAAGCGCCTGTTCCAACTCCAGTCTCTTTTTTTCTTCTTCCAAATAAATCTCTGTAATATCAGTTCTCGACATCAGGATAATCTGATTTTGCTTATCCTGATAACGATAATCAAGCCTTTTTCTGGTATATCCCCGATTGCTGTCCATGATTCCATAGGTAAAGGAATGGACTTTATGCTGCTCGACCTGATCGATCACTCTCGCCAGGGATATTTCTCGCATAACCCGTTCTCTGTCTTCTTCTGCTACAAAAGTATTTGCGTAATCTTTCATATCCTGTTCATAATCAGTACCACCTTCCGGCAGAAGGAGCGTACCGACCTGTCCGCTGATCATGCTGTAGCTATTATTTTTCGCATCTAATGAAACAAAATAATCACAACTTTCATACATATATTGATCAACCGTTTTATGATGGATCGGATAAATCCGATCACGGCTGTCGTAGCGCCATGTATTGCTGAGATGAACCATGACAATCGCCCAGCGTGAATCCAGTCCATTCTTTGTCGGTACCATCTTTTCACACCAGGAATATTGCAGTATCTGATTGTGGAAGTCCGTGTGCCCATCTGGAAAATGTGTATAAATTTCATATTGCAGAATAATCTCATACGCGGCATCATTGAGTGAAACGCAAACCGGACGAATCGGTCCCATTGTAAATGTCAATTCGTGTTGCTCTGATGAGAATGCAGAAATGATCGTGTCGCGCCCCTGCATTTCCTGTCCTTCTGCCGGACCAAGCCATAAGGTATCTTCGCTCAGATGTTCAAAAAAAGGCTGCAGGTTATTATCATAATATTCTGTGATAATATATATCGATTTATCAATCAGTTCTTTGTCCACCATAATAATGTTCTCCACCTTTTGTATCGGCTGCGTATTGCTGCTGCAGCCTTGCAATCTCTTCTTTCATCTGTGTCACAACCGCCTCCGGTCCGATGATCTTCGCCTTCTCGCCAAGTGAAAATACCCAGCCTAAAAACTGTCTGCTGACATGAACCTCTACATTTACCGAAAAATGTTCTTTATCTGCCGGAATCATCATCACATCTTTGCCAAAGCGATCAACGATCACGCCTGCCAACTCATTATGCAGCAATAATCTTACTGTCTGCTCTTCTCCGCCAAACATTCCGAAACTCTTCTTTGCATAATCTGCCAGATTCAGCTTTTTGAAATATTCCTTTCCTTCTCTGGACTCCTCACGCATACTGATATACAGCATCTTATCTACCCGATAATGTTTGACCCGATCTGCCTCTGCGTCATATCCGATCAGGTAATAATTTTCATCGTCCCAGGATAATCCCCACGGGCTGATCTGATACCATGCACCATCATGACGAAGCTCCATTTCTTTTCTGACATTCCATTGAAAATATTGGAACTGGATCTTTTTATTTTCCGAAATTGCATTATGAATAGTATCTACCGCATAGTAAATGCTCTCATTCATCGTTTTGATACGGCCTGACACATATACCTGCCTCTGCAATTTCTGCGCATCATATTTGCTGACCAGTCTTTCCAGCTTTTTGATCAAGGTATTTGATTTTTTCTCTGTAATAAATTTCGATGACTGAATCGCATCCACTAATAGTTTCAATTCCGGAAGCTCAAAGTCACGGCTCACTACATGATAATGATACCGGTTCCCGACCTTTTCGCCGTCTACTTCAATTCCGAAGCATTCCAGATCACGCAGATCCTGGTATATCGTCTTCCGATCTGCAGTGATATCATAGGCCGCAAGCTTTTCCATGATCTCCGGCATCATGATATAATGATCTTCATCTGTATTTTCCAGCATGATTTCTGCCAGACGATAAAGCTTAAATTTCTGATTTGTTCCTTTCGCCATGATATCTCCACCTTTTCATTCGTTTCTCAAGTATCAAAAGTATACCACAGCAATGAATTCAATAAAACCCTTGTAATCTTTTAATCATCGTAATGATTCCAGCCTCCGAAAAGTCCTCTGCTGCTGTGTCCTGTTTTATGACCGCTGCTGTCATAGTGGTTCGCCCCGCCAAAGATGCCTGAATGTGTATGCCCCGTCTTATGACCCTGCTTGTCATAATGGTTCATTCCGCCAAAGATGCCTGGTCTGCTCTCCCCAGTCTTATGTCCATCACTGTCATAATGATTCATTCCGCCAAAGATCCCTGGTCTGCTCTCCCCGACCTTGTGTCCTTTGTTGTCGTAATGATTGATCGTTCCAAAGAATCCTTTTCTGCTGTATCCATCTTTCTTACTCATATTCCAATCCTCCCTAAAAGATTTCATGCCTCATTGATACATACAGTTTACTTCAATAGGTGGGGTATAAATACCCCATATTCTTGTTCCAGTTCATCTGCTAGATATGAATCACTCATACAATGCAAATCTGAAACGCCTTCACGCATTAATTTATAGGTTTCAGATTCGTAAAAGATTCTTAATGCTTCGTCCAATGAAAAATGTTGTCGTTCAGCAAAAAGTGCTATCACACGACTATATTTCTTTTGAAGTAAAATAGGATTTGCATTCACACCGCTTCACTCCCTTCAAACTGCAAAAGCTCCAATGCTTTCTCCGAACGGAAACAAATCTGTAAATTCGGTTTTTCATAACGCAATCGCTTAATAGCTTCATTCTTATCGATCAAGCCATCAAAAAACAATTCTACTGTATTAAATACCTTGTCATTGGCAACACCT
>CAZEPO010000046.1:0-13294 GCA_964514125.1 uncultured Lachnospiraceae bacterium
TTGCAACAAAATGAAAATTCTTTTGCATATTAAACAAAAAAGAATTGATAAATGCAAAAAACATACATAAATTTGCGCATGAGAAAAAGAGAGTATGAAGCGATGATGCTAAAATTTTGATATAAAAAATCAGGGAGGATAAGGCTCATGAGTAAAATTGTTACTGAAGAAAAAGAAAGACCTAAACTTGCCGTAGGTTATGCGCTGGGAGAGGTCGGATGTCAGATGTCATGGTACATGATCAATAATTATCTGACATTGTTTTATACAGATGTTGTTGGTTTATCTGCATCTGTAATTTCACTGATAATGCTTATAGCACGTGTATGGGATGCGATTAATGATCCAATGATGGGAGCAATCGCAGACCGGACCAATACGAGATGGGGACGTTTTCGACCTTACCTCTATTTTGCACCTCCGTTTCTTGCCATTTTCAATATCCTGACTTTTACAGTATGGCCAATGGAGGGAACAGCAAAAATTCTGACATGTCTGTTGTGTTATATTTGTACAGGTATGGCATACACTGCTTGCTCGATTGCATATCAGGCGCTTCAGAATGTAATTGCGGTTGATTCAAAAGTGAGAATGTTTCTTGCAACAAGCCGTGGAATTGGCTCTTCAGTTATCGGAATCATTCTTTCCATAGTAGTTGCTCCGGTTCTTTTGATGTTATCAAAACCAGGAGCTACGACAGCAGATGCACAGGGCTATTTTAGATTTGCGATTATTATGTCTGCGGCTATGATCATTCCGTTTTGGGTATGTGCTGTTCTTTGCAAGGAAAACTATACAAGTGTGCTGCATGACAGTAAAAAATCTACACAAAAACGAGGCTTTATTGTTTCAATACGCGAACTGTTGAAGAATGATCAGTTGATGCTTGTTATTCTTTGTACGGTTCTGGGCACTATTTGTGTATCCGGTCGTATGGGATTACTTACATACTATATTATCTATGTTGTAGGTGATTTCATGCATATTGCAACATTCTATACTGTTATGACAATTGCACAGCTGATTGGTAATTTCTTGCTTCCATGGGGAACAAACAAATTTGGCAAAAAGGGTTACTTGATCATTCTTCAGATGATTATGAATATTGGTTTCCTTGCAATGTTTGCGCTTCCGAATGCGGGAATCCCGGTGCTTCTTGGAATTTCATTTGTATGTGGTCTGTGTAATTCTTCAGCTTCTGTATGTGCTGGTCTGGTTGGAGATGCCATTGAGTATGGGGACTGGAAACTGGGCAATCGTCAGGAAGGTCTTGCGGCATCTATGCTCAGTTTCGGTGTCAAGATAGCTACAGCAATCTGTGGTTCTGCAGGCGTGCTGCTTCTTTCATTAGCAGGATATGTTCCAAATGCGGAGCAGACAGAGGCGGCAAAACAGGGAATCAATATCGTGGTAAATCTTGTACCGTTTGTAATCGGTGTTCTTTCAGTAGTTCCGCTTATTTGGTATAAGCTTACACCACAGAAGGTAAGCGAGATTAGAACAGACTTAGACAACGGAAAACATGCATGGAATAATTAAGATGAAAGGGAGTTTGCGGTGACGGACTCCCTTCTTCTTATATGAAAATGTTAAATAAGGAGTTTTTATGTATCGGTTGACAGAAGAACAAAAAAAGAACGTAGATGAGTTAGTGCAAATGATGACTTTGGACGAAAAAATAGGTCAGATGAATCAGGAGTCGGTATCAATTGTCGGTGGATTTGATGTTCCATTTAGCGAGTTGATTGAAATGTTAACGGATGGACGCATTTCAAATGAAGAATTCGAGAAGATTATGAACACTGCAGAACAGGATTATCACGAGGATGATATCAGAAAAGGACTTGTAGGTTCTCTGATGGTTTCAGATCCGGAGAAATGCAATGAATTGCAGAAAATTGCGGTAGAAGAAAGCCGCTTAGGAATTCCATTGATGTTTGGATTGGATGTAATTCACGGATTTCGAACAGTATATCCGATTGCAATTGCTGAGGCTGGAACATTTGATAGGACCTTGTTTGAACAGACTGCAGCTATGGCAGCCAAGGAATCCAGAAGCCAGGGGGTCAATTGGCATTTTGCGCCAATGATTGATGTAGCACATGATGCCAGATGGGGCAGAGTATCAGAAGGACCAGGAGAGGATACCTATTTGGTATCTGAGTTTGCAAAAGCCAAAATTGCCGGATTACAGGGAGATATCAGCAATACAGAAAATTATGTAGCAGCTTGTTTGAAGCATTATGTAGCGTATGGTGCGTGTGAGGCCGGAAAAGATTACAATACTACCAATATGTCTCTTAGTATGCTTTATAACACATATCTTCCGCCGTTTCATGAGGCTGTAAAGGCAGGTGCCGCTACAGTTATGAGTTCTTTTAATGATTTAAATGGTGTTCCGTGTACAGTAAATTCACTTACTCTCCGTCAAATTTTAAAAGAAGATTGGAAATTCCCGGGTTTTGTAGTCAGTGATGCAAATGCTATCCGGGAGTGTGTGGCACATGGAATTGCTGCCAACGAAAAAGATGCAGGAATACAGGCGGCGCGGGCCGGTATGGATGTAGACATGGGAACTTCTATTTATAAAAACAATCTAAAAGAAGCAGTAGAAGCGGGAATTGTTGAAGAAAGTCTAATTGATGAAGCAGTTACCAGAATTTTGTCTGTTAAAATGTGGCTGGGACTGTTCGAGCATCCTTATGTTTCAAAGGAGGCAATGTCTCGTTATGAGGTAATTCCGAAAGCACATTTGGAGCTTGCGAAAAAAGCTGCAGAAAAGTCGATTGTATTGCTGAAAAATGAAGGAAATGTTTTGCCGCTTAAGAAGGGACAGAAGGTAAGTCTTGTAGGACAATTAGCGGATATAAAAGAAGAAGTGGTCGGTGCATGGGCATTAAACTGGCGTGCTGATGACTGTATATCTATTAGGGAAGGTATGGAAAAAGCAGATGATAATGTAAAGTACTTCCCGTGTTGTGGTGTGGATACAGAGATTAATGAGGAAGAAGTTCTGCGTGCAGCAGAATATGGAGATGTGATCGTTGCGGTACTCGGAGAGACGACAACAATGTCAGGTGAGGCATCTTCCAGAGCGGATATTACTCTTCCGGGAAAGCAGAGAGCATTTTTAGCACGTTTGAAGGATACAGGAAAGCCGGTAGTTGCTGTATTGATGAACGGACGACCATTGGCCTTAAATTGGGAAGCAGAACATGTAGATGCGATGGTGGAGTGCTGGCATCTTGGTATTCAGATGGGAACTGCAGTTGCAGGAGTGCTCTATGGAAAGAAAAATCCAGAAGGCCGTCTGGCTTCATCATTCCCACAGGTAACAGGACAGTGTCCGATTTATTATAGTCATGTCAGTACCGGAAGACCGGGCGGGAAAAGCAAATTTACATCAAAATACTTAGATGTATCACATGAACCACTGTATCCTTTTGGTTATGGACTCAGCTATACAACATATACATATTCAGATATGAAAATTATCGAGGATCCTGAGCAGTTGAGGATATCTGTAAAAGTTAAAAACACAGGTACAGAAACAGGTGTTGAGACCGTACAGCTTTATATGCAGGACGTGACAGCATCTCTGACACGTCCTGTGAAAGAACTGAAGGGATTTGAAAAAGTATTCTTGGAGCCAGATGAAGAAAAAGAAGTGACACTTCTTTTGGCGAAGGAAAAGATGGGTTTTTATAATAATTATGGAGAATATATAAAAGAAGACGGACTGTTTCGTATATATGTCGGTCATAGTTCTGCCGAGTGCGAAATGCAGGAAATTCAGCTAAAATTTTAAAAATAGGAATATAACATGGAGGTATATATGGAACATAAAATACATAATCCAATCATTTCCGGATTTTATCCGGATCCGTCAATCTGTCGTGTAGGTGAAGATTACTATATCGCCTGTTCTAGTTTTGAATTGTGTCCGGGAATTCCGATTTTTCATAGCAAAGATCTGGTGAATTGGGAACAAATCTGCTATGCGCTGACTGCTGAAAATGGATTTCATGTTGAACGAAATGGTATGGTAGGAGGCCTTATGGCGCCTACATTAAGATATCATAACGGTACATTTTATATTATAAATGCCAATTTTTCAGATAAAGGAAATTATATCATTACAGCGAAAAATCCTGCAGGACCATGGTCAGAGCCTCATTTTTTAGAGGATGTTCCTGGAATTGATGCATCTATCTTTTTTGATACAGATGGCAAATGTTATGTTATGGGCACAGGCAACGTATGGGACAACGGTGCGGGAAAAATGGAACGTGGTATCTGGCTGGCAAGCTATAATATAGAAACTTTTCAAGTGGAAAGCGAGCCGGTCTGTATTTTTAATTCGGCGCTTCGTGTTGGAGCTTCACCGGAATCGCCGCATATCTATCATATAGGAGATTATTATTATCTTATTATTGCAGAAGGGGGAACAGAGCATTATCATGCAGTGATGGCAGCTAGAAGCAGAGAACTATTCGGTTTTTACGAAGGATGTCCTGCGAATCCAGTATTGACGCACCGGCATTTAGGATTTGCGAGTCCTATTACCAATATAGGACATGCAGATTTGGTAGAATTGCCGGATGGATCATGGTATGCGGTAATGCTTGGATCCCGTCTTATTGAGGGAAAGGCGAAAAATCTTGGAAGAGAAACCTTTATCTGTCCGGTAATCTGGGAAAGAGACTGGCCGGTATTTGCACCAGAGACTGGAAAGGTTGAGTGGGAATATCCGGCACCGAAGTGTCTGCCATGGACACCGGTTACAGAAGAAGCTTCTTATGATGACTTTGATGAGAAAGAATTGGGACTTCCGTGGTCATTTATTGGAACACCGTATAAAAAGTTCTACAGAATAGAAAATTCAAAATTATATTTATCCTGTATAAAAAACAGGCTGAATGAGGAGATAAGAAAGGTAGGATGGGAACCGGAATACAGAAAGGATACCTATGCATCAATGGTTGCAAGAAGACAGCGTGCTGTTCATCAGATTGCCTCCTGTGAGATGCATTTTATGCCACGCAGCCAGGAAAGTGCCGGTCTTGCAGTTATGCAGGCTATGAATCATATATATATGGTGGAACGTGCTGTATCAGATGGTATGCAGGTCGTCAGAGTCAAGCTTAGCACATCTGATTATGAGATGCCGCCGTATATCCCAGGCTTTACGAGCAAAACAAATGAGACCATTGTAGCGGCTGTACCATGGGATAAGCCGGAAATTGTTTTGCAGTTTGAATTGGACGGCGAAAAATTTATCATCCGATATGGTACAGGCAAAGATTCGCTGAAAGAACTCGCAGTGGTGGATGGTACGGTTATAAATCCGGAAAAAGTTGGTTGTATGGTCGGCACTATGATTGGTATGTATGCGACCGGCAATGGAACAGACATTGACAATGAAGCTGAGTTTGGATGGTTTGAAATAAAATAAGAATGACATGATATGAAAGTGCATTATTTCTGCAACAATTATGACATTATAATTGCAAAAAAGAACAAGGAATTGAATGAAATGCAATAAATGACAAAAGAAAAAAAAGCACAGTAAAGAAAAAATCACTTGACGAGTCTATAGTAAAAGTATCTCAAAAGGGTTTAGCTGGAGGAAAAAGCATGGAAAGGAAAAAAGTATTAGGTATATCGTTTGGACGTAAAATGAGCAATTGTGACATCATGGTGAAGCATGCTCTTATGGAGTGCGAGAAAGCAGGCTGTGAGGTTGCATTTCTTCGGGCAGATGATCTGAACATCAGCAACTGTACAGGATGTATCGCCTGTGTCATTGGCATGATGAGCGGAAGAGGAAGAGGTTACTGCGTAAAGCACGATGATTTTGATATTCTGGATGAGGCTGTGATGCAGTCTGACGCAGTAATTCTCGCTTGTCCGACTTATGAAACGTCAGTAACAGGTCGATTCAAAACGATTTGTGACAGAATTGGTCCAAGTCATGACATTACATTCCGTAAAGGAGCATGGGATGAAGGAGTGGCAGCAGGTAAACCGGAGTCAGCACTTCCGGATAAGAGAGCTTTTAAGAAACGACAGGCTGCATTAATCTCTGTAGGCGGTGCGATGACAGAAAACTGGATTGCACTGACAATGCCGATGATGTATGAATTCACATTTCCACTGGACATTGATGTTGTGGATACAGTGGAATATTATGGAGCGATGGCACATGAATCAGTACTTGGAAATCCGGAAATGATGGATCGAATGACTAGAGTAGGACAAAATATCGTGGAATCTTTGCAGGCTGAGACGGAGGAGGAACGAATCGCATGGCGTGGAGATGAAGAGGGAATGTGTCCGATCTGTCATACCAGACTGATCCAGATTTCGCATGATAAAAAGACTGCTGACTGTGTTGTATGCGGCAGTCATGGAACAATTTCTATTGACGAGAACGGTACAGTAAATATGCATTATACAAAGGAAGAACTAGAGCGCTCTCGACTTAAATGGGGAGGCAAATTGGAACATTCTACTGAGATTAAGACGCAGGCTCAGCCAAGCGGAACGATCAAGAATCTTGCAGAATTAAAAGCACCATATGCGGAGTTTAATCCGGGCGTGTTTGCAGTTGATAAGAATGCATTTGGAAATGTAAAGGAGAAATAAAAATGGATAGAAAAGAATTAGAAGCAAAAATTATTGAACTTGTATCAATTACATATCAGAAAGAAAAAGAAACATTAACTGTCAGCACTTCTTTTAAAGAGGATTTAAAAGGTGCATCTGTTCTTATGGTTGGGCTTGTATCAGAAATCGAAAATGAATTGGATGCAATGATCACGCTTCAGGATGCAGCAGCATGTGCAACGATTGGAGATCTTGTTGACCGCGTGGAAGAGGAAATGTAATACATGGCTATCTTAGATAAAATTTACGAAAGAGCGAAAGCAAATCCACAGAGAGTGGCATTTCCAGAAGCAGAAAATGAAAAAATGCTGCAGGCAGCCTATGAGACCGGCAAAGAAGGTTACATTATCCCGATCTTAGTTGGAAATAAGGAAAATATTTTAGCAAAGATAAAAGAAAAACAATATGATGCCTCGCTCTTTACTATTGTGGATATCGCAGAAGAAACTTATAAGAACGAATTGATTCAAAAATATATTGCATTTCCGCAGACAGTTTTAAAAGAAAAAGCGTTGAGAAGGCGCATGGAGAACCCATTGTACTATGCGATGGTGATGCAGGTGGCCGGTGATGCAGAGGTAACGTTTGCTGGAATTGATAACACAACAGGAGAGGTCCTTTTGGCAGGACAGATGATCATCGGATTAAAACCGGGAATCAGCACGATTTCAAGTATTGGACTTTGTGATATTCCAGGATTTGAGGGAAGTGAGGGTTCACTTCTTGCAGTGGGAGATAGTGCTGTATGTACAAACCCGACAGCAGAACAGCTTGCAAGTATTGCAATATCTGCTTGTGATACAGTACATAGCCTGCTGGACTGGGAACCTCGTTGTGCAATGGTCTGCTATTCAACACTTGGCAGTGGTCAGGGAGAGCTGATTGATAAGGTAAAAGAAGCACTTGTCATTGCAAATGAAAAGCGTCCGGACTTAAACATTGATGGCGAGTTTCAGCTTGATGCAGCAATCATTCCTGCTGTTGCGGAGAAAAAGGTAAAACGAGAGAGTAAGGTAGCAGGAAAAGCCAATGTACTTATTTGGCCGGACTTAAATGTAGGTAATACAGCGGTAAAACTGATACAGCAGTTCGGACATGCAGATGCGTATGGACCGATGATCCAGGGATTTAACAATGTTGTTTGTGATTGCTCCAGAGGAGCACCTATTTCTGAGATAAAAGGAAATATTGTTATTTCAGCAGTACGTGCTGCAGGAGAAAACAGGAGCAATCAGTGAGTAATGTAAAAGGAGTAGGGATTGATCTGGTCTCTATTCAGGAAATTATGGAGTTGGATCAAAGAACAAAGGGAAGCTTCTTTGAAAGAACTTTTGGTCAGACGGAAAAACAGGAGGCAGAGCATGCTTTCAATAAGTATGAATATCTGGCGGGCAGATTTGCTGTAAAGGAAGCGGTCTATAAAGCAATATGCAGTCTGGATACAGAGATAAATTTTGACTTCCGGATAGTGGAGACTGTTCGACAAAAAAATGGAGCTCCCAGAGTTCAGATTACAGATGAGCTGCAGGCAGTCATGCATACAGCTCATGTGAATCAAATATTGGTTTCTATTACAAATCAGGGAGATTTGGTGTTGGCTATCGCTGAAATTACAGAATAATAGGGAAACACATGAATGAAGAAAGAGGTAAAAGATGGCACAGGTTAGATTAGTGATTGATGGTCATACAATCGTGGCAGATGAGAGCAAGACGATACTTGAAGCTGCACTTGATAATGGTATCTATATTCCGCATCTTTGTCACCATGAAGACTTACATCCGAACGGAGGATGCCGTTTATGCGTGGTAAAACAAGAAGGAGTAGATGGCGTTATTACTTCCTGCTCTACAAAAGTAAAAGATGGCATGGTAATTCATACGAAGGATGAACAGGCTGAGAAAATCAGAAAGCTCTCATGTGATTTTATGTTTAAGACACACCCGAGTGAGTGCGTCGGATGTCCGAAATATGGAAAATGTCAGTTAGCATCCATTTCGCAATACGTAGGAAATGCAGGAAGAGATCTTAGAGAGCAAAAAATACCTGCTCATAATGATGAGAGCAACCCACTTATGGTACATGAGATGTACCGGTGCATTTTGTGCGGACGCTGCGTACGTGCATGCGGCGAACTTCGAGGTGTTGGTGCATTGAAGTTTAAAAAAGTGGACGGAAGAATGCGTGTAACAGTTAATGGAACAAGTCTGGAGGAAGCAGGATGTATGTTCTGCGGAGCCTGTGCAGAGGTCTGCCCGACAGGAGCTATTCGTGATAAGGTAGGCGTTTTCAAAGAAGGTGTCGGACGCGAACTGTCACTTGTACCTTGTATGGATGGATGTCCAGCCAATATTAATGTGCCGAAATATATCCGATTTATCAAAGAAGGCAATTATCCGGCAGCGGCAGCGGTCGTAAGAGAGAAAGCGCCATTCCCAGAAGTATTGGGATATATTTGTACTCATAATTGCGAGATGCAGTGTAAAAGAAATCATTTGAACAGTCCGCTTTCGATTCGAAATCTTAAGCGTTTTGCAGCAAGTCAGGATGATGGAAGTTGGAAAGAAAATGCATTTCAGAAAACTGCAACAGGCAAGAAAGTTGCAGTTGTAGGTTCAGGTCCGGCAGGTCTCACAGCTGCATATTATTTGAAAAAACTTGGCCATGAAGTGACTGTTCTGGAAAAACTGCCGCAGGCAGGCGGACAGATGCGTTATGGTATTCCGGCTTATCGTCTGCCGCGTGAGGTGCTCGACAGAGAGATTGCAGAGATAGAGGCAATTGGAGTTACGATAAAATGCAATAGTGCAGTAGAATCTGCAAAGCAATTAAAAGAGTCAGGATTTGATGCGGTATTCGTTGCGATTGGAACACATGCGGGAAACCGACTCACAATTCCGGGCAACGATTATGAAAATGTATATCTCAATGCCGAGTTTTTACGGGCAATCAACTTAGGCAATCCAATGAAGGTTGGTGAGAAGGTTGTTGTTCTTGGCGGTGGAAATGTCGCAATTGACTGTGCAGAATCAGCACTGCGGCTTGGCGCAAAAGAAGTGCATATGGCATGTTTGGAGGCAGCGGATAAAATGACAGCCTCTGAGGAAGAAATCGAATGGGCAAAAGAGGATGGAATTATTATCCATAATTCAAAGACATTCAATGAAATCCTTGGTGAAAATGGAAAAGCGACCGGTCTTTCTGTTACTGGTGTCAAGAAGTTTTATTTTGAAAACGGCAAGGCGATTATTGAGAAAGAAGAGAACTCAGATGAAGTGATTGCTGCAGATACTGTAATCTTTGCAGTAGGCCAGCATCCGGAGATAACAGAAGCCTTTGGACTTGCACTTGAGCGTGGCCGTATTGTGGCTGATGGAGCAGGTATGACTTCAGAGGAGGGCATTTTTGCAGCAGGAGATGGTGTAACGGGAACACAGTCTGTCATCAAAGCGATTGCTGCAGCGCGTACGGTTGTGTCCAAGATAGATCAATACCTGGGTGGAGACGGTGTGATAGAAGAAAATCTTGCACCGACACAGGTTGTAGATCCGCATATTGGAAAATTGAACGGATTTGCAGAAATGGAACGAGTGGCGCCGGAAGTTATCGCTGCTGATAAGAGAAAAAATAACTTTGAACCGATGGATTTGGGATATTCCTGTGGCGCGTCAGGATGTGAGGCGAGCAGATGTCTTCAGTGTGACCTTCGTGTGAAACTTGCTCCTCAAAAGTTCTGGAGTGATTATACAAATGAGGGAGGAGGGAAGCAGTCATGAAAAATTTAGTCGTATGCAGTTGTGTGGCAGATGATAAATATGCACCGATTTCTATGTATCTGATGCAGTATAAGCTGGATGATGTTGTAGCCGGAGTAGAAAAATATGCTGCAGATAATCAAGCAGAAATTTTATATCTTCTTCCATCCGGAACAACCATAGATGGCTTAGGTAGTCAGATTCGCTATAGTGAGACAAGTCCTGTATTGAGTAACCCGTATGCAGTTGCACAGGTACTTGCAGGCAATCTTCCGCGACCGATGATTCAGGATGATTTTCTGGCAGTATATGATGATAAGGCAGTGCTGGTACTTACGCCGGAAACTGCTTATGGAATAAAAAATGGTTTTAGCAGCAGATTTATTGCAGTAAATATTGCAGGAAAGACCGAAATAGTGGAAGCTGCAATTGGCACTTCATTGGCCGAGATTGCAGATGTGAAAGATGCAAAGGCAGTATTGGTTGGTGGGCTGAAAGGTAAATTTATTGCTGGATCAGAGCTGAAAGAGACAAAGATTACGGGAGAAGATATGTATTCTTCAATCACTGTCTACAGCAAAGAGAACTGTATTGTCGATGTGTGTAAAACACTTGCATCAGAAGCATATCAGAGCTCCTGTGGAAAATGTGTGCTTTGCAGAGAAGGTACTTCCCAATTTAAGCAAATCATTTCCGAGATGACAACAGGCCGAGCCAAAGCGACGGACATTTCGCTGCTGAAAGAGGTCGGAGAACTGGTTTGTATCGGAAGTTATTGTCCATTCGGTCAAAATATGCCGCGACCGATGCTCTCAGCGTTAGAGCTTTTTGCAGAAGAGTTTGAGGAGCATATCAAAAAGAAAAAATGCAGATGCGGTGTATGTTACAAGGCGGAATGTACATATATTATTAGGCCGGATATGTGTACAGGATGCGGAGATTGTATGGAAGAATGCGAAGAAGATGCTATTGAAGGTAAGAAGGGATTTATCCATATGATTGATCAGGATATGTGTGAGCAGTGCGGAAAGTGTGTTGCTTCATGTGAGGAAGATGCTATTGTGGCGGTTACAGGCAAACTTCCAAGGCTTCCGAAGCGATTAACCAAGGTTGGTAAGTTCTGATGTCAGAAAAGCAGGCAAAGTGGATAAATAATTTGACGCTTGCTCTTACGACTGCATTGCTGCCTCCAATATGGGCTGTTATAAGCCCATATTTGGGGGTTACCGTAGGGGCGGTTGCATTAATTTGTGCCGGTCTATATGTGGCAGCCGGAAATACGCTAAAGAAAGCGGTACCAATATCATTGGGCTTTCTGTGTGGCGATATTTGGGCAGTTATCACATTGACACTGCAGGAGATTATGAATTTTAATCCCGATGTTGAACTTTATACAGTTCTTTTTATTATGGGCGGGCTGGCAGTTATACTTGGTTCTGTTTTTGAAAAATGGATATTTGTACCAAGTTGGCTGTGTGGCTGGGCAATAGGTCTTACAGTTATGGGGCCGCTTGGGATTTGTTCAGTTGCTTCACTTCCATTACAAATCGGTGCTGCAATGCTTGCAGGGGTTTGGTATGTAGGTGTTGTGGGTGACATATTCCAGAGAGCATTGATTTTGTTTATAGAGAAAATCGGTAAAAAGCGATAACCAGTTATCAGCATCAGTTCGGTCATAAACTGAAGAATAGTAATTTATTTTCCAGAAAAATGAATCGTGACAACCTCACAGTCTGTTCCGACGCGCATCGGCATGCCCCAGATTCCGACACCTGAAGTCACAATTACCTGAGGGCTTTGAGCGTCCTTTTGATAATGGCCATAGTCGACGGTATACATCAGCTTTGTGAACAGATTTATTGGGAAGATATGACCTCTGTGAGTATGGCCGCAAAGCAGGAGATCTGCTTCTGTACTGTATTCGCTGATATTTGCAGGGTCATGATCCAATACGATCACCGGAACAGACGGATTTTCCCGGATGAAGAAATCAGAGAGCGGTTTTCTCGCTTGATCGCCGTATCCGCCGATTGCTGCTGTATCCAATCGGCCGACCAGGATCAGCCGATCATCGATCACGGTATAGGTATCATTCAGCAGCTGGATGTCAGCCTGATTTAGAAAATCCAGCATTTGCGGAAGCGTCTGTCCGCCGTCATGATTTCCAAGACAGGTGTATACACCGTAAGTCGCATGAAGTTTTTGCAGTGTTTGGAGTGCAGCATCCGGATCCTGGATCGCTTCAAAATCAGTGTCAAAGAAATCACCGGCAATGCACACGACATCGGGCTGCTGTGCATTTATCTCATTCACAATCTTCTCCAGCTGCCTTTCTGATCCAATCGCGCCCAGATGAAGGTCGCTTATCAGGACCATATTCAGATCTGAAATATCGTTTTTGTCCTGCAGCTGAATTTCATAGGAAATATGGGAAATCTGCTTTGCATGAAAAAATCCATAAATACTGGTGCCGAAAGTGAGTACCAGAATACAGATCGTCTCAGCGCTTTTCAGCAAAGGATTGGCGGTGAAAGGAAGCTTCATGAGTCGAGGGATCAGCAGAACCAGATCCGCTGCCACTGTAAACAGCAGCAGATAGAAGGCAATTCCCATACAATAGCCGCTGAGCAATCCGAGAATACGCTTTACTTCCTTAGGAAAAGGTGTTAATGCCCTTACAAAACCCAGTATCAATATGACAGCCAATATACCGATGATCACCAGCATCGGCCAAAAACGCATGCCTGGGAACAGGACAGCCAGACCGTCATAAAGTCGATAAGCAAGATAATAGCTTGTTCCGGCAAGGATTGAAAAGAAAACAAAGAATACTAAAATTCTGCTCATAAAAAGTTTACTCCATTTCTATT
>CAZEPO010000047.1:0-5335 GCA_964514125.1 uncultured Lachnospiraceae bacterium
GCTCTTCTTCGACTGTATTCAGCTGTGTACCTGCCTCGATCAGCAGCGAGCGCGGACGTAGATGCAGATTGAAACGCTCTGCTTTCAGATAGATATTTCTTGTAAAATCCGGATACTGTTCCCGCGCCAACAACTCCAGTTGGAGTGAAAATGCCAGATTTTCACGGATATATTCGTTGGGCAGGTAAGTCAGCTGCTGATCCTGACTGTTGCGAGAGATTCCGTTGAAAAACATGATCTTCGATACAGGTTTTCCACCAATCTCCGTCACAAACTTCGTTCCGTCCACACCATCCCGGTGGAGATCAATAATCACCTCAATCGTCGGATGTTCTTCCAAAATCTGCTGCACTGCTGCTCTGGCATGATCATACGCCGCACTGCGATCCAGCACACCATCCACCAGATCATAAACCCCTGTATCATGAATCACCTGATAGCCATAATCCCGCAGATACTCTGCCAGCACCTCCCCCATTCCGACAACAGTATCTCCCACCTCGCCTTCTCGTGAATCAGCAAATGCTTCCTGAGAATGCGTGTGATAGATCAGAATCTGCGGAACCTCTGTATTCTGCTGCAGACTTAAATCGGTATCAAGCAGCGTGTCCACATTCAGCAGTGTTTCATCGGCAGTCGTGCCGCCATCTACCGTATAATAATTGGAAAGCAGATAATCAAAATCTTTCAGCTGCTGACGCAGTGACGAGGAAATGAACCGGCTGACTGCCGGCTGTACAGCCTCGGGCTGTGATTTTTCAGACACAGTTTCATCATCATATACATTTTGTTCCTGGACGATATTGCTTTGGGAAACAGCATCTTCTGTTACTGTATTCACTCTATTTTCCTGCTCATCTGATTCCGATTGACTGTCATTTTCGATTTCGTTGCTGTGATCCCATGTAACGTTTGTCTCCGTTTCTTCTATACCTTGTTCCGCCAGATAACTGTACACCGGCACCACCGGCCTCATCCACGGTGCAATCCAGTTCTCACCGGAATCACCTTCCACTGCTGCCGTATAGCCCGGCATATAAGTGCGCACCGCCGCATCCTCCAGTGGGCGCTGCAGTATCCCTTCACGCATCGCTTTCTGCATTGAATCACTCTCTAATAAAAGACTTCCGCCTTTCCATATAATATAAATTGCAAGAGCTGCCATGATCACATATAGGATTTTCTGCAGCCAGTCCTCATTTCGCATATGCCACCTCCTGCATCCTGGTTGCTTTTGCCAAGCTGATGCAGCCATATGCTATATATATGAAATGAATCCCGTTTTTATTCGCACATCAGGATCAGTGTTCTCCTGAAAAAGCCAGATTCAGACCCTCAGAGATGGTATAGCTCAGATACTTGACCGTTTCATCGATGTCCTTCGGTGTGACAAACATCGTATTCAGATGCGGCGAGATCAGTTCGCGGATCATCTGCTGCTTTTCGGCACGATTCATCGTGCCAAGTGTACCGCCAAGTTTCTGCATCGCTGTCGTGCGATCCATCTCTGCCACCAGTTCTTCCATCGTATCATTGACAATTGTCGCGGCGTCTACTACAGTCGGTACTCCGACTGCAATCACAGGAACACCGAGTGTCTCCTGGTTGATCGCGTTGCGGTGATTGCCGACCCCAGAGCCTGGATTAATCCCAGTGTCTGTAATCTGAATCGTGCGGTTCAGCCTTCTCGTGCTTCGTGCAGCCAATGCGTCGATTGCGATCACAAGTTCTGGCTTTGTCTCAGCCACCACACCCCGGATGATCTCCAGCGTCTCCATACCAGTCTGAGCCATCACACCCGGAATAATGGCGCTGATTTCAGCCGCCGATTCCAGATTCGCTGTCATTCTCCCATACTCTCGAATCATATGCCGTGTGATATGCAGGTTGTTGATCACATCCGGTCCGAGTGCATCCGGTGTCACATCCCGGTTGCCCAATCCAACCACCAGAACAGAACTGCAGCGTGCACCGATCAGTCTTTTCAGATGCTGTGCCAGTGCTTCCGAAATCTCTCTGTGATAGTCTTCGTCCGATGCCGACATATTCGGAGCCTCCATCGTAATATAGGTCCCGACCGGCTTACCAAGTGCTTTTGCTCCATTCTCGGTTTCCACGATCACAGTTGTTGTATAGATTTCCCGCTCCGGATCTTCCTGCGTCTCTACCTTCACACCCCTGATCCTGATATTGTCTGCTTCACAGCTTTCTCTCGCCTCAACTGCCAGGTCTGTCCGAATCTGAAAATTTCCCATCATAATTCTGCTCCTTCTGCTCGTTCTTTTGTCATGAAACGCTTGTTTTTCCCTTATTTTTTACAAGTTTTTGAGAAATATGTATTGACAGAAAAGTTAAGTTGGTCTAAGATATATGAGTATGTTTACATTAAACGTCCGTGTCCGATTTTAATGAAACAAGGATAATTATAGAATGTCTGGAGGTGTACACATTGGCTAACATTAAATCTGCAAAGAAAAGAATTCTGGTTGCTAAAACTAGAAACGAAAGAAATAAAGCAATCAAGTCTTCCGTTAAGACTGCAATCAAGAAGGTAGAAGCTGCTGTTGCTGCAAACGACAAAGCTGCTGCTGAAGCTGCTCTGCTTGCTGCTACTTCTACAATTGATAAGGCTGCGAAGAAAGGTGTTTATCACAAGAACAATGCCGCTAGAAAAGTTTCACGTCTGGCTAAAGCAGTTAACGCAATGGCGTAAGAATAAATCAAACATAATAAAAGGCAATCGATACCGTCATGTCGATTGCCTTTTTTGTATTTCTTTTTCTTTTAATGTTTCAGATCGTCATAATGCAGGAACTTATTCTTGCCCGCCTCTTTACTCCTATACAAAGCAATATCCGCCTGGTTCAGACTCTCTGTGTAAGAAAAATGCTCTTTTCTCAATGTTGTGATTCCCATACTGCAGGTAGACTGATATTTGCTTTGCTGTGTAAACAGCTTTTGAAAGGTTTCCAATCGTCTCGCAATGATCTCACGGTCGGTAAGATTTTTCAAAAAGATCAAAAATTCATCTCCGCCTAGTCGCCCGACCAGATCCTGTTTTCGGAATACCTGTCGAAGCACCTCTACCATCTGCTTCAATGCAGCATCTCCTTCGATATGTCCATACGTATCATTGATGCCCTTGAAGTTATCAATGTCTAATAGAATCAGAGTACTTTCTTTTCCATCATCCTTCTGCATGTATTTTCTGACGCCTTCCTCAAAGGCTTTTCGATTATATACACCGGTAAGCGGATCCCTTGATGCGGCCTTACTCATAATCTCTTTCTCTGTAATATCAATACAAACAGTCAGATTTCCTTTTTTGCCCGACCACTCTGTCTGCTTATTCTTTACCAGAAAATGACGCTTCAGGTAGTCACTATCCAGCTCCCACGCATAATAAGAATCATTCTCTGCATGTTTTTTCTGGCAAAACTCACAAGGTGTTTCCCTTCCATGGATTACTTCATAGCATTTTTTATCCGTATAATCATACGTATTCGTCAATTCTCGCCCTGCTGCATTGAGATAGAGCAGATCATCATTTGCCCAATCAGATACATACACAATCTCATCCATTCCATCCAACACAGCTGCCATTTTTTCATATCTGGCATATTCCTGAACAAGATTGCTTTCTACTTCGTGCATAGTGCAGTATTTCTTCTCCTTCTCCCGCATCTCATGATACTGTGCAGAATCCGGATTGATAAACGCATCAAAAAACTCCTCAGCTGTGAAAGGCTTGCCGAAGAAATAGCCCTGCATCAAATCCGGATGCAGTTCCTTCAAAATGCGGAACTCGGTCTCTGTCTCAACGCCTTTGCAGCACACTTGTATTTTGGAGCGATGTGCAAGCTCGATCAGATTACCCAGCAGCCGATAGTTATAAGCACTGTGCTGAATACCGGAAATGATCCGGCGATTAATCTTAATCTCATCAATGGAGATAGTTTTCAGATAACTCAGACTGGAATAACCCGTTTCAAAATTGTCAATGGCTATCCGAATTCCCTTCTGTGCAAGATTTTTGAAGATTCGGTTAAAGGAACGGTGATCCTTCATATAAACACTCTCGGCCAGCTCCAATGTCACTGCCTCTCCCGGCAGATTCAATGTCTGTAAGTCCTGTTCCAGCTGTTCCCAGATCATCCTCTCTTTCATATGGATCAAAGAAAGGTTTACATTGACACGAAAATCCGGAACATATTTTCTCCACTCCCGGCACTGCAGCAATGCCATTCGCAATACCCAGCGATCCGTCTGTGCGATCAGATCAATCTGCTCCAAAAGCGGTATAAACTGCTCCGCCGAGATCTCTCCTTTCGACGGTGAATGGTAGCAGAGCCGTGCTTCTGCGCTGCACAGTCTGCAGGAGTCCGTCTTCAGACACGGCTGATAGCTGATCGAAAATCCTGCAAAATCATGCAGTATACTGTTTTTCAGTTCTTCAATCAGACTTTCTTCCTGCTCAAGCCGGTGCAATCCATCGATACTCTGGTCTTTCACCAGATCAGATACATGTCCCATGATGCACAGTGGCTTACCGTCCCGATCGGTCAGCAGCTTTTCTGTACTGTAGATTTTGATCGTCTGCCCTTGTTGATCCAGCAGGTAATATTCCTGAAAAACAATTTTTTCCGGCAGTTCTTCAAATGTATCCGGTTTGAAAAAGGCTCGCTTTCCACTTTTGGAAAACAGAAACTGCTGTATCTGCTCCAGCGGATACTCGGTTCCTTCCATCTGTGAAATATCCAATTTTCGTGCATAGTTATCCGCAAAATAAACCTTTTTTTCATCCAGATCACAAAGATACATTACTTCATCTGTGGTACGGCTCAGAAAACGCATGGTCTCCAAGCAGCTTTTCAACATATCTTTTCTCATAGCTTTTCCTTTTCTCCGCAAATAAGAATCCACTATTCTGTCTTCTGCAGTGCATTTACCAGT
This sequence comes from uncultured Lachnospiraceae bacterium, assembly GCA_964514125.1. Classification (GTDB taxonomy): domain Bacteria; phylum Bacillota; class Clostridia; order Lachnospirales; family Lachnospiraceae; genus Choladousia. Next base: position 4,954 of record CAZEPO010000047.1, read on the forward strand.
TTTTCGTATTCAACGGTAACTCTTTCCATCAGTTCTTCACATTCCTCAGTCTTTTTTGAAGCACGCAGATATTCTGTAAGTGCCGAGCTTGTCGTCTCAAGTGCATCAAATCCGAGATTCAGGCAAATTCCTTTCAGCGTATGTGCCGCACGAAATGCCATTTCCCTGCAATTAAAATATTCGGCGTTAATCTACTCTTTTTATTTGAAAAAAGCACTCTAGTGATTCCTACAGTGCTTTCAAAAATCAATTTTGCAGCTGGCTGCCATTTTACAGGCCCTATAGCTTTGCGTCACAGTCTTTCGGCTGCTTTGCCTATATTCATCGTGTACAATTATAATCTTCCTGTGTTTTTCTGTCAATCCTTTCCAGCAAAACACAC
>CAZEPO010000047.1:5435-12900 GCA_964514125.1 uncultured Lachnospiraceae bacterium
TTCCAGCAAAACACACTTTTTCCCAGCAATCTACTCGGAAACTTCTTCATTTTCCAAGCAAAGCTGTTCGATCAGTGTCCACACTTCTTCTCTTCCCTGCTTCGTCTGAGAAGAAAATGGGATGATCTGTGTACCAGGACGTACATTCAATCCCTGCCTGATCATCTTAACATGCTTCTGGATCTGGCTGCGGTTGATCTTGTCCATCTTCGTTGCAATGATGATCGGATTGTAACCATTGTGGCAGATCCAGTCGTACATCATCTTGTCATTGGCACCCGGCTCATGCCGGATATCGATCAGAAGAAAAACAGCCCGAAGCTGCTGTGAACCATTCAGGTACTTCTCAATCAGCTTGCCCCATTTTTCTTTTTCGCTCTGTGCTACCTTGGCATAGCCATAACCAGGCAGGTCCACCAGATAAAGTTCTTCGTTGACATTGTAAAAGTTGATCGTCTGAGTCTTACCCGGCTGGGAACTGGTACGTGCCAGTGCCTTGCGGTTGACCAGAGAATTGATCAGAGAGGACTTGCCAACATTTGACTTGCCGGCAAAAGCCACCTCTGCTTTTGTATTTTTCGGCAGCACACTGGTGATGCCGCATACGGTTTCCAGATTTACCTGTTTGATTACCACTGTTTTTCTCCTTATTCTAAAAGAACCGAGCAGTATTCGCTTTTGGGTTCTTTCTGCTCAGTTCTTTTGCTGCGATTAATCTGCTATTTTCGATCAAGAGCTGTCTTCAGCACTGTTTTCATCGATTCTGCATAGACAAACTCCATGCCGTCTGTGATTTCTGCCTGTATCTCGGCCACGTCTGCTCTGTTTTCTTCCGGCACGATCACAGTCGTGATCCCTGCCTGCTTGGCAGCCAGAAGCTTTTCCTTGAGCCCTCCGATTGCAAGCACACGCCCACGAAGTGTGATTTCTCCGGTCATTGCCACATCTGCCCGAACCGGAATGCCTGTGATTGCGGAAAGGATCGCAGTCGCCATCGTAATGCCTGCCGACGGACCATCCTTCGGAACCGCCCCCTCCGGAATATGGATATGAATATCATTCTTTGCAAAAAATTCCGGATCAATCTGATATTCCCTGCCCAGCGAACGAATGTAACTGATCGCTGTTCGTGCAGATTCCTTCATCACATCGCCCAGCTGTCCGGTCAAAAGGAATTCTCCCTTACCTGGCATTGTATTGACCTCAATCTGAAGCGTATCTCCGCCTACGCTGGTCCACGCCAATCCGCGTACAATACCGATATCATTTTTGGCATTCTTTTTCTGGAAGGTATAACGCTTTCTGCCCAGATATTTGGAAAGGTTCTTTTCTGTCACCTTTACACTCTTAACCTCGTCCTCCAGAATCTCTCGGGCAGCTTTTCTGCAGATCTCACCAATCTTGCGCTCGAGCTGTCGAACACCTGCTTCCTTGGTGTAGCCGCTGATGATCGTGGCAAGTGCTGTTTTGGAAATCGTCAGCTGTCCCTTTTTGAGACCGTGGCGTTCCATCTGCTTACGGATCAAATGCTCCTTGGCAATGTGCTGTTTCTCATTGGCAGTATAGCTGCTCACCTCTATGATCTCCATGCGGTCCAAAAGCGGACGCGGTATCGTGTGCAGATCATTGGCTGTCGCAATAAACAGTACCTCGGAAAGATCCAGCGGCAGTTCAATATAGTGATCACGGAACTTGCCATTCTGTTCAGAGTCGAGTACCTCAAGCAATGCAGAGGAGGTATCTCCCTTGTAATCGCTGCTCACCTTGTCGATCTCATCCAGCAGCATCAGCGGATTGCTCACGCCTGCCTGACGCAGTCCTTCTGCGATCCGTCCAGGCATCGCTCCGATATAAGTTCTTCTGTGGCCGCGGATCTCCGCTTCATCGCGCACACCGCCAAGACTGATCCGCACATATTTTTTGTCCAGTGCACGTGCGATTGATCGTGCGATCGATGTCTTACCGGTTCCAGGCGGTCCTGCCAGACACAGGATCGGACTCTCGCCCTTTTTCGTCAGAGATCGCACAGCAAGAAATTCCATGACACGCTCTTTGACCTTCTCCAGACCATAATGATCTTCGTCGAGAATCTTCTCCGCACGCTTCAGATCACTGCTGTCCTGCGATACCTTGTCCCAAGGCATTTCAAGCAGATTTTCTATATAGCCGCGCAGCACAGATGCCTCTGCAGAATTGTTGCCGACACTTTTCAGACGTTCTGTCTCTTTGTGGATCCTGTTTTTCACATCATCCGAAGCGATCAGCTGATCCGCTGCCTCATGATAATGCTTAACATCTGCAAGCAGCGTATCTTCTCCGAGTTCTTCCTGAATGACTTTGATCTGTTCGCGCAGAATATATTCCCGCTGACCTTTATCAACACGCTCCTTCAGCTTATGCTGAATCTCATTGTGGATCTGCAGCACTTCCATCTCACTGACCAGGATTGTACAAAGCAGCTCATAGCGCTCTTCCATACCGTCAGCTTCCAGAAGACGCTGCTTTTCTTTGTACTGAAACGGCAGCTGCACACAGGCTGCTATGATCCGTTTTTCAAAATCACGCACCTCAAGAAGCTGTCTCAGCATTTCCTTGCTGAACTTCTGATTGAGCTGGCTGTATCGGTTCAGCAGATCATCCAGCGCACGCAGCATGCCCTCCTGTTCTGTTTCAGAAAGCGTATATGCAGTCTCTTCCAGCGGCTCTACCGATGCATACAGACAGTGTTCCTGCTCTTCCAATGCCACAATACGGCAGCGTTCCATACCCTCTACCGCAACTCGTATAATATCCTTCGGCAGCTTTGCTACATTGCGGATCTTCGCTTCCATGCCGATTTCGTATAAACCGGCTAAACCCGGATTATTTTCATCCGGGTTTTTCTGTGTCACTATATAGATCATCTGATCTTTTGCCATCGCAGCCTCGATGGCCTTGATGGATTTCTCTCTGCTGATATCAAAATGCAATATCATCGTCGGCAGCAAAGTCAGTCCGCGCAACGGTATTGCCGGCAGTATCTTTCTTGTTTCTTCCATAGTATTTAAGCCGTTTCCTCCATCATGCCAAGTCTGCGTTTTCTTCTGGCTGGCTGCTCCTCGCGATAGGTCAGAACCGGTTCTCCTGTGCCTTCGATCACCTCTTTGGTCACAAGACAGGTATCAATCGTATCATCCGACGGAATCTGATACATCAGATCCATCATTGCATTCTCCATGATCGCACGCAGACCTCTCGCACCGGTCTTACGGTGGATCGTTTTCTCCGCGATTGCCTCAATTGCTTCTGGTGTAAAGCTGAGTTCTACATCGTCCAGATCAAACAGACCCTGGTACTGCTTCACGATCGCGTTCTTCGGCTCTGTGAGGATACGAACCAGTGCATCCTTATCCAGTTCATCCAAAGATACCACAACCGGTACTCGTCCCATAAACTCTGGAATCATACCAAACTTGATAAAGTCCTGCGGAAGTGCTTTTTTGAGCACTTCTCCTACATTTTTCTGTTCTTTCTCAGTCAGCTCAGAATTAAATCCGATTCCCTTCTTGTCCATACGTGATTCAATGATCTTCTCGAGTCCTTCAAATGCTCCGCCACAAATAAACAGAATATTTGTGGTATCGATCTGAAGCAACTCCTGATGCGGATGCTTGCGGCCGCCCTGAGGCGGTACAGATGCAACCGTTCCTTCCAGGATCTTAAGCAGTGCCTGCTGAACACCCTCACCGGATACATCCCTTGTAATGGATGCATTCTCAGATTTGCGGGTGATTTTGTCAATTTCATCAATATAAATAATACCGTACTCTGCTTTTTTGATGTCATAATCCGCTGCCTGAATGATCTTCAGCAGAATATTCTCTACATCCTCGCCCACATATCCTGCTTCTGTCAATGCAGTCGCATCTGCAATGGCAAACGGAACATTGAGCAGTCTTGCAAGTGTCTGTGCCAGCATCGTCTTGCCGGAACCAGTCGGGCCGAGCATCAGAATGTTACTCTTCTGAAGCTCCACGTTCAGGTATTTTCCGCTTGTAATTCGCTTGTAATGGTTATAAACCGCTACGGAAAGTGTCTTTTTTGCTTCATCCTGGCCAATCACATATTCATCCAGGAATGCCTTGATCTCGGTTGGTTTGAGCAGGTTGATCTCTGACAGCTCATCAGCTGCATATTCTTCTTCCAGCTCTTCCTCTATAATTTCTGAGCAGATGTCGATACACTCGTCACAAATATATACTCCACTCGGTCCTGCAATCAGCTTGCGAACCTGATCCTCTGACTTGTTACAGAAGGAGCATCTGATTTTTTCTCCGTTTTTTCCCGGCATCTTTACCTCCAGCGGTGCCAAAATGCACCTATTCTAAAATCTACAGAGGGACTGTCACAAAATCCTTTGTAACAGCCCCATTGTAAGCATCTTTATAACTATCTTGATACAACTACTTCGTCGATCAGGCCATATGCCTTCGCCTCTTCGGCCGTCATCCAATGATCGCGCTCAGTATCTGTCTCGATCACCTCAAGCGGCTGTCCTGTGTTTGCCGCAAGCATTTCGTTCAATTTCTTCTTGGTCTGAAGAATCTTCTCTGCAACAATCTTGATGTCTGTCGCCTGTCCCTGCGCACCGCCGGACGGCTGATGAATCATCACTTCTGCATTCGGAAGTGCATAGCGTTTGCCTTTTGCACCGCCTGCCAGCAAAAATGCACCCATGCTTGCTGCCATACCCATACAGATTGTGGAAACATCACATTTCACATACTGCATTGTATCATAAATCGCTAATCCTGCTGAAACAGAACCACCCGGACTGTTGATATAAAGACTGATATCTTTGTTCGGATCTTCTGATTCCAGGAACAGAAGCTGTGCGACGATCAGATTTGCGCTGACGTCTGTCACTTCTTCCCCAAGGAAGATGATTCTGTCCTTCAGCAATCTGGAATAAATATCGTAGGAACGTTCCCCTCTTCCCGTCTGTTCAATGACGTAAGGTACAAAGCTCATACTGTCTTACCTCCTCAGTAAAACCTTATTTCTCTACTGCTGCCTCTACGAGCATATCTACTGCTGCCTGAATAGCCAGGTCATTCTTCATCTGCTCTTTCTCAGCATCGCCCATGATTTCTTTGATCTTGTCAAGCTCCATCTTGTAAGCTTCAGCCATCTTCACAAGTTCAGCTTCTACAGCATCATCGCCTACTTCGATGTTTTCAGCTTTTACAACTGCCTCAAGTACAAGGCTGTTCTGGATGCGTTTCAGAGCTTCCGGTTTCATCTGCTCAAGCATCTGATCTGCTGTCATGCCTGTGAACTGCATGTACTGCTCCATAGAGATACCCTGAGACTGCATTCTTCTTGCAAAGTCATCAACCATACGTCTTACCTGCTCGTTGATCATTGCTTCCGGAATTTCCATTGTAGCATTCTCAACAACCTTAGCAACTACGTTGTTCTCTTTTGTACGTTTTGCATCTGCTGTCTTCTGCTCGAGCAGTTTTGCGCGGATGTCATCTTTGTACTCAGCAAGTGTATCAAACTCAGATACGTCCTGTGCAAATTCATCATCTGCTGCCGGAAGTTCTTTCACTTTGATGGAGTTCACTTTGCATTTGAATACTGCAGCTTTGCCTTTCAGGTTCTCTGCCTGATAGTCTTCCGGGAATGTTACGTTTACTTCTACGTCATCACCGATCTTAGCGCCAACGAGCTGCTCTTCAAATCCCGGAATGAAGCTGCCGGAACCGATTGTCAGCGGATAGTCTGTGCCTTTGCCGCCTTCAAATGCTTCGCCGTCTACAAATCCTTCAAAGTCAAGTTTGATCATATCGCCGTTCTCTACAGCACGGTCATCGATATCGATCTCTCTAGCGTTTTTCTCACGCTCTCTGTCGATTGCTTTGTCTACTTCTTCTTCAGATACTTCTACAACAGATGCTTCTACTTCTACACCCTTGTAGTCGCCAAGTGTTACTTCCGGCTTCAGAGCTACTTCAGCTGTGAAGATGAAAGCTTTACCCTTTTCGATCTGTACTACATCGATGGACGGCTGAGATACGATCTCTTCGCCGCACTCGTCAGCTGCTTTTGCATATGCTTCCGGGATTACGATGTTTGCTGCATCTTCATAGAAGATACCAGCGCCGTACATCTTCTCGATCATCTGCTGCGGAGCTTTTCCTTTACGGAAGCCCGGAACATTGATTCTATTCTTATTCTTCTGATATGCCTTTGTCAGAGCAGCTGCAAAATCCTCTGCAGATACTTCGATTGTCAGCTTCGCCATATTTTTTTCCAGTTTCTCTACCTGTACACTCATTGTGTCCAATTCCTCCTTGATTCTGTTTCACGCCAGTTTATCTCTGAATGTGCCAAACACATTCCGCGCCGGGCACAGTCGCTGCTGCTTCTCTCCCTGTCACGCCATTGCGCATCAATACTCATACTATTTCTAGTATGCAGTCATTTAGGTAGTATAGCACAGTGGCTATAAAAACACCAGCACTTTTTTTTGTTAAATACCGTAGATAATACCTTTTGCAAGATCTTTTGCCGCTTTTTCGCCCTTCAGCTGTGCCACAAGCGACAGTGCAAACGGAATTGCAGTGCCCATACCGCGGCTTGTTGTCACATTGCCATCCACTGCTACTGCATCCTTGAGCACCGTTGCTCCTGTCAGCTTATCCTCAAAGCCAGGATAGCAGACTGCCTTGCGTCCCTTGAGCAGCTCCAGTTTGCCAAGTACGCTCGGTGCTGCACAGATTGCTGCCAGTTTTTTGCCTGCATTGTCCATCTGCTTGAGCAGGATTGATAATCCCTGATGCTCCATCAGATGCTTCGTTCCCGGCATACCGCCCGGAAGTACATACAGCTCTCCGTCCCGCAGTTCTCCCAGCTGGAACAGTCGATCCGCTGTCACTGTAATTCCATGACTGCCCGTCACCTGAAGATCTTCTCCGACTGCAACCATCTCCGTCTGAATATCTGCTCTTCTCAGAATATCTACAACGGTAAGTCCTTCGATCTCCTCAAATCCTTCTGCCAAAAATACATATGCCTGTGCCATGATCCGTCCTCCATTCTGCCGCAGTACAAATTCCGCCTGCCGGCTCAATTTCTTGCACTCCGCTCTGCTGCAGAGCCTCACAATCTGGGCTCATTTTATCAAAGAATGCTGCGAAAATCAATCTTTTATACTTGTTTTCATATGGTTAGGAGGACGCTGCAATCGCAATGGTTCCCAAGGCAAACACGCTCTCGCTCCATTAAAACAAATGCAATAAAATATTTTCTAAGTTCTATATCTATATAAGATTGTCCTTCTCACTTGTTTTAATATAAACTTTAAAGTAATATATTAAATAATAGATACAAAATTTACTCTTTGTCATGTAAGTATTTTATTATTTTCACTGTACAGCCCCTTCTGTAAGGGTAAGTTCTGCGGCTGAATGGAGCGAGA
>CAZEPO010000048.1:0-6152 GCA_964514125.1 uncultured Lachnospiraceae bacterium
TTTGAGGGTCTGCCACAATGCAGCTACCGGCAATCCAACGACAGTGTTGTAATCGCCTTCGATTCCTTTGACGTATGCCGCAAATGCGCCCTGGATGCCGTATGCACCTGCTTTGTCCATCGGTTCTCCAGTCTCGATATAACGCAGGATCTCATCCTCTGTCATCGGATAGACCTCTACCTTGGTCTCACTGAAAAACGTATGCGTCTGCTCCTGCCCATGCTCTTTTACGATCACAGTCACCCCGGTAAAGACGCTGTGCTTCTTGCCCTGAATCTGGCACAGCATCTCCTTGGCAGCCGTCTGATCTGCAGGCTTGCCCATAACATGGCCGGACTGCCATACGATCGTGTCGGAACCGATCACGATGCCTTCCTCGATGTCCTGTGCCACATCTGCAGCCTTCTGGTAGGAAAGCTCTTCGACGATCTCTCCCGGCTCTGTCTTTGTGATCACTTCCTCACATCGGCTCGGCTTTACTTCAAATTTTAATCCAATCTGCTCCAGCAGTTCCCGCCTGCGCGGGGACGCTGATGCCAGAATGATTCTTTTTTCCATTTTTACACATGATTCCTTTCTGTCTCAATGTCTAATATGCTAGTCGTTGCTGCGCTGCCAGAATCCTTCCTGTCCAAGTTCTGTCATACTGATGCGATCCTTGAACTTCAGCTCCGGATTCTTGATGCTGACTCTCGTGCCGGCCGGTACGGACACTGTGACAAACGCATTGGAACCAATACTTGCGCCTTCGCCGATCACAGTCTCGCCGCCCAGAATAGATGCACCGGAATAAACCGTTACATTATCTTCAAGTGTCGGATGACGTTTTGTATTTTTCAGACTCTGGCCGCCTCTGGTGGAAAGGGCTCCGAGTGTTACGCCCTGATAAATCTTCACGCCTTTACCGATCGTCGTTGTCTCTCCGATCACGACACCTGTACCATGGTCAATAAAAAAGTATTCTCCGATCGTTGCGCCCGGATGAATATCGATTCCGGTCAGGCTGTGCGCATATTCAGTCATCATACGCGGAATCAGCGGCACACCGAGCATATAGAGTTCATGTGCGATCCGGTTGACTGTGATCGCAAATACACCCGGATAAGAAAAAATAACTTCATCTGTGTTGAATGCTGCCGGGTCGCCGTCATAAGCCGCCTGTACATCAGTCGCAAGAATCTCCCGCAAGCGCGGAATCTTATGCAGAAATGCTTTGACGATCTCTTCTGCCCTGCGCTGCACATCTGCCTCACGGATATCTTTTTCATCGGTATGATAGAGTGCTCTGGTCACCTGTTTTTTCAGGCGGTACTGAATATCCTCCAGCAATTCTCCCACATGATATTCGATCGAATCCCGATTCAGATTTTTGGTTTCAAAAAAACCCGGGAATGCAATGCTGCGGATCTCCTCCAGAATATCGATCACAATATTTTTGTTTATTCGGTTTCTTGTATTGATGCTGCAGGTCTGCGGATAGCTCTGATAGCTTTGAAGAATCTCCCCTACCAGTTCTTCCATCTCCTTCTTATTTGCACCTTCCATGTCATTGTTTCCTTTCCTGATAAAAGGAACGTGTTTACAAACTGAAAACACGTTCACTTTGAATTATATTTTAGCGTGCCATATCGCAGATCTGATACAGCATTTCTGCTGTCACCTGATACGGCACATTTTTAAGCTTTGCTTCATTCGACATCATGCCCTGAACCGCTTTCTCGATCAGCGCATCCTCCGCTTCCATATGCCCGATCAGCTTATGGATAAAAGAAGCAAAATACTGGATATCCGGAAATCCGATCAGGCTGAGCACTTCCCTGCGCAGCATAGGCTTCGCCTGTGCCAGATACCCCGGAAGAAAATAACCTACTGCCCTGCCATGCGGAACCTTGTTTTCATAAGTCAGATAGTAGCTCAGTCCATGCGGCAGTGCTGTCCCAGTTTGGGAGATTGCCATACCTGCCATCGCAGAAGCCTTCATCAGCCGGTCACATTCTTCCTCCGTAAGCGCTGCGCCGATCAGTACATTTTTGGCACTGCTCCACAACTTCATCCCATACTCACAGATCATACGCGAATAATCCGTCGCATTCACATTAATATAGCTCTCGATAAAATGCCCCAATGCATCCACAGCTGTATTCACCAGTACATTTCGACTGGCACTCATCAGATATTTGCCATCAATCAACGCATATGCCGGATAAATGCGATGCGGCAGGCTGCTCTTGGTCCGTTTCGCATGGATCGTCAGGATCGCATACGGCGTTACTTCTGAGCCGGTACCGCAGGTTGTCGGCACCTCCACCACAGGAAGCGCGCTGTCATCACCTTTTTCATAGAGAAAATCTGCATTTTTCTCCGAATGAGCCATCATCAGTGCAATCGCTTTGGATGCATCCATCGGGGAACCGCCGCCGATTCCGATCACAAAATCAGCCTGCTCCTGCAGTCCATAATCCCGCACCTTCATCACCATCTCGATGGATGGATTTTCTTCTGTTTCATCAAATATACAGTAGGCGGTCTGTGCCTGTGTAAGTGCTTCAGTCACATCTGCCAATGCTCCATTATGAGCAGAACTTTTACCTGTCACGATCAGAGCCTTTTTGCCAAGTGCGGTCCACTCAGCAGCATATTTTTTCACACAGTCTCGTTCGCTGTACAATTTGGTCGGCAAATAAAAATACATGGATACACCTCCCTCAACACCGTTTTATTCCGGATCACAGCCAGCCATTTCGGCAGACACTGTTACATCATCTTCTTTGCATGATGCAGCATCACTTTCGTTATCCTCAGCTGCTGCAGTTTCTGCTTCGTTGTTCTCCGCTTCCGGTGCAACTGCCTCTGTCTGCTCTGCTTCGCTGCTGTCAGCTGCTTCAGTCACATCTTCGGCTTCTACAACCTCGCCTTCCAGTACCTCTGCTTCCTCTTTCGGAATCGAGATCACCTCCGGCATCTTGTTTCCGCAGTTTGAACAAAAACGTTCGGTCGCTGCCATCTCCGTATTGCAGCACGGACACAGCACAACACCTTTTACTCTGCGGATCTGATCCTGCAGCAGATCAATCTTGCTGTATTTTTCTTCAATCGTACGCATCTCATCTTCAAAACCTTCCAGCGGAGCTTCCTTATACTGCTGCCAAAGCTTTTTGCCCATAGCGGCATAGATAAGCTCCAGCTGCTTTTTTTCTTCGCTGATCCCGGCGTTGAGCTGCCGTACTTCATTTAATTTCTGCACTTCTGTCACAGTCTCTTTGCTGAACTGTTTCAGTTTTTTGCTGATCGTCTCAAAATTCATTTCCGTCTCATCCCTTATCTTATCAGTATGGCATATCCGCCAAATACAATTATAGAAATCCCCTTAAAAATGCTGTGCTTGGTTCTGGATCATTACGCATTATAGATCAATGCCATAAATACCAGATCTTCATCTGAATTGTTCTCCAGTGCATGACCCTGGCCAACTTCGATCACACAGACATCGCCAGGTCCTACTTCTGTACGAGTGCCGTCATGATCGACAAAAGTACCTTTTCCTTCCAATATAAAATATGGCTCTGTATTTGTAAGATGCTCATGATAACCAATGCTGCAGCCCGGCTTCATGCGTACCATCGCATACATACTGCCATGTCCGTTCATCTCTTCTGCTGACACGATATGGTGAAATTCTACTTCTCCTTTGCCGCCGCGCAGTTCTTTTTTGATCTCTACTTTTGCCTTTCTTACCATGATAGTACCCCTTTCTTCATATATAGTTATAATGCCTACGCATGTGCAGACTTTGTACGATTACGGAAATTATAGCTGAAACAGGCTATATTTTCAATAGTCTATTCAGAGCTAGGTGAAATTTCAAAACTGACTTAAAAATGCTTCGCATTTTACATCTGTTTTATGAAATTCTGCTTGGCTCTGAATGATAACCTATGCTAGAGTACAATTTATGGAACAATCGTGTTGCAGGGTGGCTGACCTCTATTCCTCATAGAATGGAGGTGGTGCTGATGAAATTTGATTTCAAAGATATGATGTCTTTCGGAATGTTTCTTCTGGCATTGCTTACGTTCATTGTTTTGATCTGTAAGTAAATTTCTACATAGAAAAACCACCCTCAGAACTTTGGCGAGTTTAGGGTGGTATTTCTAATACACAAATAAATTGGTCAACCCCTTGTGGGCGGTTGTTCCTTTTATGACCTGAATATAACATATTCTATTTAAAATTACAAGGAACAATTCAGTATTATACCCCTATGAAACAAAAACTTTATCTATGGCAAGAAAATATTTAAATAAAAAAATCACGCTATATCAGCGATAAAAACTACTGGATCTGTATAAAAAAATGCAAAATTATACATCAGATTCCTTTTTTATATAAAAGATAAGAATACAGCATCGGTGTACATGCCAGCACAATCACCGCCACCATAAGCCAGGTCCAGAGAAAGATACTGTTCACAAGGAATAAGATACCAGCAAGCAGATACACCCAGCCGGCCAGCCGATGAGTCCGGTTCCAATTTTCTTCACTGGAAAGTGTCCAGGCGCAGCGAATTCCCACACTGTAATTCTGTCTGCATTTCGGCAGATAATTTCCGATCACCATAAACAAAACACCGATCAGCAGATTGGCAAAGCGGCCTACATTGACCGGAATCCCAAGTGCATTCAGATAAATCAGGCTCATCGTCAGGATCGTGATGATCGGAACAAGCCATAAAAGCACGCCAAGGATCTTTTTACTGATATTTTTCTTTTTGGGATCATTCACAGTCGCGATCAGACAGATCCACTGGAGCACCAGCATAAACAGCGGTATGCCAAATACCACAAACGGTTTGCTGGAAGTATCAGTCACCTCATTTTTCGTTCCAAAATTCGTCGCAATCTCTGCCGGAAGCTGATTCCAGAGCATCACGCCAGCCAGTATCGGCAGCAGAATCAATATACTTGTAAAAATCATTGTTTTTCTATACGTTTTCATCATGATCGGTTCCTCCTCTCAACTCTGACAGCCAAAGCATGATCTCCTCCACCACAGACGCATTCAGCTCATAATAGACAAAATTTTTCACCTTCGTCTCCTGCACCAGATCTGCTTTCTTCAAAACACTCAGGTGATAGGAAATCGTTGCTCCTGTCATATCAAAATGACTGCCAATCTCTCCGGCAGACAGCCGCTCCTTCTTCAGCAGCTGAAGGATTTCCCGGCGCACCGGATCCGCCAGTGCCTTAAATGTTTCTGCAAAACCCATCGTAGCCTCCTCAGTAAGTATTTAGAAATATTTCTAAATACAATCTACTTCTGTTTTCTCTTTTTGTCAACTATTATTTAGAAAATTTTCTAAATACTCTGTCATAGGATTTTATCTTTTCCTATTCATGATCTTACAAAATACCACTGCCACTCCCGTACTCACCATCGTTGCCAGAATTGCCGGACCTACGATCGCAGTCGGATTCACACTGCCGTACTGCGCCCGATAAGCAATGATACTGACCGGAATCAGCTGCAGCGACGATATATTTAGAATCAAAAAGGTGCACATCTCATTGCTTGCTGTACCTCTCGGCACAGCGCTCCGACCAGACTTTGCACAAATACTTATACTGCGCCCCTGAACCATTTCCTCCTTCGAGAAATTTGTCCTTTCAGAACCGCCAGAAGCAATTTCGCCACGACGCTCCTCCTCCAGCTGTGCGAGTGCCTCCATCGCCTTCAGACCAGCAGGAGTTGCCGCCCAGCCAAGCCCGAGTATATTGGCAGCACAGTTCATCGCAATATGCTCCTGCGCCGCATGTCCCTCCGGAATATCCGGAAACAGAAAATGGATCACTGGGCGCAGCCCTCTGCACAGCCCCTGCACCAGCCCTGCTTCCTTGGCAATCTCCATCAATCCCATCCACAGTGCCATCACTCCAAGCATGACCATACACAGATCCACCGCTTCCCTGGCAGACGATAAAACCGCTTCCGAAACAGCCTCCACCTGCCCGGTCAAAATCCCATAAACAATTCCGATCAAGATCATAACACCCCAGATAACATTCATCGCGACCGCCTGCCTCTCCGCTCCTGCAAACCACCAAATCTGTAACATAAATATACGGCACCAACTGCCACTTTATGATAGGAAATGC
>CAZEPO010000048.1:6252-12781 GCA_964514125.1 uncultured Lachnospiraceae bacterium
CCAAATCTGTAACATAAATATACGGCACCAACTGCCACTTTATGATAGGAAATGCTGTATAAATATCAGGACAATCAGAAATCTCTTTCTTAGATAAACTTTTGTTAATTTTAAAAAATTCGTAACCAGCCATGAAATGAAAAAAAGATACTTTCTACTTGACTTGTGAAGAAGTGCTAAACTTCCAGTTTCAGTGGATACTTGTGTTAAGAAGCCTATGATAGCTGTTTGAGGTGCTTGCACCGAGTTCTATCATAGGCTTCTTGGTTTTAGCAAGTATTCAATGAAACTTTGAAGTTCTTGCACTTTAGAACTGTCAATAGAAAGTATCTTTTCTTTCATTCATGGCGTCATGATATATTTCACGTTTATTTCTGCTCCGGCAGTTCATATCCGGAGTATTCACCCAGATCGGTCAGCACAATGCTGTGACTGGTCCGTCTGCTGCTGACCGGGATCATCTGCATGTAATCTCCATACAGCCAGGTCAGATATTTGTCGTATTCCTTCGGCACCGGGAACTGGTAGCCTTCAAAGTCCACATACACCGCCTCCTCCAGCCATTTTGCCGGAAATGCACCGCGCTTGAGGTTGCGTCCCATTCCGTCATACAGATAATCAGAATGACGATTTCGGAAAAAGGTCAGTGACTTGTTCTGTACCCACAGCGCAAACGGCATCGGAATCAGATATTTCGCCTTATCGACAATCTTGCAGATGATCGGATGACCGCCGCCGCTCTTGATATCGGTATTGCCCCATTTGTTGAACACAATGGAACGACTCAGCATAGTCACCATCAGATGCAGCTTCTGTGACCATTTGTGATTGCCGGTCTTATCGTGTGAAAGTACATCAAAGAAAATGCCGTTGTGCATATCCATAAAATGCCCGGTAAATTCTGTCGCAAACATTGTATTATTAATGCGAAGCTTTGTGAACGGATTATAGTTCCCTTTTTCCGTCTCCGGAAGCTGCATAAAGATATTCGCAGGCAATTCTTTTACGGCAACCTTCTGAAATTTCTCATAATCCTCCCGAAGCATCATGACATCTGCATCGTCATCCCACGGAATAAATCCATGATGGCGGATTGCACCGAGCAGAGTACCGCCTGCCAGAAAATATTTGATCTCATGCTTTTTGCAAATGCGATCAATCTCCAGCAGATAACCAAGCAAAAGCTTCTGTACCTTATCAAGCTTGCCCAGATACGTATTATCAAAGATAAAGACCTCGTTCTGCTTCTGCATACTCTTGACCAAAATGATCAGTCCATCTTCCAGCGGCAGCTGCGGTTCAAATCCATAATGCTGAAGCAGCTGGGTGTTCAGCAAAATTCCATTTCGCCGAATTTCGTGCTGCTGAATATGATGCTCACCGTATTCTGTCTGTTCTTTGGCCTGCTTAGCACCGCATTGTACCTGTGCTTCGCTCTGCTGTGCGTTGTGTTCTGTCTGTACGCAGCTCTGCACAGTCTGCGGACGCATCGTGATCCTGCACTGCTGCGGGAAATTGTGGTATAAGAGCATCGCGATCTCACCCGGCGCTGCATCAGAATCCAGACCAGATACATGAAAAATCTTGTTGTCCGGACAGCGTGTCAGTACAAACTGAATTGCAGTCAGTACATCATGTATCCCGATATAGGAAGTCCGGTCAGGAGTGAGCACAAGCTCCTTCTCCTCCGATGCTGCCACGATCCCTGCCAGTTCATGTACCGGATGTTCCATCATGGAGATACACGGTCCGTAAATCATCCCTGTGCGAAGGATCTCATAAGAAAAACGAGTTTCTCTGGCTATCTCTGTCAGCATGCTTTCCATTGTCTGCAGCAGATACTGTGCCGGATCGCCCTGCGCTCCCGCCTGTGTTTTGCCTTTTTCATATTCGGAAGCTGCAAATTCATAATCCAGTTCTCCGCATACTCTTCCATCCGAAAGCAGCAGTACCTTTTTGCAGGATGTCTCCGCGATCAAACGAAGGAGTTTTTCAAACTGTCCTAAATACTCAATCGTTTCAAGTGCCGTCATCTCTGCCTTCTGACAGCAAAATCCGGTCAGGATCACATAGTCTGCCTCCTTCGGAGCAAATCCGGTATCCTGCATTTCATCATCCGGCTGACGCTTGACTCTGCGCTCAATCCCTCTGACTGACTGCAAACTGCCATTTTCACAAACTGCCTCCTGTACGCGGATTCCTGCTTTTTCTTTGTCATTCCATGCCAAAAATGACCATGCGATCGCCCGCTGCAGTTCAATCTGATCGCCGACCAGAAGAATTTTTGCTCCTTTTAAGTCCTTTCCGGAAATCTGTCCGGATCTGGACGGAGCCTGTGCCCAGTCCAGTTCAAATTCATTCAAATAATCTCGCAGTAACATGCTTCCCCTTATCCTCTGTCAGATGCGGCTGCATCTGCTTTTTCTGTATCCAAAATAAGCTCCAACGGTGCCAGCGGTGACCGCTCCTCCGCCTCACCATAGGTCCACGGCTGACCTGACTGCGGCAGGTTGTAGATTTCTCCGTCTGCTCCTTGCAGAAGCAGCATCAAAAGCACCTCAATGACCTGTCCCAAATCTTCTTTTTCTGTTCGCAGATTTTGTCTGGCCACCCGGATATGCAGCTGCTCTTCCTGCGCAAGCCGGCATGCCAGATGCTCTGTCATCCGCATATACTGAAGTGCTGTTTCCTTCGGATCTGTATGTGAAAGGAAACCGAGTTCCTCTTCCTTCCATTTATGCGGTGTGCCAAACTGTTTTCCGTAAACCTGACAGTCCGAGATCAGTACCGCACCAGCCGGTCTTTTTTCAGCAAGAATCGCAAGCTGTTCCATAAGAGAAATCAGCTGTCCTCTTTTGGTATGCTTCGCACCTGAACGCTTTTCCGTATCGTCTTCAATCTGTCCAAAAATCAACACCAGATCATTTTCATTCACTGCCTTGATACTGTCTGCAGTCCTCACATTGATCTGCTTCTGTCGAAACAGATGAATCAGATTCTGTTCGTAAATCTCTCTCTGTGTATTGCTCAATCCGGCAAACACAATTCTTCTGCCGTTCAGCGCTGCACAGAGCTGTGCTTCTCTGTTTATTTTTGTCATTTTCATGCATTGTCCTTCCTGTTCCAGCCCTGCATATATGCCATCAGACGTTCAAACATCTCCGGCAGATCCACCTGAGCTTTCCAGCCAAGTGCATTCAACTTTTCTGCGTTGATCAGCATTCTGGAAGTCGGTGCATACCCATATTTGTTTGCATCTTCCGGAATATCAAATACCAGCTTCGAACCGCTCTGCGGATATTTGTTTACCAGCAGCTCTGCCATCTCCCGGATCGTACCGAATGTTGCCTCATTGGAAATATTATAGGCCTCCCCATTTTTGCCGCACAGAAGAACGGTCAGCAGACCGAGCACTGCGTCCGTCGTATAACAGTAGCAGTGCGCCTTGCTGCCATCGGTATGCAGTACAATATCCGTTCCATCCAAAATGCTGTGAGCAAACTGTGCAAATACACGATTTTCTTCCCGGTTAATCCCAGCTCCGAAGGTCTGTGCCAGACGTGCCGTCTTGACCGGAACCTGATATTCGTGTGCATAAGCACCGCAAATTCCTTCAGCCATACGCTTTCCTTCTGAATAGCAGCTGCGTACCTGAAGCGGATCAATGTAGCCATAATCTGTCTCCCGTACGATATAGTGCTCCGGATCGACCACACCATAGGCTTCCATAGAAGAAAGGTACACCATACTCTCAACCTGTTTTTCTTTTGCGAGATTCAGCAGATTTTCGGTACCCTTCAGCGTTGTCAGGATTGTCTCAACCGGGTGCTCCACAAATTCTCTGGAAGCAGTCACACTCGCACCGTGAATGATATAATCTACACTGCCCTCAACAAAAATTGGCTGCAGAATATCGCAGACCAAAAATTCCAGTCCATCCTGCAGAAAATCTGCAAACATCGCCTCTGCTTTTTGACGATTGCGCACGGCTGCGATCACCCGGATCTTCAGATTATGCTGTACACTGGCGCAGATCAGCCCACGCACCAGCAGACCGCCGATCAGTCCGGTCGCTCCGGTCACCAGCACCGTTTTCTCTTTCAACTTTTCCCATTCGATCTGCTCCGATCCTGCGATACGTTCCAGATCTTCCTGAAAAACAGGGTCATCACTCCAGATTTTCTTTTCCATATCTGCCTCCGTCTCTCTATTTGACTTTATTTCTTTTCTTTCTTTTTATAGCGGTTCATCTTGGCTGCCAACCGGTCTGTCAGACCGAAGCCAAATGCCTGTTCATTTTCCTTATACTGCAAAAGTGCCCGGAACATATAGACATCCTCCGGTGTTGTCACCTTGATATTGCCCCGGTTGCCCAGCACAATGTGCGGCTGTCTGCCAAGGGCACGATAAATTGTGCAGGCATCTACCATATTTTCATAACGCGTTTCTGTGGCGCGGATCGCCTCATGGGCCTCGATGATATCCTTCAGATAAAAACTCTGCGGTGCCTGTGCCGCATAGCTTTCTTTGCGCAGTGGAAGATTATCTACCGTCTCTCCATCCTTGCTGAGCATAATTGTCTCAAAGCAAGAGGTACAGGTGATCGCACTTCCATGCTGTTTTACACTCTCTATGTTGTCGCTGATGACACCGTATTCTATAAACGGACGCACGCCATCGTGTATAAGTACGATCGAGTCACCCGGATTCTCTTCTCTTGCCTTGCAAAGTGCATGGAAAATGGAGTCCTGTGCGGTCTCTCCGCCCTCCACGATCGCTGCCATCTTGTCGATATGATAATCCAGCACCAGCTGTTCTGCATAACGAATGTAGTCCGGGCTCATAGCAAGATAGATCTTGTCAATCTCCTCATGCTCCTGGAACAGCTGCAGAGTGTGGATCAGGATTGGTTTGCCGTTGATCTCCAGAAACTGCTTCGGTACGCCGGCTCCCATGCGGACACCGCTGCCGCCGGCAAATATGATTGCTATATTCATAATTTTTCCTCCGTTTTCCGTACGTCGATTATAGAATTATATCTCAGGTTAAACACGCTCTCGCTCCGTTCATCTCGCAGCGGTACTAACCTCATTCTTCGCTAAAGCTCGAATTCGCTAAGTACCGGCGGATTCACAGGGTTTTCGCTGACAAATGAATTTCGCTGGGACTGTTTTTTTCAAAGCTTCATTTTCCAATGTTACTAATGCCAAAATTATAATATGCTCTAATTCTTTAATCGGCTGGTTTTCTAAAGAATGTACTTCTTCTGTCTTTCTCTTACATCTTAGTTCTCTGCTATTATCAAAAAATTTACATTCCTATCAAATCAAGTATCCGCTCCGTTGCATATCCGTCGCAGGATCCTGTATAGATTTTGCGGAAGGCTTCCTGCTCTGCAGCATGGGTCTGACACCACGGGATTGCCTGTTCGATCGTCTGCGTCAGCTGCTGTTCATCTTCCACGATCGGGTACGGAATGCTCCGATAATCCAGATAAAATCCTCTCTGCTGTTCGTACCGTTTCAGATCCGGTGCAAACAGTACAGCGGCTTTTTGATAGATCAGATAATCAAACAGCACAGAAGAATAGTCGGTGATCAGCACATCTGCCACTGCCAAAAGTTCCTCGGTCGGGATCTGGCAGTTGGATACCTGACCATGTGCATCGATATGCGGGTGTGCTTTGATCACGAAGAACCACTGATCGCTCAGCTGTCGTGCTGCGCTTTGCACAGCCTCCAATCCTTCGAGTACCGGATTCGCCGCATTGCCGCGAAAAGTCGGTGCCCATAGTGCGATTTTTTTGCCTGCTGCCTCGGGATGTGCGCGATAGAACCGTTCCCTGCAGCGTTCATTCCAGTCTTGATCAAAATAATAATCCGTTCTGCTCACGCCGGTCGCAAAGATGTGCTCCTTCGGCAGCTGCAGTGCCCTTGCATGTACATCTACGCAGATTTCTGCACTCAGCGTCAGATACGAATAATTGCCAAACATATTTCCTTTATAATTTTTCGGAATGTCGTCACCTGCGTCAAATGCAATCTTTTTCATCAGACCGCAGGAATGCCACAGCTGCACAACCTTTGTCTCCGGCCGTTTCCGGCAGGACGCAACCGGGAGAAAATAATCACAGATAAACACATACTCTGCAGTCGCATAGGCTTTCATAAAGGACAGAAGAAACTTTGCCATCGCACCAAAAGACAGCTGATTAAAGTCCTGTACAAATACCTGTATATCGCTGACCCGTTCTGACGCTTCATCCTGCTCCATTGTACAGACTGTCTCATACATCCGACGCATCGCAAACGGCATCTCTGTATGATGTGCATCTGCGAAGATCACAGAGCCTTTTCGTATCGGTCTGCGGCAAAAACACCGATAGACCTGAGGCAGAAATACATTCTGCAGCAACATTTTGATATATTGTTTTAGCCGAAACACATCTGCTGCCTCCTTTCTTTTTGTACCTGATTTTCTATGCATTTGTCTTCAATGTTTTACCTTTGGTCTCCTTCTGATACTGCAG
>CAZEPO010000049.1:0-12660 GCA_964514125.1 uncultured Lachnospiraceae bacterium
TTTGTGCCCTGAGTTCAGTGTTTGCAGTGCTCTCTTCGGTATTCGTTCGGAGAACAGCCTTCGTATTTTTTGAAGACGTTATAGAAACTCTGCGTATTGTTGAAGCCTACGGTATAGGAGATCTCGCGGGTCTGGTTTTCCGTGATCGAAAGAAGCAATTTGGCTTTTTCGACTCTTGTCTTATTCAGAAATTCATTTAACGTTTCCCCGGTTTCTGCTTTGAAACTCCGTGACAGATAGACTTTATGCACGCCGAAATGGTCTGCGACCGACTGCAGACTGATATCGTAATAATAATTTTCCTGAATATATTTGATCACGTTTTGGATCCGTACACTGAAGCTTTCAGGAGAAACATTCAGCGTTTTGAACCGCTGGACAAATAAACACAAAAGCTGGCAGCAGCTGTCTTCTGTTTCGGCTTCCATCAAAAGTTCTTTTTCCTGGTGTTCATATTTGCCAAAGATCTGATCTGTAGGGATATTTTGCTTTTCGCATTGATCCCGGAGCAGCTGATAAACAAATTTATTGACCCAGTCCAGAAAATGGAATCTGACAAGACCTTCGAAAGGCACCTGATATAGTTTTTGGATACATTTTTGTGCCTCGTCATAATCATTTGCCAGCAGAGAGTTCTGCAAAAGATTCATTCTGTTTTCTGACTTGGCCAGCCAGGTAGGATAGGCTTGCTGTATCGTTTCATCCGGCTCCCGACTGAATACAAGCTTTTGTTTTTCCGGCAGGCTTTCTGATGTTTTTTCGAGGTGCTGGACAGTGAGGGAAAGGCAGTTCTGCAATTGGCTCTCGGTCAGCATATCTTTTATCAGATAGTCTTTTACACCAAGGCGAATCGCCTGCTGTGCATACCGGAATGATTCATGACAGCTAAGCACCACAATATACTGATCCGGATTCCTTTTTCGGATCTCTTCGATCAATTCAATTCCATCCATGACCGGCATCTGAATATCAGTAATGATAAGATCCGGTTTTTCTTTTTCATACAGTGCCAAAGCCTGTTTTCCGTTCTCAGCTTTGGCGATGATCTGAAAATCATTTTCCTGCCAGTCGATCAGCAGCTCCAGCAAATTTCTTGCCGGATATTCATCATCTACAATCATTGCCGTATACATGATTATTCTTCCTCCTTATAAGGTACGCGAAAATAAATTGTAGTTCCGCGTTGATATTCACTCATGATCACAAATTTGCAGTCTGTCCGATACATGAGGTTCAGACGTTCTTTTACATTATTGAGTCCGACATGATTGTAACCATTGGTTACTCGAAGTTCGCCGGACACGATCTTCTCCAATGTTTCTTCCTGAATCCCCACCCCATTGTCTGTGATATAGACATGCAGAAATTCCTGCTCGACCAGACAGACGATCTTGATCACACCGACTTTATCATCCTCAAGTCCAAGAATACCATGAAACAGGGAATTTTCGACCAGCGGCTGAAGAATCAGACGCGGCAGCAGTGCCTGCAGTGCATTTGGCTCGACAGTTGCCGAATAATCAATCTTTCTCGAAGCATATCGCATCTTTTGAATATTCATATATTCCATGACATAGCGGCATTCATCTTCCACGGTTGCAAATTCGGTGTTTGTACTGATGGAAGCCCGGAGCAGTGTATTGAAGCTCGTTATAGTTGCCGCCAGTTCCCGATTTCCGGCAGTCAGAGCCATATATTTTAATCCATTTAATGTATTGTGGATAAAATGAGGATTTACCTGAGACTGCAGCAGCTCCAGCTGTGCTTTTACTTTTTCTACTTCATAACGTTTCTTTTCTTCCTGTTCACGGAGAATCTCTGCATTCAGTTTTTCCAGACTGCTTACCATATGGTTGAAGCCGCGGATCAGATCATCGGTCTCATCGCTGGTTTTGGATTTCAGCGGCGGCGGATAGCTTCCTTTTTCGACCTGTATCATTGCATGAGTGACTTGAATGATCGGATTGGTGATTCGTTTGGAAATAATATAACTGATGAGAATGATACAGAGGATCGAGATTCCGATGCCGCCCAGCAATGTATGAACCAGATGCCATACTTCCTCTACATATTCGGTGTATCCGATCAGGGCAACATGCTCCCACTCGGCGTAGAGTCTGTTGCGCTGCCGAAAAATGGTATAAGTATTGTTCCCAATTTTCAGCAGGGAACCACCCTTTGCATCGGAAAGCTGTTCCGCTGATAGTTCCCCCATCTCAGCTCCATAGCCTGCCGCAATCTTGTGGTCTTCGATACAGTACAGACTGTCAAAGATTTCTTTGGCTCTGAGCTGCATGTTGTAGAAGAATCGTTCCGGACGCAGTTCAATGGCAATATAGCCCTTGTACTGGTAAGAAGCACGTTCCGGCAGATAGAAAGACCCGTAGTAGATCAGGGAATTATCCTGAAAGGAAAATGTGCGGTATGCTTTGCTTTGTATGAATTCCGGGAGATCAGTGAAGTCAGGAACTTCCGACAAAAAATTTGCAGCGTATTCCAGAATTTCACCATTTTGATCGTACAGATAGATGCCTGTTACACCAGACTGTTTTCCGCGCAGCTCTGAGAGGATTTTTTTGGCATCCAGATGTTCGGATTTCTGGGCATCTTGTCCTTCTACCAGCTGCCGCAGCTGTGTATTCTCTATGATTTCATGATGAAGGCTGTAGATTTTCTGAATATTGGTATTCAGCTCTTCGAGAACGATATCTAGTTTTTGTTCATAGGTGGTTTGTTTTTCTTTGAAAATAATATCGATATAGCTGTAAGAACCTATGGTAAATTCGATACACAGGATAATGCTGAATAAGATGGCGTAAGAAACGACCAGTTTTGTGAGTAATTTATTTCTTTTCATTTGATACTCCTGAAATGATTCGTTATTTTAGATAATAGTTTACTACATTTTTGAATACTCATCATCGTTTTGACTAAAAAAGTTAATATTTTTGATGAAATGTTAATTCGGTTTATTCAAAAAAAGTTCTGAAAATCATATAATTTCTTTATGCTTATAATCTAGAGGAGAGGGGTGACATTTTGAGCAGTCTGGAATTTCGTAATATATGCAAGCTCTTTCCAGGTGTGCGTGCTCTGGACGATATGAGCTTCAAGGCAAACGGCGGCGAAGTAGTTGCCATGCTTGGAGAAAATGGAGCCGGCAAAAGTACGCTGCTTAAAATTTTAAATGGTGACTATCAGGCCGATGGCGGTCAGTATCTGCTTGACGGTGAAGAAAAACATTTCCGATCACCATTGGAAGCGATCGAAGCAGGCATTAGTATCATTTATCAGGAACGCCAGTTTGTTCCGTATCTGAGTGTAGCGGAAAATATTTTTATGGAAGATCTTCCGGTTGGGAAGATGGGCTTGATCGATTTTAAGGAACTGAACCGCAAGGCACAGGAGATCATCGATATCTTCCAGCTTCCGATCAAGGCGACGGATCAGATCCGCAATCTTTCGGTTGCACATCAGCAGATGGTGGAGATTATGAAGTCCTATCGTCGAAATCCAAAGGTAATCGCATTTGATGAGCCGACAGCCAGTCTTTCAGATGCTGAGATCGATACGCTCTTTTCTATCATAAAGAAGTTAAAAGAACAGGGACTGATCATTTTATATGTTTCCCATCGTATGAAGGAAATTTTCCGTATCACAGATCAGGTAGTTGTCATCAAGGACGGCAAATTTGTTGCACAGATGGCGACAAAAGATACAACTGAAAACGAATTGATCAAGCTGATGGTAGGCCGTGACCTTGGAAATATTTATGACAACCTCAGCCGAAATACCCAAAAGGGTGAAGTGATCCTTGATGTCAAGCATCTGAAAAATCCGTGGGTGCATGATGTCAGCTTCCAGCTTCACAAAGGGGAAATCCTCGGTTTCGCAGGACTTGTCGGCGCAGGCCGTACCGAGACGATGCGTGCTATTTTCGGAGCCGATGCCTGGGAAGAAGGCGAGATCATTCTGGATGGACAAAAGGTTCATTTCCGCAGTCCGAAAGAGGCGATTGCCGGAGGAATCGGTCTGGCTACAGAGGACCGAAAGGATCAGGGTATCTTCCCGATCCGATCTGTTCTTGATAATATCATTGTAGCATCTATGAAAAAAGTAAGCAAAGGGCAGTGGCTGATTCCGGCAAAAGAACGTGAAGTAGCGATTCAGGGAATCAATGATTTCCATATCAAGACACCGGACGAAGAGAAGCATATCGGTGAACTTTCCGGCGGAAATCAGCAGAAGGTAATTCTGGCACGCTGGCTGGCTGCTGATCCGAAGGTGCTGATCCTGGATGAACCGACCAAAGGAATTGATGTAGGTGCCAAAGCCGAAATCTATCAGATGGCCTGTGATCTGGCAAAACGGGGAATTGGCGTGATCATTATTTCCAGTGAGCTTCCGGAGATTATCGGACTGAGTGACCGTATCCTGGTTATGCGGGAAGGCCGAATTACCGGAGAACTGGATCCGAAACATACGTCAGAGGCAGAGATTTTGAGCTATGCCATGAAAGATACTATTTAAATCAATTATTTTACGAACATTCAGGAGGTCCTATGGAAAAGAAAAACAAAAACAATTTCCTGACCAGCATACGAAAATCTTCAAACCTTGGAATTTTCATTGCACTTGTGGTCATGGTGATTGTATTTACCATTTTAAAGAGTAACTATCTATCAAGAGCAAATATTTTGAATATCCTGATCTCATGTTCCGTAGTGGGATTGGTCGCAATCGGTGAAACATATCTGATGATCGGCGGACAGATGGATATGTCCTGTGGTTCGATCAGTGCGTTTTCCGGCGTATTCGTCGCAGTTCTGCTGGAATCCGACTGGCCGATGATTCCGGCTATTCTGGTAGTTCTTGCAGTTGGTGCGCTGATCGGACTGATCAATGCGCTCCTCGTTACAGGGCTGAATATTAGTTTCTTTATTGCGACACTGGCGACGAAGTCCATCTTCCGCGGACTTGCATTTATCATCAGCAACGGTAAATCAGTTGCAGTGACACACCCGACTTTCCTGAAGATTGGATCTACCAGATTTTTCGGTATTTCTCTTCCGGTCTATATTTTCCTGATCTTATTTGTTGTCTTCGGTGTGATCCTTGCGAGAACACGTTTTGGAAGAAGCATCTACATGGTAGGAGGAAACAGCAATGCAGCAAGACTTGCAGGTATTCAGTCCAGACAGCTGATTACGATCCTGTTTACCTTATCCGGTGTCCTTTCTGCAATGGGAGGTATGATCCTGGCATCTCGTATGAACAGCGGACAGCCTTCGGCATCTGATGGTCTTGAGTTTGATGCGGTTACCGGCTGCGTGCTCGGCGGCGTAGCGATGAGCGGCGGTATCGGAAATATGACCGGAGCACTGATCGGTCTTCTGATCATGCAGGGCTTCAACAATGGTCTGGCGGTTATGAACGTACAGTCTTTCTGGCAGCAGGTAGCAAAAGGATTGCTGCTGATCGCAGCACTTACCTTCGATTATGTCCGCAGCCAGCAGCGTAAAAAAGAAGCACTGAAAGCAATTTCAAACCGTGCATGATCGGTTCAAACAAATGTGTAGTACGTCGGCAGGAGCACTTAACAAATAACCTGCCGGCTTGCAACTATAAACCTGCTGCTGTGACGAAACGGCAGTGCACTGCCCGAACAACCGGGTAAAACAAAAATGGGAGGAAAACCAAATGAAGAAAAAATTGTTAGCACTCGTATTAGCAGGCACTATGGCATTAGGACTTGGTGCTGTAGCACAGGCTGAGGAAGCAGCTGAAGGCGGCTGGGTAATCGGCTACATCTGTAAAGACCTTTCACAGGAATGGTTCCAGGGAACACTGGCTGCAATCGAAGAGACAGCACTTTCCATGGGCGCATCAGAAGTCATCTCTCTTGACTGCGAAATGGACCCGGAAAAATCTCTGAATCATCTGGATAACCTGATTGCACAGAACGTAGATATCATCATTATCTGTCCTCCGGACCAGGGACTTTCCCAGACAATCGTAAACCGCTGTGATGAAGCTGGTATCCCGGTATTCGCAGATGCTGACGGTCTGATCGTAGATGGAAAACATATCGCTCCGGCGCTTGAGCTGAACGCATATGTAGTAGGTCAGGGCATGGGCGAATGGCTTGCTGAGTATGTAAATACAGAAATGGATCTGGCAGCTGATGCTGAATCAATTGGTTATATGCGTATGACAATGAACGAAGTAAGCTCCTGCGTACCGCGTTCAGAAGGTGCAAAAGATTCCTTCCTGGAAGGATGCCCGGACTTTGATGAAGCGAAGATCATCGATGCAAACTATGACGGAACAACAGAAGCTGGTTATGATGTAGCAGCAGCTACGATCACAGCTCATCCGGAAATCACAAAATGGATCGTAACAGCTCCGAACGATGAAGGTGCAGCTGGTGCAGCACGTGCTCTGGAAGCAGCAGCTCTGGACGGAGATGCATGTGTAGTTGGTGCAGGTGCTTACATTGCAAAAGATGAATTCCAGAAAGATTACTCCTGCTTCAAGGCAGCAGCTTACTTCTCTTCCAAAGAAACAGGTACACAGGAAGCAATCGCTGCAATCGAATTCCTGAGAGACGGAAAAGAAATCTTTGGCGATTACAAAGATACTTATGAAGGCGACAACGAGTTCGGTACTTACCCGCTCGGCGGTATCATGGTAGACCCGGAAAATTACGTAGAAGTAATGGGCCCGGATGCTGAATAATATCACGAAGTTTTTTATGACGCCAGAGTGGGTTTCCCACTCTGGTGTAATTGCTATATGGAGAATGAAAGGAAATTGAGACATGACAAAACGAGACATTGTAATTCAGGCTCTGAAACATCAGCCGGTTCCGGTAATTCCGTATTATCTGGATCTGACCGAAAAAGAAGAGGAGAAAATGATTGAATATACCGGAGATCCGCTGTATTTTGAACACAGTGAATCCTTCCTGGCACAGGAGCGAAACGAATCATTTACGGACTTAGGTGACGGCGTATTCAAAGATATGTTCGGCGTAATCTGGGATAAAGGTACACAGGAAGGAGACTTTGGTATTGTCAAAGTTGCACCGATCCCGGATTCTACGATTGGTGATTATCAGTTCCCGGAACCGGATGAAGCACTGATCCGTGAAAAATGTGAACGTCTGGTGGCACAGAAAGATAAATTCACCATGTATATTATTGGTTTTTCTCTTTATGAGCGTCTGTGGACACTGCATGGTACCTTTGAAACGTTGATCGACTTTTTGGAAGAACCGGAATTTATCGAAGAGCTTCTGGAAAAGATCGTGGAATACAACTGCAAGGTCGTAGACATTGTTGCACAGTATCCGATCGACTGTATTTTCTTTGGCGATGACTGGGGACAGCAGGTAGGTCTGCAGATGGGTTATCCGCTCTGGAAGAAATTCCTGAAACCATGCCTGAAAAAAATGTACGATCATGTAAAGAGCTATGGTATGTACGTTGCCCAGCATTCCTGCGGTGACTGCCGCGAGGTATTCCCGGATCTGGTAGAACTGGGACTTGATATTTACAATACATTCCAGCCGGAAGTATATGATATTGCTGATTTCAAAAAGCGTTTCGGAGATCATATTACGTTCTTCGGCGGAATTTCCACACAGTATATTCTTCCGTTCAAGACACCGGAAGAAGTCAAAGCAGAGATGCACCGTGTAATGGATATCCTCAGTGTAAATGGAGGCTATATCCTGGCACCGACTCATGCGATGCCGGCAGATATTCCGGAAGAGAATGTAATTGCATTTATGGAAGTAGCCAAAAACGAAAATCCAAAATAATCAGCAGGAGGATACGTTATGCCTTTCATGAATTGTTCGTTTTATTCAGAATGTCTGGGAATGCCGGCAAATGTCATGGTCATTCTTCCAAGACAGAAGGACATGGATTATTCAGGAACGTTCCCTGTGGTATATATTCTTCATGGTCTTATGGACGATTATGATTCCTGGTTTCGCCGCACTTCGCTGGAGCGGTACTGTGACGAGAATCAGATCGCTGCTGTTCTGCCGCAGGGCGGACGCAGTTTCTATACAGACATGACATATGGGTATGATTATTTTACACATGTCAGTGAGGAAGTGCCGAAATTCTGTGAGACAGTATTTCCGATAGGCGGTTCTCCTGAGAAACGCTTTATCACTGGAAATTCCATGGGCGGTTATGGCGCTTTGAAAACGGCGCTGAAACGTCCTGGATTCTTTTCCAAAGCAGCGGCTATTTCAGGCGTTATGGACATCAATAGTATGATTCGGGCATTTCCGGAATATCAGGCAGACTGGATCTGCTGCTTTGGCGAAGCAAAAGCGCCGGAAAGGGAAGATTTATTTTACCTGATTGAAAAAGCGGCACAAAAGGATGAACTGCTTCCGCTTTATCAATACTGCGGAACGAAGGATTTTCTTTATCAGGATAATCTTCGCTTTTTGAATTTCTGCAGAGAAAAAGGAATTTCGATCTGTTATCAGGAAGAACAGGATGGCATACATGAATGGAACCACTGGGATTCAGTCCTTCCTGTCATATTACAATGGTTTTTAAAGGAGGAGTCCTAAATGACTTCAAGAGAACGCTTCATTGCGGCACTGAATCATCAGCAGACGGATCGTCCGCCGCTGGATCTGGGTGCTACCGGTCAAACCGGTATCAATGCCAGTACGCTTTACCAGTTACGAAAGGCTCTGGGACTTGAGGAACATGCGATTCCGATCATTGAACCAGGACAAATGCTGGGTGAAGTGGAAGACGATGTATTAAAGGCATTGAAGACAGATGTGGTCGGTATCTGGAATCCGACAAATTTTTACGGCTATAAAAATGAGAACTGGAAGCCGTGGAAAATGGACGATGGAACGCCTGTTTTGATGGGCGGGGATTTTGCCTATGATGAAGACGAAACGGGAACAAAATGGGTGTACCCGCAGGGAGACCGCAGTGCCGAATACAGTGCTATGATGCCAAAGGACGGTTCCTTCTTTGATTCTGCACCGAGAGCTGCTTTTGACATGGACTTAGACGAAGAAGAACTGACTCCATTGGAGGATTTCAAAGATGATTTCAGTGTGGCATCGGATGAAGATGCCCGTTACTGGGAAAAACGTTCCATAGAGCTTTATGAAAATACAGAGTATGGTGTGATCGGTCTTCTGGGCGGTGCCGGACTGGGCGATGCTGCCATGGTGCCGGGACCATTTGTGAAGCACCCGAAGGGCATCCGGCGTGTGGAAGACTGGCTGCTGGCTCATGTGCTTTATCCGGATTATATCCGTGAGGTTTTCCGCTACCAGACAGACATCATGCTGAAAAATCTGGAGATCTACAAGCAGGCCGTGGGCGACCGCATTCAGGCTGTGTGGATTTCCGGTACTGATTTTGGCAATCAGCGCAGTCTGATGCTTGGAAAATCGACGTTCTGCGATTTGTATAAACCGTTTTACAAAGAGATCAATGACTGGGTACACCAAAATACCAATTGGAAAACCTTCTTCCATACCTGCGGAGCCGTCTATGATCTTCTGGACGATTTTGTGGAAATGGGAGTAGACTGCATCAATCCGCTACAGCTTTCAGCCGAAGGCATGGATGCAAGAAAAATTAAGGAAACGTACGGCGATAAACTTGTCTTCTGGGGCGGCGGTGTTGATACGCAGCATACACTTCCATTCGGTACACCGGAGGAAGTGCGCAGACAGGTGCGTGAGCGGATCGATATCTTATCCAAAGACGGCGGTTATGTTTTCAACACCATTCACAATATCGTGGCAAATGTACCGGCAGAAAATCTGCTGGCAATGTATGATGAAGTTTTAAAAATTTAACAAAACACAAACATCTCGGAAAAGTTTTTCAAATATCCGATTGCTAGAATGCTTCCTGTAAAAGACATGACAGAAGGAAAGCAAAAGGAGATTGAAAAGATGAGTATGAATAAAAACGATCAGGAATATTTGGTACAGAAGATCCGTACACAGTATACAGAGAGACAGCACACAGAGCTGGATACCTTGAAGGCACTTGATAGGAAGGTCAAAATACCGGCAAGTATCTTTGCGTATACGTTTGGTACGGTTTCTGCACTTATCATGGGATCTGGAATGAGTCTTATCATGACAGATATCGGAGAGATGTTTGGATTGAAGAATCCGATGGTTCCGGGGATTGTGATAGGAATTTTGGGGTTTGCGTTGGCAGGAGTTAATTATCTGGCTTACAAAAAGATATTAAATAATCGCCGTAAAAAATATGCAGATGAGATCATCACGCTCAGTAATCGGATTCTGGAGGAATAACAGCAACAGAATGCTGTCAGGCTTGAGGCTTGGCAGCATTTTTTTGCTCAGAAACAAAACATTAACATTTTTGTGTTACGATAGGAATCAGCGTGAAGAAATTAACAATACGGAGGTAGTACATGTTTCAGATATTAGTGGTGGAAGATGACAGAGAACTGAACCGGACGGTCTGCTCGTTTTTGAACCGAAACGGTTATCAGGCGATCGGCTGTCTGAGTGCAGAGGAAGCATATGATGCGCTGTACGGCGGCGTGTTTGATCTGATCGTATCGGATATTATGATGCCGGGTACAGATGGCTTTGTATTTGCGCAGAATGTTCGGGAGATGAATGCAGAGATCCCGATTCTTTTTATGACAGCCAGAGATGATCTTGCTTCAAAGCAGCGGGGCTTTCGGATTGGCATCGATGACTATATGGTCAAACCGATCGATCTGGACGAACTGATTCTGCGGATCGGGGCATTGCTGCGCAGGGCAAAGATTGTGGCTGCGAAGAAACTGGAGATCGGCAGCTTTGTGATGGACGCCGATGAGCATACGGCTTATCTGGCGGGGGAGGAGATCAGTCTGACGAATCGGGAGTTTTCGATTCTTTATAAGCTGCTCAGCTATCCGAAAAAAACATTTACCCGCATGCAGCTGATGGACGAATTTTGGGACGCTGATACCGAAACAGCGCCGCGGGCAGTCGATGTGTATATGACAAAGCTTCGAGCCAAACTTGCAGGCTGTGAAGAATTTGAACTGAAGACCGTTCATGGTCTGGGTTATAAGGCGGTGATCCGATGAAAAAAAGGAATCTGTGGCAGCAGATTCTGCGTGCGGTATACCACTATCTGCTGTTCTTTTTTCTGGCAGCGGTTTTGACCAGCTGTACGCTGTCTCTGTTTGTCCGCACATTGGCAAAGGATCTGGGGGTAACGCTGACAGAGGCCAACCTGAACCGGGCTGCGAAGCTGGCCTTTTTGAGCGTGATCCTGCTGAGCATTCTGTTTGCAGTCATGGATACGATCCGGCGCAGGCTGACGACGGAACGGATCACGAAAGAGCTTACGGAGGCTGCCAGACGGCTGGTGCAGGGGGATTTTCAGGTTCGGATCATGCCGGGCAGCTGGATTGGTATGGAAGAGAATTATAGGGAGATCATTGACTGTTTCAACAAGATGGCCCAGGAGCTGGGCAGCCTGGAAACACTGCGGACTGATTTTATCGCCAATGTATCGCATGAAATGAAGACACCGCTGGCGGTGATGCAGAATTATGGAACACTGCTGCAGGCGCCGGAGCTTTCCGAGGAAGATCGGCTGGATTATGCAAGGGGAGTGGCAGAGGGTGCCCGCCGATTGGCGGATATGATGACCAATATCCTGAAACTGAATCGGCTTGAGAATCAGCAGATTTATCCGCAGACGACGCAGTATGATCTGGGCGAGCAGCTGTGTGAGTGTCTGCTGCAATATGAAAATGTGTGGGAAAAGGCAGAAATCGAAATTGAGACTGATCTGGCGGAGCATATCCAGGTACAGGCAGACGGTGAGCTTCTGCGTCTCGTATGGAACAATCTTTTTTCAAATGCATTTAAGTTTACGTCGGCTGGAGGGACGGTTTCGGTCAGTCTGACCGCAGAAGCAGACTATGCGGTCGTGAAGGTCAGTGATACTGGCTGTGGCATGTCGGCAGAGGTAGGCAGCCATATTTTTGAAAAATTTTATCAGGGAGACAGCTCCCATGCGACACAGGGCAATGGCTTAGGACTGGCACTTGTGAAGCGAGTGGTGGACATTCTGCATGGTACGATCAGCGTGGAGAGTACCGTCGGTGTTGGAACTACTTTTACAGTAAAGATTCGGAGGATTTAATATGAAAAAGAATGAAACATTTCGTATGACGTATTCTGCGGAAGCGCAGGAAGAGATTGCATCAATTCGCAGCAAATATGTACCAAAAGAAGAAGACAAGATGGAACAGCTGCGGGCATTAGATGCCAGTACAGGAAAAAAGGCGACGGTGATTTCGCTGATCGCAGGTGTAGGCGGTACGCTGATCATGGGCGCAGGAATGAGTCTTGTACTGTCTGATTTTGGAGGGATACTCGGAAATCTGGCATTTCCGATCGGCATTGCTGTTGGTGTGTGCGGCATAGCAATCCTTGCTGCTGCTTATCCGATTTATAACCGCACGCTCAAAAAGGAGCGGGAGAAGATTGCACCGGAAATTATCCGGCTGACAGATGAATTGATGAAGTGAGGGAAAAACGATGAAAGCAGCGATCTATATCGATGCTGCGGGTGTAGAGTCGATTCTGGGGCTGTAGCAGGAAAT
>CAZEPO010000050.1:0-1309 GCA_964514125.1 uncultured Lachnospiraceae bacterium
CTTCTGCCATGCAGGTGCCGCCAGCCACCATAGCTGCTGCCAAAGATACCACTGCCGCTGTCATTACCAAATTCTTTTTCATAGTCTCCTCCATTCTGCCAGCCCTGTATGGATCCGGCTTTGCTTTTTTATGGTAGCATATTATCACGCTACTACGCTAAATCATGCGACTATACTATCAAACTTAACTATTCCTGTCAAGCATAATTTATTTTGTGCAACGAGATACCAAAACAGAAAAAGTGCACAGGCAGCTCATACCTGTGCACTTTCAATATATCACGATTTATTCTTCTTCAAATTCGCTCATACGATTCTTGTATGAGAAGATCCATACTGCAAAAAGGATCATCCATCCCATCTTGCCGACTGCTCCTGTGATCGCTGAAATCTCAGAATTGACAATACCGGAAAGCAGATTCAAGATGCCTGTCAGCGCAAGAATGATCTCCATAGCTGCAACATAACCGGAAACTTTGCCGTATTCCTCACCGCTTCCTGCATTGCAGCGAACCGTCTTAAAGGTTGCCATATAGCAGAAATAGTACATGATCACCATCATCGCAATTATGATCATCAGTACCAAAGTCACTGCAGATGCCACGATCATACCATTCACCTTTGATACCCATGCTGCAACCGTCAGTGTTACAGAAATGATCAAACCTGCCAGAATCATGATGCAGTTCTTAATCATATTGATAATCAATGCAGCTTTTACAAATCCAAAACCAGCTCCGGACATTTCTTCTCCAGCGCGTTTTACACTGATGAAGATCACCCAAAGACCAACGCAGAACAGGATGTCCGGTATCCGCATGATCAGATTGGCGATCACTGCATCCGTATCAAGCTTTGACATCAGTACAAGGAATTTATCCATATAACCCACAAACTGAGTCGGAAGACTTACGCCAGAAAGCAGCCGTGCCGCAACAGAGAAATTCAGCTCTTCCAAAAAGATTGCAATAACTGAGCTTACCAGATAAACCGTATTCAGCAATGCGACCAAAAAGAACAGTGGTGAACCAACTGCCTTTCTCGCAGTCTCTCTGATCTGACTGCCGCTGTAAAGCGGACGCATCTGCGGCGGATTGCCTGGACGATTCACCGGCATCCCCTGCATTCCGTTCATCGGACGGTTTACCGGTGCCTCCTGTGCTCCATTTACCGGACGATTCACAGCAGCTCCCTGCGCTCCGTTCACCGGACGGTTCGCTGGATTTCCCTGCGCTCCGTTCATCGGACGGTTCACTGGATTTCCCTGCGCTCCGTTCATCGGACGGTTCACTGGATTTCCCTGCGCTCC
>CAZEPO010000050.1:1409-12517 GCA_964514125.1 uncultured Lachnospiraceae bacterium
GTTCATCGGACGATTCACCGGATTTCCCTGCGCTCCGTTCATCGGGCGATTCGCCGGATTCCCCTGTGCTGCCCTGCCCGGTACATTTCTTCTGACTGTACCCTGCATACTGTCTGCCGGCATTTCACTCTGTCCATAAATCTGAGGACCGCTTTTTCTTCTGCGCGGTGCCCCATTCTGATTTCGGTTAGCTGCAGGCTTTCTCACAGCTGGCGCTTCTTCTCTGTTTCCGTTCACCGGTTTTGTTATTTCTTCGTTTTCAGCTTCGCTCTGTTCTTTTGGTATTCTTTTTATCTCTTCGTTTTCTATTTGTTCCTGCTCGTCCACTGATGGAACTGCTGCTCTCGCTGCATACTCAGTGTTCGGCATATCTACATATGGGTTTCCGCATTTTTCGCAGATTGTATCATTCTCAGCTCCCACGTTTCCGCAGATTACACACCGCTTCATTCAATTTTCTCCTCCTGTCTTGCAAGTACAGCACTCTCGCCAACTCACTATTACCCTATAGTATAACTGATAACAGAAATCAGGGCAAGGAAAAAATAGGCAGGGTGCGTATTTCCGCCCCTGCCAATCTATTATTCAGCCATTAATTTTTCCAAACTTACCAATTTGACACTCAATACAAAGATTTCTGCTGCCACTGCAAGTTCATCCGGTGTCGGGAATGACGGTGCAATACGGATATTGCTGTCTTTCGGATCCTTGCCATACGGGAATGTAGCTCCCGCTCCTGTCATAGTCACGCCAGCTTCCTTCGCTCTTGCCACGATCTTCTTCGCACAGCCTTCCAGTGCATCAAATGAAATAAAATATCCACCCTTCGGTTTCACCCAGCTGCCGATTTCAAGACCGCCAAGTTCTTTGTCCAGAACAGCAAGTACTGCTTCAAACTTCGGTCTGAGAATATCTGCATGCTTTTTCATATGTTCACGCATACCATCCATATCCTTGAAGAAACGAACGTGACGCAGCTGATTCAGTTTGTCATGACCGATCGTCTGATAATTCATCCAGCGTCTTGCATCTGCCAGATTCGCTTCGGATGCTGCCATCGCTGCGATACCGGATCCCGGAAAGCTCACCTTCGAAGTAGAGATAAACTTATAAACCATATCCTCTGTGCCTGCTTTTTCGCACTCTGTCAAAAGCTCCAGGATCACATCCTGATCATCCTCGTACAGATGATGGATCGAATAAGCATTGTCCCAGAATATACGGAAATCCGGAGCTGCCGGCTTCAGATGTGCAAATCTTCTCACTGTCTCATCAGAATAAGAAATACCGGTTGGGTTCGAATACTTCGGAACACACCAGATACCCTTTACAGCCGGATCCTCAGACACCAGCTTTTCCACCAGATCCATATCCGGTCCGGTCGGAAGAAGCGGTATATTGATCATCTCAATCCCAAAAAACTCAGTAATACCAAAGTGACGGTCATAGCCCGGCACCGGACAGAGGAATTTAACCTTGTCCAGCTTCGCCCAAGGCGTATTGCCGCAGATACCCATAGACATCGCACGTGCAACTGTATCAAACATTACATTCAAACTGGAGTTGCCATAGATCAGAATGTTTTTTTCATCTACCTCAGACATATCTGCCAGAAGCTGTCTCGCCTCCGGTATACCATCCATTACACCATAGTTTCTGCAATCGACTCCTGCTTCACAGATCATATCAGATGTACTAGTCAGAACATCCATCATCCCATTTGAAAGATCCAGCTGTGCTTTCGCTGGCTTACCTCTGGACATATCAAGCTTCAGTCCCTTAGCCTTAATCTCCTGAAATTTCGCTTCCAGCGCAGCATATTCCTGCTGCATCTCCTCACGTGTCATCTCTTTGTATGGCTTCATGTACGTTTCCTCCAGTCTTTTTTCATAATCTCCTCATACAAATCCCCGCGCAGTGAACAAATGTCCGCCCGCAAAAATTTGTTTCACTTATTTTATCGCTCACCTCTTTATTCGTCAAGTCTCTTCTGTTCCGAACACCTGACCCATGAGCCGGCAGTCTCCTGTGTGCTCACATCTGCCATAGGCACAATCGGAAGAGATCAGCTGTTTGGTTCCATCTGACTGTTCTTCAACCTCACAAATGACCATACGTGTCTGATTCTGCAGCTTGCAAAAGCCGCTCACAAATAATTCTGTAATCTGTTCACTCATCGCCCTGTCCACTCTTATTCTGCTTCATCTTCATCCGCGATCACACCCGCAACCACGCTGACTGTGCTGACAGAAACTACGACTGCTACGATTACAACAAATAAAATCAAGATTGCCATTAATGCCATTTCGATACCTTCCTTTCTTCTTGCTTATTTATTTTTATCTATGAATTTCCAATAATTTATTTTTCAGTTCCAGTTCCATACGATTCAGCTCAGCTTCTGCTTCACGGCGTTTTCTTCTGCCGTCCTCCTGTACCTTCATCACTTCATCGAAGGTGGAGATCAGAGCCGCATTTGTCGTCTTGAGCGTCTCCAGATCTACGATTCCCCGTTCCGATGCCTTGGCACTTTCCACGGTCGCCATCTTCAGTGCTTCTGCGTTTTTACGAAGCAGCTGATTCGTCATGTCCGTCACTTCCCGCTGTGCACGCGCCGCCTGATTGGCATGCTCAACACCAAGCGCAATGACCATCTGACTCTTCCAGAGCGGAATTGTATTGACTACGGTAGACTGAATTTTCTCGATCATCAGAGAATCACTGGACTGCACCAGACGGATCTGCGGTGCTGTCTGGATCGCGATCATTCTCGTCAGCTCCAGATCATGAATCTTTTTCTCAAAACGTTCACACAGTGTCTCCAGATCCTTCGCAGCCTGTGCATCCTCCGGCAGATTGCTGATCTGTGCTTTCTGAATCAGCTCTGCCAGTTCTGTATCACGTACCTCCTGCAGTTTCTTTTTGCCCGCAAGAATATACATCGAAAGTTCTTTAAAATACGACAGGTTCAGACCATACATCTTATCCAGCACTGCCACATCCTTCATCAGCTGTACCTGATGACCCTCCAGCACTTCACAGATCTTCTCAACATTGACCTCAGCTTTTTCATATTTTGCCTTCAAAGCAGTCAGCTTATTCCCGGATTTTTTGAAAAATCCAAAGAATCCCTTTTCTTCTTCCTCCGTGTCAAAGCTTTTCAGTTCTGTCACCAGATTCGTGATCATGTCTCCGACTTCACCGAGATCCTTCGTCTGCACATTCTTCAGTGCAGTCTCCGAAAAATCTGCCATCTTTTTCTGTGTGCCGACTCCATACTGCAAAATGCCATTGGAGTTATGCAGATCAATCTGCTTGCTGAACGCATCAACCATCTTCTGTTCTTCTTCCGAAAGGATCGCCTCACTGAGCTGCGGCTCTGCCGGTTTCGGTTCTTCTTTCTGCGCTGCAAGCGGAGCTTCTTCCATGATCGGATCTCCAAAGGTCAATACCGGAGCAGGCGCATCCGCAAATTCTTTAAACTGATCATTCATGTTTCTGTCATCCCTTTCTCAATGCGACAGTGGTACCTCTGTCGTCTCCTAACCATCGTTTGTCACTGCCCGCCAAAGTCCTTCTTGCCAGTCAGGCCCTCCTGCGCCAGCATCGTCTGAAGCACACTGATGTCTGACGAAATATCCCATGCCTTTTCCTCAAACAGATCATCCAGCAATTTTTCAAAAGCAGCGTTGATCGTATCAAGCGCAGCTTCAATTTCTTTCTTCGTCGTTTCGATATTCTGACCGCTAATCGGCTGCTCATCCAGCTCACAGTAAGCATCCAGCAGCTTCTGTGTTGTCGGAAGATAATAGCTCATCATCTTTTTGAGGTCGGAAACGATGGTCGGATTCTTCTCTGCCATCCGGAAAATTCGCGTGATCACCAGTTCCAGCCGATCCAGCTTCGCTGACATCTCATCTCCCGGAATCCGGTCATTACATTCATGAACATGCCGGATATAGCGCTGGCCTTCCTCGATCAGCTCCCGGCATTCCGGCGTAAGCCCCTGTTCTGCCGCCTGCTGTGTGTTCTGTGTCTGCTCATTCTGCGATTTCGGTTCTGCCTTACGCTCCTTCATCATTTCCCGATGTTCATATTCAGCCTGCGTGGTCAGATACTGCTGATAAGTCGCTTTGTCCGTGATCAGCAGTGTACCCTTGCGGTCCAGATAGCCTTCTTTGAAATAACCGCGTCGGATCATTTTTTTGAGATCCTTCTGCACATATCTGCAATTTTCACCGATCGCAGATGCCAGTTCTTCTACCAGACAATAAGTACGTTCTCCCAATACCTCATGGTATCTGCGAAAGCGGCGTGCCAATCCAAGCCTGCTTCTGCCTCCGGCTGCCATTGAAAAAGAAGCGCCGAACAAAACTGCCAAAATACCAAGCGGAACAGACATAGAAAAACCTGTCGTCACGCCGACCACACCTACCAGCGCAAGTGAAAGTCCAAACATGCCGCTCAAGCTGTAGCCCGTCCATTTGAGGATCTGTCCGGAAATCTCTCCCGGAACCTTCAAACGCCGTTTTGTCTTTTTGTATGAGGCTTTGGATGCTTCGGTGTTCTTTTTCTTCTGCTGCATGTTTCGGCGAATCCGTTCTGCTGCCTCGCGATTGGTCTTCTGATACCAATCAGCGCCTCTGTGTCCGGCATCCTGATATCTGCCATCGCTTCCCTGCCGTGCATCCCGATCCCAGTCTCTGCCGTTCGCAGCATTCAAGGTTTCGTTCAGCACAGACTGAAGTCCATTCACGGTCTGATTCACTGCATCAGAGATTGCATTGCCCAGCTCCGTAAAATCTTTGCTGTCCACTGCATCCTGCACCATCTTTTTTATTTGATCACCGGTTTCACACCAGTCATTCCTGTCCATTTATTTTTCTCCCAAATATCTGTTTGTTCTTGAGTATATCATTTTCATATTTATCCTGCAAGCAAAACAAAAGCCCATCGCCGAAACGATGAGCTTTTGGATCTTACCAATATCTTCTTGCACAAACCGGTGTACGGTAGCCATAATTTGAAATGATGATTCCTGTTGTGGAACTGCTTGCGTGTACAACCTGTCCGTTGCCCATGTAGATTGTTACATGGTTGATTCCGCTTCCGCCGCTGTAGAAGAGAAGGTCACCTGCCTGAATCTCAGAAAGATCTACCGCTCTGCCGCTTCCAGACTGAGAAGCTGCTGTACGCGGAATGGAGATTCCGAAGTTGGCCATAACAGACTGTGTAAATCCGGAACAGTCAGCTCCATTGGTCAGGCTGGTACCGCCCCATACATACGGGTTGCCGACAAACTGTGTTGCAAAACCAACGATCTGCTGTCCAAGAGAAGAAGTCTGCTGCGGAGCCTCTGTCTCCGGTGCGGATGTTTCCGGTGCTTCTGTTTCTGGTGCGGATGTCTCCGGTGCAGAAGTTTCCGGTGTATATGTCTCTGATACAGAAGTCTCCGGTGTTGTCTGAGCTGCTGCATCCATAGCTGCCTGGTTGGCTGCATCAACTGCGGCCTGATCAGCTGCTGCCTGTGCATTCAGGTATTCCTGATATGCCTGCTGTGCTGCCGCTGCTGTATCATAAACTGCCTGTTCGTCTGTTGTCTGTGTCGCTGCATCAGCTGCTGCCTGTGCATCCAGATATTCCTGATATGCTGCATCGGCTGCTGCCTGCGCATTGGAATCAGCTGAATACTGTGTACCTGCAGAAGTCTGCTGCTGTGCTGCAATTGCTTCCAGATAAGCCTGCTCGGCTGCTGCCTGTTCTGCCTCCTGCGCTGCGATTGCCTCCAGATAAGCCTGTTCTGCTGCCTGGCGCTCTGCTTCCTGCTGTGCAAGATATTCAAGCCATTCTGCATCCAGTCTTGCCTGTTCTTCTTCCAGTGTCTCAGCCGTCGCATAGTAAGTATCGTAATCTACATAGTATGCATTGATATAACCATATACATCGTTGCCAAGTGCAACCTTCATCCAGTCACCTTCGTACTGAACAACCTCCAGCTCGTCCGAGCTGTAAGCCATACCGATTGATTCTGCATCTTCACTCGGTTCAGAACGGATCACTAATGCCTCCGGATAAACAGTAGCCACGTTGTACGCTACTTCCTCAGCGATTGCTTCCGCCTCAGCGCCTACTGCAAAGAACTCAGCCTTTACATAACCAACTGCATTACCGGACTGTACTTCATACCAATCGCCAACCTGGCTCAGGATTGTCACGGAACCATTGTTGTAAACCTTGCCGACTACTTCACTGTCTGCATTCGCACTGCTTCTTACATTAATATATTCTTCACACTGTGCAAAAGCAGTCTCGCCGCTCATGCTGGTGTCTACCACCGGCTCTGTCTGAACAGCTTCTGTCTGTACCGCCTCAGTCTGCGGTGCTTCTGTCTCTGCTGCCTCTGTCTCCGGTGCGGATGTCTCTGCTTCTGTCTCTGCCACAGTCTCTGTCACAATACCTGTAATCGTCTGCGGAGCAGATACTGATGCACCGATTCCTGCCAATGTTGTATCTTTGCTTGCTAATGCAACACTGCCATTCGCTCCGAATGTCATTCCTGCTGCCAAACAGCAAGCTGTAAATTTCATTACTGCCTTTTTCATTACTTATTCCTACCTCCAAAACAAAAACATTACGTTTCAGCTTTATTTATTACGAATTTATTACATTTATCACACGGTTATAATAACAAATGTAAACTATTATGTCAAGCGCAATAAATATTTTTTTAATTTTTACACAAGGAATAAGTAATATTTTGGAAATCTACTGCATATTCAGGTACTCCTGAACAGAGGTAATTACATTTGCACCGTCAGAAACGGCCGTCACAATCTGCCGCAGCTGCTTGGTTCGGATGTCTCCAGCAGCAAAAATACCTGGAATCGAGGTTTTTCCATCTTCCGATGCCACAATGTAATGATTTTCATCTGTCTGTAATATATTTGCAATATCTCCAGTATTCGGAATCGTACCTACTGCAATAAATACACCGTCAACATCCAGCATCTTCGCAGTCTGTTCCTTCTTATTATATATTTTGATACACTCTACATGATCCTCTCCGGCGATCGATTCCACCTCGCTGTTCCAGAGAAACTCCACATTATCACATTTTTTCAGCGACTCCTGAAGCACAGCAGCAGCCCGCATCTCCTCTCGACGATGGATCAAATAGACTTTTGAACAGGTTCTTGCTAAAAATACAGCATCCTCAGCTGCCACATCGCCGCCGCCGACAACAGCCACCGTTCTTCCTTTGAAAAATGCTCCGTCACAGGTTGCACAATAAGAAACGCCCATGCCTGCCAGTTCCGCCTCTCCCGGTATATTCAGCTTGCGATGACGCGCACCCATGGCGAGGATCACCGTCCGTGCCCGGTACTCTTCACTGTCCGTATAGAGCACCTTCACTCTTCCGTCCTCTTCCAGTCCAATCTGTCTTACTTCTATATTAAGAAACTGTGCGCCAAGCTTTTCCGCATGCTCACGAAACTTCATGCCAAGCTCAAAACCGCCGATCCCAGGAAGTCCCGGATAATTATCAACTTCATATGTGTTCAGAACCTGTCCGCCGCTCATATATTCTTTTTCCAAAACCAATGTATTCAGTCTGGCCCGCTGTGCATAGATCGCGGCTGCCAGTCCCGCCGGTCCAGATCCAACAATAATCACATCGTAAATCATGATTGCTCCTCCTGTTTTTTATCATTGTTCATACTTCTATTATATGTCAGAAAAAAAATAATTAAAGCATTGACAATCATCCAAGTCTCTGCTATATTAATTATAGTAACAATTACTATTTCGAGAAAGGAGTGAAACATGCCTGTATTAAAATACAGCCGACAGCGCGAGGCAATCAAAAACTTTTTAATGGGACGTACCGATCACCCAACAGCAGATATGATTTACAGTGCTTTGCGTGAAGAGTATCCAAATATCAGTCTCGGAACAGTTTATCGGAACCTTGCATTGCTGGCCGATCTCGGCGAAATCGCCAAAATATCCACCGGCACCGGTGCCGATCACTACGATGGCAATGTCAAACAGCATCAGCATTTCATATGCACGCACTGCCATCAAGTCTCTGATATTCCAATGGAGAATATCGATGTCATCATGGAGATTGCTTCCGAAAATTTTGCCGGTCACATTGAGTCCTATTGTGCCAACTTCTTCGGCACCTGCGAAACATGTATGAAAGAGCAAAAAATGAATGCATAAGATGTTCAAAACAGAGCAGAATAATCTTAGAAATGCTCTTGACAAAAGAAAAAAAGAATGATATATTAATATCAGTAATAATTACTAATATCAAAACATAAAAATTCGATCAGCTGTTTCCATACAGCTGATCACCAAAATAAAAATATATTATGAAAAGGAGATTTTTACTATGAAAAAATTCGTCTGTACAGTATGCGGTTACGTTCATGAAGGAGATTCTGCACCGGAGCAGTGCCCGATCTGCAAAGTAGGTCCGGAGAAATTCGAAGAGATGACTGGCGAGAAGACATGGGCATGTGAGCATGTAGTTGGTGTAGCTCAGGGCGTAAGCGATGAGATCCTTGCAGGTCTGAGAGCAAACTTCGAGGGAGAATGTTCTGAAGTTGGTATGTATCTGGCTATGGCTAGAGTTGCTCACAGAGAAGGCTATCCGGAAATCGGTCTCTACTGGGAAAAAGCAGCTTGGGAAGAAGCAGAGCATGCAGCTAAATTCGCTGAACTTCTTGGCGAAGTTGTAACTCCGAGCACAAAGAAAAACCTTGAGATGCGTGTAGACGCAGAGAACGGTGCTACAGCTGGTAAATTCGATCTGGCTAAACTTGCAAAAGAGCAGAACCTCGATGCAATCCACGACACCGTACACGAAATGGCAAAAGACGAAGCAAGACACGGTCGTGCATTCGAAGGCCTGCTGAAGAGATACTTTGGCTAAGCTACAAGCCGAGTAAAAATGTGATAATAACGCTCCGCAAGTTTACTTGCAGGGGCGTTTATTATTGCATTTTTATTGGGCGACAGCCCTCCAGCGAGATGAAACGTAGTGAAATCGAGCTGGCTCGGCGTAGCCCCTTTATACTATTCCTGTGCAAATTCCTGTGCAACTTCTGTCCCTATCTTCTGCTCTAAAATGCAAAAAGTGCACATTTAATAATATGCA
Organism: uncultured Lachnospiraceae bacterium; assembly: GCA_964514125.1. Taxonomy (GTDB): domain Bacteria; phylum Bacillota; class Clostridia; order Lachnospirales; family Lachnospiraceae; genus Choladousia. The sequence continues at coordinate 10,576 of CAZEPO010000050.1, forward strand.
GACTGATCTTAATCACACTTATACGATCTATTTTAACATCTTCTATTTTGAATGACACTTTTAAAGAGTACCATCTTGTAAACAAATTATAATATACTTTTCTATGTCCTGCTACCCTTTTCATAAGACCAAAAGTAAGGAAATGTGTTCTTGAAAAATGTGTCCTTAATTTAGTTCTTTTCTAAAATGAAAAGAAGCAGGACACGCGCACCGCTCCTTATTCACCACAATAAATTTCAATCCATTTTCATTTGATTTATTCTTCTGCAAATTCGTATCTCTATTCTTTCATATACTTGATAGTCTTCTCTACTATATCTTTCGCATTTTCTACCTGTTGTCTTGTTTCTTCTTTACTTGCTACATAAAAATCATCATAATCTGATGCGTTCCTTATTTGATCTGCTCTAGCAATCTTTTGATAGTCTTCTGCTGTAAATGTTCCATCTCCTTTAAATATATAAAGAAAATTGAATTGCTTAATCACACCATTATGTGTCGTTACATCTATCTGCTTTAACGCTAATAACGCCTTCACACTTTTTTCAATAGCATAAAAAGCTCTGTTATTTGCAGATTTGTATGCTTCTTTTTCTAACAATTCTATTGCTTCATCTAACAGTTCCTTTGCACGTTCAATACGCACCTTCGCCAATACATCATAGTATTCTTTATCCATATAACACAATGCCCTCTCTTTCAATATTTTTAAAATACGCATACCATTCTTTTTTTTCTTGAAATTCTGCATATGGAAGGCATACAAAATTTACAATTGCAAAATATTTCATTGCTAACTCAGTAGCAATATAAGCCAAATCGCCATTATATTTTTGTGAATTTTCCCGATCGCATTTTAAAATCAAAGCTATATCTATGTCTGAATCTTCCTGATAATCACCTCGTGCACAAGATCCATATAAGACTATTTTAACCAACTGATCTTCCAAACTTTTTTTCACTAAATTTACGGCTTCTAATGCTACTTTTTCTATAATTGCATCATTTAGTATAAGTTCTGTCATCTTACATCTTCCCTTCCACATACTGAGATTTTATAATGCTCCGAACAGTTCTTCGTCTGTCCATACTTAATCATAACAATCACTTTCTTATATATAGTATAGCATTTCTCATTATTGTCTGCCACAATTTCTTTGCTGATTCTATTATATCCATTTGCTGCTGATGACATAACGTAAACGCTTCATTGAAGAATACGATAGTTCCGTCTACTTCCTTGAAAGCGATCTGGTCCATATCTTCCATTTTTTCCGAAGAACGTCCAAAGCGGTTTTTCTTTGCAAGGACAAGCTGTTCCAGCATGAGCTGCATCTTATCGTTCAGGTCATGGATCTCTTTCGTCAGTGCGTCCGTCTGGTCCTGAAGATTCAGGATGATCTGAATGAGCAGGGATTTGTCAGCAGTATTCAGTTGTTTTTCTGTATTTCTGCCACATCAGGCATTTGTCCTCTTCGTCATTATGACGGTAGATAACAATACAACCCTTTCTTTCCTTGTCATCCGAAGAAAGGAACTTCTTTCCGGTGCTGTGGATAACACGGTCATTCAGATGCCTTCCGGCATTTTTATTGCTGAAAAATATTTTTTATTTTCTGCGAATTGCACAAAAGATCACAGTTCCTTTTGCGGGGATGAAATCTGCTGTATCGGATGTTTTGCAACAATTTCAAATCCCTGCATGAGCAGGCGGTACTGATCGGGTGAAATCTCCAGTGCTTCCTGCTGGGTTCGCGGCCAGTTGAAACCTCCATTATCCAGCCGCTTATAAAGAAGGAGAAAACCATCGCCTTCCCAGAGAAGCCCCTTGATCCGGTCATTGCGTTTTCCACAGAACAGGTAAAGTGTCTCTTTATCATACGGATCAAGCTGGAACTGAAAACGGATGATATTTGCCAGACCTTCCAGACCACGACGCAGA
>CAZEPO010000051.1:0-12500 GCA_964514125.1 uncultured Lachnospiraceae bacterium
ATTTGTCAAATTTCCAGTAGCCGTAGACGAAATCCTTGGAAAAGCGGCTGGTGTGCGATGGAAAAGAAAAATCCATCTGGTATTCGCGTCCGTCTGCCATAAAGAGGAAGGTAAGCAGTCTTTCTTTTGAAGAGTCGGCTACAGGAACCGATACATGGAAGGTCTTTAGTCTGGAATACGTAATACCAAAGCATTTGGTCAGAGAATAGCGCTGGTTATAGACCAGAGGATATCGTTTGCCGTCAAAACAGACACAGACAGTGGCAGCAGAGGAAGCAAAGCAGTCTTCGATTCCGCCGTCAAGTTCAAGTGTACCACCTCGATAATCGATTAAATTAATCTGGACCGGTACCTGAGACAGCCGGGTGAGTTCATGGGTATCTGCAAGAAAAGAAACTGTGTCTGTATCGCAGGAAAGCTCTGGGTAATAGACGTAATCATTTTTTTTGATCCGGAGATCAAAAAGCTTGTTTTTCAGACTGGCAGATGCTGGTCTGCAGTCTGAAGCAGTCAGGTATCGCGTTTCCACATATTGATAAACCTGTGTTAATAGTTCCATGTAAGAAGGAACCTCTTCGCGGGATAAGACACCTTTGTTGCGGTTGTTCATATTGGCAAAAAGACGCATATGAACCATATAGACAGCCAGACATTGCAAAAGTGCAGAAGGCTGATTATACTGTGCCAGTTCTTCTTTCAGGAGCGGAAGAAGAAATTCTTCGAATGGTCTGAAATACCAGTCTCTTGTATAAGCACCGAGGTAATGCTGGTTGTCGCTTTCTCTTATTTCAGCACAGCTCAGTGTACAGGAAGCGGTATAATAGAACGCCGGATATTGTTTCAAAATTGATAAGATGCAGCGTTTTTCTGGTTCACAGAGGTGCTGGACAGGAAGAAAATGCTGTTTGAGCAGATCTGTTTGAATCAGAAGACCATGCAGCTCTGTCGGAAAGAGCAGAGGAGATTTGGATGTATCGATCAAACCGTCTTTTTGGCCTGGCAGTGAGAAGCGTTCTTCGTTTGCCGGAGATAGAGGGCTGCTGTAGGACGGCATGGAAAAAACGCAGTTTTCCTGCTGTGCAGCCATATATAACTTTTCAAGAAAGTCCGTTGGAAAAGAATCCTTTTCATCAAGCATGATCGTATACTGTCCCTGTGCCTGTTCAATGGCAGCAAGGGCATTTTTGTGCGGATGATAAGGATCCTTTTCTGCTATGTTTAAAAATTGGATCCGTTCAGACGGAAATGTCTGTTTCGGAATGCTGCTGCACTCGGAGGAACGGCAGCTGTATAAGATTGTGATATCGTAATGATTCATTTGAATAAACCTCGTTTATTTAAAATACAGGCATTATTTTAGCATAAAAATCAAGTGGTTTCAATGAAGGACAAAAAACGTGTTTTTCTGACAGGTTGTTTTTGACAAGAAAATAGAGGTATGGTACACTAAAGCGGAATATTACAAAATTATCATGGGATAGATATACTATTTTTTAAACGTTAAATAAAGTGTGACGAGGTGGAGAAATTGGATAAGTATGAATATAACCTCAAGCTGGAGGAAATTGATAAGCTGGTAGATCAGGGGGATTTTGCAGAAGCCGCCAATCTGGCAGATACGATAGAATGGAAAAGAGTGCGCAATACAAGAACGCTTTGCCTGATCAGTGAGATTTATGAGGCGGCAGGAAGACTGGAAGAAAGCAAAAATCTTCTGGTACGCGCGTATCGTCGTTCGCCGGTAGGCAGAACGGTGCTTTACCGTCTGGTAGAAGTAACAACCGCTCTGCAGCAGTATGATGAAGCGATTGAATATTATTCCGAGTATGTGCAGGCTGCGCCGCACGACAACAACCGATATATTCTGAAGTATAAGATCTATCGGGGAAGAGGAAGTTCTCTGGATGAACTGATCGCGATCCTGGAGGAATATCTTGGTCAGGAGTATACGGAGCGCTGGGCGTATGAGCTGGCAATCTTGTATCAGAAAGCAGGATATATGCAGAAATGTTTTGCTGCCTGTGATGATCTGGTGTTATGGTTCCATTCAGGCAAGTATGTGCGGAAGGCGCTGGAACTCAAAAAGAAATATACGACTCTGACACCGAAGCAGCAGCAGATTTATGAAGAATGTATGCAGGAAGCAGCAGAGCCGGCAGCAGAAGAGAAGAGTTTGGATGAAACAGTTCTCCAGAATATAGAGGGTGCAGACAGCGAAGTGATCGCGGCTACGATCATTGCACAGACAGAAAAGGAGATCGGCGGAGAGGTAGCAGCACACAAAGAAGCGATGGAGCGTGAGGCTGCACAGAATCAGGAAGAGACGGAAACGCAGGATACAGAGCTTTCACAGACACAGAAGATTGCGGCAGAGGTTCGCCGGATTCAGAAAGAATCTGCGATGAAAGCACAGAAACAGGCTGAAATTCCGGAAGTTCATGAAGAAACAGAAGAAGAGGTCAAAGACCGTCAGGTTGAACTTGCCAAGAGTATGCGGGAAATCATTTCCGGTGTAGTCAAACGAATCGAAGTAGCGGAAGAAGATATTCCGGCATCCGTGGATTCCAAGATGGGAAGTCTTCAGAAGATGCAGATTCCGGAGGCACAGCCGCAGCCGCAGGCAGGCAAGCTGTCAATCGATGATATTCTGCTCTCAATGGGAGATAAGAAAACCACAATGGATGAGGAACCGATGCAGGAGGAGACACCGGCAGCAGAACCGGAGCTCCCAGAAGCTGTGGCAGAAGAAGTGCCGGTGAAGACTGAAATGCCGAAGACGGTTGTGGAAGCTGTCACCGAAGGTCTTAGCGAGCAGCAGCGCGAGGCGCTTCAGTACACAAGTCATCCGGAAAAGCTTCTGAAAAAGAGCAGTTCTCTTCCGACTTATACAGAGGAAGAACCGGAGGATCTTGGACAGACTCGCAGGATTGCAACCAAAGAAGAGCTGATGGAAGCTGCGAAGCAGGAGATTCTCGCAGAGGAGACAATCCGTATTCCGACAGAGGAAGTGAGCAGAAGGCTGGAAGAATACGCAGATACGATCAAAGAGGCAGAACTGGCGAAAACGGAAGAACAAGAGCCAGAGTATGTTGAAGAAGATGTGCAGGAAGCTGCAGTATTTGAGGAAATGGAAGCAGACTATGATGAGGCTGCTTATTCTGAGGAAGCATATCCGGAAGAATCCTATGAAGAAGCGTACGATGAGGATATGTACGGAGAAGACGCATATGATGAATATGAGGATGAAGAGTATCTGATGCTTCCGCAGCATCTGAGAGGCATGTTCAGTGGATTCACAGAGGTCGAAGGTCTGGAGGATCAGATTGCGAATGCGATCATTCAGGCAGAATCCAAAGGGGATGACCGCACCTCCCGCAGCGGCAATATCCTGATCTTCGGTGCACATGGTTCTGGCAAAACGACACTTGCAATGAATATTGCAAAGGCGATTGCACAGGATAAAGGCAGCCAGGTTATGAAGATTGCCAAGATCTATGCAGCAGATCTGAACCGTAAGGACATCGCAGCTACGATTGCCAAGATTGCAGGCGGTACGCTGATCATTGAAGAGGCAGGAGATCTGGAGCCGAATACGATAGAGCAGCTTACGACAGCGATGGAGTTCCGCACAGACGGACTGATCGTGATTCTGGAAGATGAGCAGGAATATGTACATGAGCTTCTGATGCGTCATCCTCGCTTTACGATGAAGTTTACATCACAGATCTACATTCCGGTATATACAGTAGAAGAGCTTGCGATGTTTGGGCAGATTTATGCGAATGAGCAGGATTATATGATCGGCGAAGAAGCACTCGAGGTGCTGTACGATAAGATTTCCGCGGCAGCCGCAGGCGGTACTGTGCTGGCAATTTCTGATGTGATCGAGATGGTGAGCAAGGCAATTCAGCATTCGAATAAATTGCTGCGCAAGGTATCCATGGGCAAGAAGCGTTATGATGAGAATGATTATATCGTTTTGTTTGCAAAAGATTTTAATCGCGTTAAATAAGAATTGGATATAGAAAATCCCACAGCATTTTCGTTTTTTGATAACGAAAGTGCTGTGGGATTTTAGTTTTCATCCGATTGAAAAAAGGTATTCTATGTCCGATAGGTTATTTAGAAGCCTAGCGTTTCTCCAATCAGGAATACTTTGATCCGTCCCGGGATTCGATTGTAGCGTGTAAGTACTGTGTGGGCGCAGATGCAATCCGGGGACAGACAGTTTTTACAGACACCGGTTGCTGAACAGGGGGTGTTCAGGTTCAGACGCTGTGTGTTGATCGGTCCGGCAGTCGTATGTACACGTTTGATGGCAGTGTCTTCATCCATAGTTACCTTGTTCATGCCTGCGAGGATCATGACATGGTCCGGTCCGTAAACCAGGGCAGCGACGCGATTGCCATTGCCGTCAACATTGACGAGTTCTCCGTCTGCAGTGATCGCATTGGTGCTCATAAAGAAGTAGTCGGCTGAAAATGCCTGCCGCTCCAGTACTTTTTTTTCTTCCGGGGTGGCAGCAGTATTGCGGTCAATCTTGGTAAGGGAAGAATTCTGAAGTGCATCCATCATGCCTGTTTCAGCAAGGGTCATGGAACCGCCCCAGGAGACAGATGAACCTTCCGGAATCAGGGTCATGATATGATCGACAGCTTCCTTGGATGTGGCAAAATAATAGCCTTCCATATTTCTTTTTTCAAGTCCTTTGATGACGGAAGCAGCCAGAGCTTCATAATGTTTCTGTAATGGTGTCATAGGGTACCTCCTTATTTTTATATATACAATAGTGTAACATATTCTGAAAAAAGTGAAAATACAGAAAATATTTTTGCACGAATCAGGAAAATTATGCTATACTGGTACTAACTTAAGGGGCATAGATTATTTTCGTCAGGCGTTTTGACAATTATGGCCTTAATACATACTTCAGTTTGCAAGATGAAGGAAGACGGGAGGTAACGCATATGGCAAAAAAGGTGATTGTTACAATAGGAAGACAGTTTGGAAGCGGCGGTCATGAGATTGGTGAGAAGCTTGCGAAGAAGCTGGGCATCAAATTTTATGACAAGGAACTGATTAAGCTGATTGCGAAGCAGAGCGGTTTGTGCGAAAAAGTTCTGGAGAGCTATGATGAGAAGCCGACGAACAGCTTGCTGTATTCGATTGTGATGGATATTTACCCGTCCGTGATGTATACAGGACCGACAATCGATCAGCAGATTTATCAGGCGAACTATGATACGATTCGTTCTCTGGCCAAGGAATCCTGCGTGATCGTAGGCAGATGTGCGGATTATATCCTGCGTGACTGTCCGGAGCTGGTCAGTGTGTTTGTACATGCGAACAGTGATTTCCGTGCAGAGCGCATTGCAGAAGAATACCAGCTGCCGGATGCAAAAGTGCGGGATATGCTGACTAAGACTGACAAAAAGAGGGCAAGCTATTATAACTTCCAGTCAGAAAAGAAATGGGGCATGGCAAGCAGCTATAACCTTTGTCTGGAGAGCAGTTCAGTCGGTATCGACGGTTCTGTGGATATGATCGAGAACTATATCAAAAACAGAGGCCTGCTGTAGAAGGAGTAAACAAAATGCAGAAACAGAACCCGATCGGCCGGGAGCGTTTTATCCGTACGGAGATGCTCCTTGGTTCGGAAGGTATGGAGCAGTTAAAAAAATCCCGCGTCGCGATTTTTGGAATCGGCGGCGTGGGCGGCTATGTTGCAGAAGCTCTGGCGCGAAGCGGCGTTGGAGCTTTTGAACTGATTGACAACGATACGGTGGCGCCTTCTAATCTGAATCGTCAGATTATCGCGCTGGAGAGCAGCATCGGAAGATACAAGACCGAGGTTATGAAGGAGCGGATCGCACAGATCAATCCGGAGGCAGAGGTTCGGACAAGAGAGTGTTTCTTTCTGCCGGAGAATGCAGACACATTTGATTTTTCAGACTATGATTATGTAGTCGATGCGATCGATACGGTGACAGCCAAGATTGAACTGGTCATGCGTGCACAGGCAGCAGGGACACCGATCATCTGCAGTATGGGAACGGGTAACAAGCTGAATCCGGCCATGCTTCAGGTGACCGATATTTACAAGACGAAGGTGTGTCCGCTCGCCAAGGTTATGCGAAAGGAACTGAAAGCAAGAGGTGTGAAGCATTTGAAGGTGGTATATTCCGAGGAGCTTCCGCTGACACCGATCAAAATTGAAGCAGAAAACCGACAGCCTGAACAGACTGATGAGAATACAGAGCAAACCAATACAGATGCAGCATTGGAAGGGACAGTTGTGCAGATGAAGCCCCTTGCTCCGCCAGCAAGCCGCAGAGCGACACCGGGCAGTACTTCTTTTGTACCTCCGGTGGCAGGTATGATCCTTGCCTCAGAGGTGGTGAAAGAACTGGCTGTAGCAAGAACATAGAAAAAACAAGAGACAGAAAATATAAGATCTGCAGCTTGGCAGGGAGAAACTGCGCTGCAGAGAATGAGGAATAGAAAATGAGAGCAGCAGAACGACTTTTGAATTATGTAAAAGTGTTTACAACAAGTGATGAGGAAAGCACCTCGACACCGAGTACAGCGAGACAGTTTGACTTGGCAAACATACTGGTGAAGGAACTGCAGGAACTGGGAGCAGAAGATGCACATGTGGATGAAAACTGCTATGTATATGCGACAATCCCGGCGACACCGGGCTGCGAACAGGCGCCGGTTCTCGGTCTGATCGCACATATGGATACCGCACCGGATTTTTCAGGTGAGCATGTAAATCCGCAGATCATAGAGAATTATGACGGAGAAGATGTGGCACTTGGTACGAGCGGCAGAGTACTTTCCGTGAAACAGTTCCCGCATTTGACTTCTCTGAAGGGAAGAACACTGATCACGACAGACGGCACAACGCTGCTTGGCGCAGATGACAAGGCAGGTATTGCAGAGATTATGACTGTGGCTGAGCAGCTCCTGAGCGGAACACAGCCGCATGGAAAAATCCGCATTGGTTTTACACCGGACGAAGAGGTAGGACGCGGAGCAGATGCTTTTGATGTACAGAAATTCGGAGCAGATTTTGCATATACACTGGACGGTGGGATTGAGACAGAAGTAGTTTATGAGAATTTCAATGCAGCAGGCGCTGAGTTTGAGATCAATGGAGTGAACATCCATCCGGGAGATGCGAAGGATAAGATGGTCAATGCGTCGATTCTGGCAATGGAGATCAATCAGATGCTGCCGTCCTGTGAACGGCCGGAGCATACGGAGCTGTATGAGGGCTTTTATCACCTCTGTCATATGGAAGGCAGTGTGGAACATGCCAAGCTTTCCTATATTGTGCGAGATCATGACAGTAGTAGCTTTGCTGCGCGCAAAAAGACGCTGCAACATATTGCAAAGACAATGAATGAGCGATATGGAGCAGGTACGGTGACGCTGACGATCACAGATCAGTATGAGAATATGGCTGTGATGATCGAACCGTGTATGCATCTGATCGACCATGCAAAAGCAGTGATGCGCAGACTGAATCTGGAGCCGGATGTTTCTCCGGTGCGCGGTGGTACAGACGGAGCCAGACTGAGCTTTATGGGACTTCCGTGTCCGAATCTCGGAACCGGCGGCTATGCATTCCATGGTCCATATGAGCATATCACGGAAGAAGGAATGGATACAGCAGTACAGATTGTGCTTGGAATCATTGAGACCTATGCAGGATTATAAAATCAAAAAGAATGCAGATGCAGGCGAAGGGCAGACCTTCACCTGCATTTTTAGTGTTCACAGGAGCGAGGGGATATGTTAAAATATAAGGATGAGAAAAAATAAATATAAATTGGAGGAAACTATGGATCTGTTAAAATACCGAATAAAGACGTTATTTAAATATCAGGATCTGATCAAAGAATTGGTCGCGCGTGATCTGAAGCTGAAATACAGAAGAAGTATTCTTGGCTATGTGTGGAGTATCCTGAATCCGCTGCTGATCATGATTGTCCTGTCAGTGGTATTTTCCACGATGCTCGGCAAGAAGATTGAAAATTATCCTGTATATCTGATCTCTGGCCGTCTGATGTATGATTTTTTGAAGACCAGTACGACCAATGCGATGAAGTCTGTGACGGGCAATGCCTCGCTGCTGCGTAAGGTCTATATGCCGAAGTATATTTTTACGCTGGCGAAGGTGACCAGCTGTATGGTGGATATGGTCTTTTCGTTTGGCGCACTGCTGATCGTTATGATCGCAACCGGTGCGAAGTTCCATTGGGAGCTTCTGCTGACTCCGCTTGTAATCGCTCAGATTTATATTTTCTGCTGCGGTCTTGGTTTTTTCCTGGCGCAGCTGAATGTATTTTTCCGTGATATGCAGCATATTTACAGTGCTGTGCTGACTGCATGGCTGTATCTGACACCGATCATGTACCAGGTGGAATTTTTGCCGGAGAAGCTGCAGATTCTGGTGAAGGGCTTCAATCCGCTGTACTATTATGTAGCACAGTTCCGTGACATGGTTTACTACGGAAGATTTCCGGGACCGCGTATTTTCTGGGGTGGCTGGCTGATCGCATTTTTGATGCTGTTCGTGGGAGTCTGGTCCTTCCAGAGGTCAAAGGACAAATTTATACTGTATATTTAGGAGGAAAGCATGAGCAAATACGCAGTAGAAGTAAAGGATCTGAAGATCCGTTTTAATCTTGCCAGTGAAAAGGTGGATAATCTGAAGGAATATGCGATCAAGCTTGTGAAGCATGAGCTGATGTTTCAGGAGTTTCTGGCACTTCAGGATATCAATCTGCAGATAAAAAAAGGAGAGTCCTGGGGACTGGTCGGTTCCAATGGTTCCGGTAAATCAACACTGCTGAAGACAATCAGTGGAATCCTGAAGCCGTATGAGGGAAGTGTCAAGGTGAACGGCAGTATTGCTCCGCTGATCGAGCTGGGTGCCGGATTTGACGGCAATCTGACTGCACGGGAAAATATTTTCTTAAACGGAATGGTACTTGGGCATTCCAGAGCATTTATGGAAGAACATTTTGATGAGATCGTGGAGTTTGCCAATCTGAAAAAGTTTCTGGATTCTCCGATCAAGAATTTTTCTTCCGGTATGAAAGCAAGACTTGGATTTGCCGTGGCTACCGTGGTCAATCCGGATATCCTGGTCGTAGATGAGGTGCTGGAGGTTGGTGATATGCGTTTCCGCAGAAGATGCAATGAGCGTATGCAGGAAATGCTGGCAGGCGGAACAACCCTGCTCTATGTATCACACAATATCGAATCCGTCAAAAACCTCTGTGACAATGCCGTATGGCTGGACAAAGGAAAGGTTCGTATGATCGGACCGTCTGCAGAGGTCTGTGATGCCTACAAGGAGGAACAGGAGCGTCTGGTTCGGGAGCGCAAAGAAGAAAAGCGTGCGAAGCTGCGCAGGGAAGGCAAAAAGTATGATTATCTGATCGTCGGTGCCGGATTGTATGGTGCAGTTTGTGCAAGAGAGCTGACCAAACAGGGCAAACGCTGTCTGGTGATCGATAAGAGAAGTCATATCGGCGGAAATATCTATACGGAAAATGTCGACGGGATCCAGGTGCACAAATACGGCGCACATATTTTCCATACCAGTGATCCGAAGATTTGGAAGTATGTCAGCAAGCTTGCGACTTTTAACAATTATATCAATTCACCGGTTGCAGTATACGGCGATGAACTGTACAATCTGCCGTTCAATATGAATACTTTTTCCAAGATGTGGGGACTGAAAAAACCGCAGGAGGTAAAAGATAAGATCGCGGAGCAGATTGCAGAGCTGGATATCCGGGAACCGAAAAATCTGGAAGAGCAGGCATTGTCTCTGGTAGGAAAAGATGTCTACGAAAAACTCGTAAAAGGTTATACAGAAAAACAGTGGGGCCGTGACTGCAAGGAACTTCCGGCATTTATCATCAAACGTCTGCCGCTTCGTTTTACTTATGACAACAATTACTTTAATGATATGTATCAGGGGATTCCAATGGGCGGCTATACGCAGATCGTTGAAAAGCTGCTCGACAATATCGATGTGATGCTGGATACAGATTTCTTTGATTATCGCAAACAGAATCCGGATATGTTCGAGAAGATCATTTATACGGGAATGATCGATGAATATTTTGATTACTGTTACGGACATCTGGAATACCGAACGGTTCGTTTTGAGACCGAACGGCTGGAGGAAGAGAATTATCAGGGAAATGCTGTGGTCAACTATACGGAGAGAAGTGTACCATATACCAGAATCATTGAGCATAAGCACTTCGAGCCGCAGGAAGAAAGAAAAAATCCAAAGGATTATACGATCATTTCCAGAGAGTATTCGACCGAGTGGAAACCGGGCATTGAACCGTATTATCCGGTGAATGATGAGAAGAATACTGCACTTTATGAGAAATATCGTCAGTTGGCAGAAAAAGAAGACAAGGTGATCTTTGGCGGCAGACTGGGACAGTATAAGTATTATGATATGGATAAGGTGATCGCAGCGGCACTGGAGCTGGCAGAGAACGAGCGAAAAAATAAGAATTAAGTGCTTTTTGAAAGGATAAAGAATGGTTACAGTATTTGTAATCTGGAATGATCCAGAGGCAGATCTGACGGGCACGCTGGAATCTGTCTGGAAGGAAGAAAACAGAACAGAGAGTGTGAAGTCCTCTTCACTGGAACAACAGGTCCAAGTGACCGTGATCTATCCAAATGACTATCTGGAAAAGAAGACAAAAATAGCAGAGCAGTTCAGATATCAGCGGATCAGCTGGCTTGAGCTTGGAGAAAAAGATTCCTGCTGGCCGGTTCTTCAGGAACAGATTGCTGCTGTGGAGACGAAGTTCACAACTATTGTCCTGGCCGGTGAAAAATACGGCGGTGCAGGGCTGCAGGAACTGTGTGCAGGGCTGGAGCGAACGGATGGTGCGGCAGATTGTGCGGTGCCGGTTGTCGACAGATTGAAGCGCAAGCAGTCCAAAGAAGCAACAGAGCAGCTGATCGATCTGACAGAGGTACAGCAGCTTCAGAAATTGCCTGGTGTACTGGAAGGTATGGTTTTTCGTACGGAGGCAATCAGGGAAGAAGCCTTTGATCTGTCTTATGGATTTGGGACGACAGAAGCCTTCAAGTATCGTATTATGCTGAAAAAAAGCAGACTCCTTCTGGTGAAACAGACTTCCTTTGCGACAAGGTCCGCGTTTTCTATGGAGAATGGATTTTGTGCACAGTGGAAAGATGCGGCATGGTATCTGTCCTGCGCAGAGGAATTTGGGCTGCGGCTGCTGAAGCATTATCAGCAGAGCACAGGTGAGATTCCGCTTCTGATACAGGCACAGGTATTGTATCTGCTGCATCTGCAGTTCTATCAGAATCTGGACAACCGTGACAAAAACGCATTCACCAAAGATCAGCGGGAACGGTATTTCACATTGTGCGGAGCGTGTCTGCAGATGATCGAAGATCGACTGTTTCTGCAGCAGAAAAAGGTACATGCCGACCGGGAGATCCATGCATTCTGCAGATCTGTGTTTCTGCAGCTGAAATATCCGTCTGTCGAGGAGCAGTATGCGCATGGCAAGACAGCGTTTCCGGTTGTGCTGCATCTGATGGAGTATGAAGAGGACAGATGGAAGATTGATGGAGCGGCAGAGCCGTTTCTGGTCAGCGGAGGCGGAGATTTTGGTATTCAGTTTAATGAGCGGGGGCTAAGACTTGGCGATAATGTGACTGATTCGGGCTGTGTGCTCTGCAGGAGCAGCCGGTTCTGCGGCGTGCGTTTTTTTGGTAAGATTTTTGAAAAAATAGCGTTCCATCTTGAAATTCCAAAGGAACTGCTTCAAAAGCAGAATTGCATAGCGTTCTGTCTCAGAGAAGCACAGCAGATACAGAAGCTGCGGATCACGACCTCGCGTTATCAGTCACGAATATCAAATCTGGTGCGTGGGTCATACTGGTGCTTTGAAGCGTATATGGTTCGATTTCAGGGAAACGGAACCGAAAAAGAAGGAATTGAAATCTGCCAAGCCGGAAGACTTGCGCGGATCAGGCAGGAGCTGAATGTACTTGCTCATATGCCGACCGGACCGAACAGTTCCAAAAAAATGTTCGTGCAGCGTCTTTTCTACTGGCTTGCTTATCCGAAGTATCACCGCAAAAATATCTGGCTTACGTTTGATAAGCTGTATAAGGGCGGAGACTGCGGGGAATATTTTTACAAATATATGGAGAGCAGGAAAGATACCGATGTCGAGCCTGCTTATGTGATCCGGCAGAATGCGCCGGATCGGAAACGGCTGGAGCAGGAGGGCTATCGGCCACTGATTTACGGGACGCAGAGACAGAAGCTGCACTGGCTGTATGCACAGATGATTTTTGCAACGCACAGCAGTGTACATGGTTTCAATGGGTTTAATGCGTGGGAGGTTCATTTTATTCAGGATCGACTGCGGGCAGTCAATACCTGCATCCAGCATGGACTTTCT
>CAZEPO010000052.1:0-12262 GCA_964514125.1 uncultured Lachnospiraceae bacterium
CTGCGTGGACGTTGTTTTGTTTTCTGTTTGAGCGTTAGGATTCCGAAAAAGTATACTTTATTATAAATATAATATGCCTATGATACTGTTTCTAATGCTGCCAGAAACAGCTCATAAAAATCATCTTCGCCTTCCAGCTTCGGCGAATTTTCTCCGCCGCCGTTGGTGCTTCGTTTCATCTGTGCATGAAACTCTTCTCCTGCCACGATCAGCTCCATCGGATACAGTTCATATCCAAGCTCACAGGCGGCTGCGCAAAAAGCTTTCAGCGGCTCCGCTGATTCTCTTGTGTCCATCAGCTTCTGCCGAATCACTTCATCAGCCAAGGCTCTTTGCTGCAGTTCGTCCAGTCTACTCAGTATATCCACAGTTCATTCCTTCTTTCTTCTTATCCAATCATTCCAATGAATGATTTTTATTCTGCTTTCAATACTTCTCCAAAAACGACCGACTTTCTATCCCTGCAATGCGTTCACAGACTTCAGCACATCTTCTTTCGTTCTGCATTCCAGCGTATATTCCACTCCATTTGCCAGAAGTGTATTCACAGCCGACCACGGAATGCTGCCGTCACCGACTGCCATATGGCTGTCTCGATCGCCCCAGTTGTCATGCAGGTGCATATGTGTGATATATGGCTTGAGTATGTCAATCCACTGCTCCAGCGGTACCTCTGAATAGCTGTGTGCATGTCCCACATCCAGACAAATACCAAACGCCGGATGCTGTACCCGTTCAGCTACCTCTGCTATAGGCTCCGGCTGCGGATCGAGAACATTTTCCATCACGATCTGAATCTCATCTGTCTTGTGCTCCAAAAATCGGTCATAAAAATCGGCCATCCGCTCTGCCCAGCCCTCCAGGAAATAAACACTCGGCAAAAATCCAGAATGAAGGATCAGCTTTTGGGCGCCAAGTCTGCACGCAGCTTCGTATGCCTGTTCATAGCGGTTCATGGTCACCTGCTGAATCTGTGAATCAAATGCCATCGGATTCAGATCCAGAAATGGTCCGTGAAGCGTCAGCTGTGGATTGCCCATCTGCTCCAGCCGCTGACGATAGCGCGCCATCGTCAGTTCAAAGTGATCGAGATTTTCTGAAATAGAAAATTCAATGCTCTCAATGCCAAGTCCAGTCTCCTTAGCCAGCTGCTTCATCGTATCATCATCCATCAAATGACTGATGTAATTCATAGAATTCTTTCCTTTCTGTTTCTTATTGATTTGATTTCTTGCCCACAAAGAAAATAAAGATCAGAGAGCTCACCAGCAGCAGATACGGATAAAGCAGATGTGGGAAGATGTCAAATGCAGACACCTCCTGTCCCAGCTCCATCGCCGTAGAAACAGCTACCAGCATCTGCGCACCATACGGGATCACACCCTGAAATACACACGAAAATGTATCCAAAAGCGATGCTGCCTTACGGGAAGAAATCCCATACTCCTCAGACATTTCCTTGGCGATTGGATTCGCCATAACAATTGCAACCGTATTGTTCGCGGTCGCGATATCCATCACGCCGACCAGCAGACCCATGCCAAGCTGACCGCCCTTATTTCCTTTAAAAATGCGTTTGATCAAATTCAACAGCGCCGTAAATCCACCATATGCCTGGATCAGCGCACAAATTGCTGAGACAAGGATCGCAACCATCGTCGTTTCGTACATACCGGCTGCACCGGATCCCATGTTGGCAAGCAGTTCTGTCGCTGCAGTCGCTCCGGTTGCCAGCATAATGACCGAACCGGACACAATACCCACCAGCAGTACCACAAAAACGTTAAATCCAATGATTCCGCCGATCAGAACCAGTACATATGGGATAATCTGAACCAGATTATAACCGTTGTGTGACAGTACAGCTGCCTCTGTTTCCATTGAGCGAACCAGCAATACGATCACTGTGACGATTGCTGCCGGAAGTGCTATACCGAAGTTTTCGCGGAATTTATCTTTCATCTCACAGCCCTGTCCATTGCAGGCTGCGATCGTGGTGTCTGAAATAAAGGAAAGATTGTCGCCAAACATCGCACCGCCCATGACTGCTCCAATGCAGAGCGGCACCTCAAAGCCCGAACCGGTTGCTACTGCAATGGCGATCGGAGTGATCAATGTGATCGTGCCAACCGAAGTCCCCATCGCCAGCGAAACAAAACAGCTGACAACAAACAGCACCACGACTGCATACTGTGCCGGAATGATCGAAAGGAGAAAATATGCGACACTCTCCGCACTGCTCCTTCCGACTACTCCTACAAAAATGCCTGCCGTCATAAAAATCAGGATCATCGTGATCACATTTTTATCTCCTACACCCGCCGCCATCAGATCCAGTTTCTCTGAAAAACTCAGTGCGCGGTTCTGAAAACACGCAACCAAAAGTGCGATCAAAAACGCCACAACAATCGGTATATTATAAAAGCCCATCGGAATTGCCATTCCATATTCAAATAAAATACCAAGGCCAAGATAAATGACCAAAAACACTCCAATCGGAAGAAGTGCGATAAAATTACCCTTTCCGGTTTCTTTTTGCATTCATGTTCTCCTTATTATTCTGTCTCTTATTTCTGCTTCTGATCCTGTGTCAGAAGATTTGTGACAGCCTCTGCTGTGCTCTGTCTGAGCAGCTCCTGCAGATTAATCTGCTGCACGCCTGCCGCACACGCTGCAAGCTGCTGTTTGACCGCCGCCACTCTGGCCGCCGCCACACTGAGTTCATCCACACCCATTGCAGCCAAAAGCGGGATTGCCACTTCTGCTCCGGCAAATTCGCCGCATACACTGACTGTGATTCCATGCCGATGTGCTGTTTGGATCACATGATCGATTGCCCGCAATACCGCCGGATGAAATGTATTATAATGGGAGGAAACTCTCGGATTCCCCCGGTCTACTGCCAGCATATACTGCGTCAGATCATTTGTCCCAATACTGAAAAAATCAACCTGTCCGGCAAAATCCTCCGCCAACCATACTGCTGCAGGCGTCTCGATCATAATCCCGACCCGAATCGCTTCATCAAAAGCAATCCCTTCTGCACGCAGTTCCTCCTGACAGACCTTCAGCAATGCATTTGCCTCTCTAAGTTCTTCTATTGAAACCAGCATCGGATACATAATCCGTACCGCTCCAAAGGCACTTGCACGAAGCAGTGCACGAAGCTGCATTTTGAATACATCCTTCTGCATCAGGCTCCACCGGATTGCACGGCAGCCAAGATATGGATTCTGCTCGATCGGCATATCCAAATACGGAAGCTGCTTATCGCCTCCGATATCCAGAGTCCGAATCGTCAGTTCCCTTCCATCCAAAAGCTCCAAGGCCTGTCGATATAATGCAAACTGCTCATCCTCTGTAGGAAAATGATCATTTTCCATATAGATCAGTTCCGTGCGCAAAAGTCCGACACCATCGGTACCGCACTGCATCGCTTTTCTAATATCCGCCAAATTGCCTGCATTGGCACAGACCTGTACTTCGCGGCCATCCGGCATTGTGATCGGAAGTACACTGACCTCCTGCAATACATTTCTATTTTGCTGCCAAAGCGACAGTTTCTTCCGGTACTCATCGAAAATCTCTTCCGAAGGCTCCAGATAAAACGTCCCCTGCTGTGCATCTACAATTCCAACCAATCCCTGCTGCAGATCAGAAAGCAGCTCTCCTGCTCCTACCAGACAGGGAATTCCATAATTTCGCGCAATGATCGAAACATGGCTGGTAATCCCGCCTTCTTCCATTACAATACCTGCAACATGCTCCAGATTGAGTTTTGCTGTATCAGACGGCGTCAGATCTCTGGCCGCCAGAATATACGCCTCCTCCGGTGCTTCCACCATCGTCTCTTCTCTTCCCTGCAGTGCCATCAGGATTCGGCACATCACATCCTTCAGATCAGTCGCCCGTTCACGCATATATTCTTTTTCCATTGCTTCAAACATCCGCACATAGCCTTCGCCTACCGTCAGCAGTGCAGACTCCGCATTCATCAGCGAATGACCGATTTTTTCTGCAACACCGTCATGCAGCGCCATATCACCGGCCAGCACAGAATGTGCAAAAAAGATATCATCCCGCGCCGAAAGTTCCATAAGATCCTGCTGTACTTTTTCTACTGCAAGTTCGTAACGTCTGATTTCCGCCTCGGCATGATTCGGGTCGATCACACGCTGCTCCGGCATAAATTCCATCTTTCTCAGTACAAATACAGGCGCTATTGCATAACCTTCCGAATCTACCCGCGGCACTGTCCAGACTTTCATGGTGCACCCTCCTGCATCTTATTCTTCCTCACCAAGGCCGCCTGCAATCGTATCCAGCATCACCTGAAGATCCTCCTGCTCATGCTCACCTTCGCAGACAATCTCAATCGTAGTACCCTTTACAATACCGGCACTCATCAGAAACAATACACTCTTCGGATTGATCAGCTTATCCTCATGCAGGATCGTGATCCTGGATGTAAGTTTCTCTGCCGTCCTTGCCAAAATTGCTGCCGGTCTCAGATGAAATCCCGACTTGTTTGTTACTGTAATCGTTTCTTTTACCATAATATCTCCTCAAATTCCTCTTTTGTAAAATACGCAGCCCTCTCCGCTCTGTGTCAGACCAGATAACCGCACAGCAAGCGGAACGTATTCTCCGCTCCAAGTCTGTGGGAGCGTTCATATCCATGTGATGCGAAAACGCCCGGGCCGATCAGACCGTGACGCACATCATAGCCTGCTGCCAGCGCAGCATCTGCATCCGAGCCATAGTGCGGATACACATCCACAGCGAATGAAATGTCGTTCTCCTTTGCAGCTTTGATCAGCTGTGCATCTACAATTCCAACCAATCCCTGCTGCAGATCAGAAAGCAGCTCTCCTGCTCCTACCAGACAGGGAATTCCATAATTTCGCGCAATGATCGAAACATGGCTGGTAATCCCGCCTTCTTCCATTACAATACCTGCAACATGCTCCAGATTGAGTTTTGCTGTATCAGACGGCGTCAGATCTCTGGCCGCCAGAATATACGCCTCCTCCGGTGCTTCCACCATCGTCTCTTCTCTTCCCTGCAGTGCCATCAGGATTCGGCACATCACATCCTTCAGATCAGTCGCCCGTTCACGCATATATTCTTTTTCCATTGCTTCAAACATCCGCACATAGCCTTCGCCTACCGTCAGCAGTGCAGACTCCGCATTCATCAGCGAATGACCGATTTTTTCTGCAACACCGTCATGCAGCGCCATATCACCGGCCAGCACAGAATGTGCAAAAAAGATATCATCCCGCGCCGAAAGTTCCATAAGATCCTGCTGTACTTTTTCTACTGCAAGTTCGTAACGTCTGATTTCCGCCTCGGCATGATTCGGGTCGATCACACGCTGCTCCGGCATAAATTCCATCTTTCTCAGTACAAATACAGGCGCTATTGCATAACCTTCCGAATCTACCCGCGGCACTGTCCAGACTTTCATGGTGCACCCTCCTGCATCTTATTCTTCCTCACCAAGGCCGCCTGCAATCGTATCCAGCATCACCTGAAGATCCTCCTGCTCATGCTCACCTTCGCAGACAATCTCAATCGTAGTACCCTTTACAATACCGGCACTCATCAGAAACAATACACTCTTCGGATTGATCAGCTTATCCTCATGCAGGATCGTGATCCTGGATGTAAGTTTCTCTGCCGTCCTTGCCAAAATTGCTGCCGGTCTCAGATGAAATCCCGACTTGTTTGTTACTGTAATCGTTTCTTTTACCATAATATCTCCTCAAATTCCTCTTTTGTAAAATACGCAGCCCTCTCCGCTCTGTGTCAGACCAGATAACCGCACAGCAAGCGGAACGTATTCTCCGCTCCAAGTCTGTGGGAGCGTTCATATCCATGTGATGCGAAAACGCCCGGGCCGATCAGACCGTGACGCACATCATAGCCTGCTGCCAGCGCAGCATCTGCATCCGAGCCATAGTGCGGATACACATCCACAGCGAATGAAATGTCGTTCTCCTTTGCAGCTTTGATCAGATTCGATACTACCTGATAGTCATATGGTCCGCGGCTATCCTTTGCACAGATTGAAACCATTGTCTCGTCACAGGTAAGCCCTTCTCCCACGCATCCCATATCCAGGCAGAGGATTTCTTCTACATCTTCCGGGATAGATGCCGAACATCCATGACCAACCTCTTCATAGGTTGTCAGCATCATATAAATACGGCGTTTCGGCACCACCTTCTCTTCCTTCAGGTACTTCGCAAATGCAAGCAAAATACAGGAACTGAATTTGTCATCCAAAAAACGGCTCTTGATATAACCGCTTTCCGTCACAACTGTACGCGGTTCAAAAGATACAAAATCACCATTACAGATTCCCAGTGCTTCCACTCCTGCACGATCAGAAACCAGCTCATCCACAATCGCTTCCATCGTCTCATAGCTGCGCTTTGTATCGTCATATTCGCCGTTGACATGAACCGACGGATTCACCAGCTGGAAAGTCGCATCGTAAACACGTCCGTCTCTCGTGTGTACATGGCAGTTTTCACCTTCTGTATTATTCGGCATCAGCCCGCCTACTCGTGTCAGCTTCAGATGTCCGTTTGCCTTGATCTGCTCTACCATAGCGCCAAGCGTATCCATATGTGCTGCCAAAAGTACTGCACCTTCTCCAGGCTCTGCATTCTCAGATCCGCATGATCCTGCTGTCAGCTCAGTCAGTACGGCTCCCTTGCGTGTCAGATGCGGCTCATATCCCATCTGTTTCAATTCATCCATAGCAAACGCTGCTGCTTGCTGAGTAAAGCCAGTCGGGCTCGGAATCGCCAAAAACTTCTGTACCGTCTCCATAATATAATCAACGTATCTCATACTTGCCTCCATCATCACATCCAGACAGATGTGCATATTTTTTCATTTTAAAGAGCCGCCGCAGTTCCCTGCGGCAGCTCCCTTATCATAGCATAAATTTTCTGTTTTTACAATGTAAACTCAATCTGGATGCGGCCATTGTGCGTCTTGGCCAATAGCGTCTTGGTACGGTCAGCTTCATGAATATTCTCCAGATTGTTGAAACCATTCCTGGTCGTACTACAGATATTATAATCATTGCGATTGCCGATCACGGTTCCGCTGATCAAACCATTGCAGGTCTGCATAGAGATATCATCACTGATGATATTTCGGCCGGTCACGGTTCCATTCTGTGTCTGCAGAGAAAGCTTCTGCTGGAAACGACACTCCTTCACCGAGATCATTCCATTCCCGGCTGATGCATCCAATCGTTCTCCGCGCACATTAACCAGCTCAATTCTTGCATTATTTGATTTGATCGTAAGCTCCTCCGCCTGACTGTTTTCTACTCGGATCTTGCCGTTGCAGCTGTTGATCTCACCCTGCGAAAGATTGCCGAGTCCTCTGACACTGATCGATCCATTGGTTGTTTCCAGTTCAAGCCTTCCGGAAAAATTGACCGGCAGCTCCAGCATCAAAACACTGCTGTCCAGAAACAGACTCAGCCAATTCCGGTAAATTGGATTCTTGGTTTTCATCTCATGTCTGAAAAAGAATACGCCTTCCTTCTCCTCAAAGGTTACCTGATCCTGTCCTTCACGCGGCTTAAAATATACCCGAACCGGTCCATCTTCTACTGTTTTCACACGGATCCGCAGATTTTCACTCTCAACCTTCACGGTATGGATCATCTCAGAAGATTCATATTCCTGATGCTTGGATTCTCTGCTTTTGGCCTTGGCCGTGTAGACCACAAGGCCGCCGTATTCCGCACGGATCTTTCTCGCTACATCCTCCGGTGCTTCCAGACGATTCAAGATCTCCTCCTCGGTGTATCCCTGCTCAAGTCCGTCATAGATCAGTTCCTCATAAAAATCCTCAATCTGTGACAGATCCTCCCCCGGCAGATCGATCAGCTGATATTTCAGTTTTTTCAAATACTCTTCTTTTTTCATAAATTCATTTCCTCCTCCGCTGCGGTACCATCTGACTCATTCTCCATTTTCTGTTCTGGTTCTGTATTCTGTTCCGTATCTGCACTTAAATCTGAAACTGCGTTCTGCTCTGCACTAGCACTTTGCTCTGTATCTGCATTTTTCTCCGGAACTGCCTGTGTCATCTCGTTTTGCTCTGATACAAATCGATACAGACTGCGCATCTCGTCCCACTCATCCAAAAATGCATCAATTCTGCTTTGCCCTTCTGCTGTCAGTTCATAATATTTCCGTATTCTTCCATTGTATTCCTGCCGATAAGTCTTCAAACTGCCATTTTGCTCCAGCCGCTTCAGAATCGGGTATAACGTCGATTCCGAAATCTCCAGGCACTGCTCCAGCTCCCGAATGATCATATAACCGTAGGATGGCCCTTTCTTCAACACTGCCAATACGCAGACTTCAATAATCCCTTTCTTTCGCTGTACATCCATGCGAATTCCTCCTTTTTCTGTATCACTAACACCCGCACATCAGATACTATGCATTGCATGTTATGTTTAATATACTATTCTATGCATAGTATGTCAAGCAAAAAAGAAAAAGATGCTGCAAATGATACAGCACCTTCTCATTTTCACTTCATCTCTAGCTTGGACAGATAACGCTCATGTGCCTCATGCAGCCAGATTTCAAACTCCTGCCGGCTTTTTTCGGCCTGCGAAGACAGGATCATGCCGGAGAAAAATGACTGGATCGCAGCCATCGCTACAAATCCGCTGACGATCAGCGTCGGAAAATTCGGAACTTCTCCAGTCTGCAAAAAGAGCACAAAAATCGGAACGAACAGCGCTGCTGCAATCACAGTAAGCACTGCTGCCAGCAATCCAAAAAAGCTCATCGGCTTATAATTTTTAAACAAACGTGCAACCGTTTTCAGCACCTTCAGACCGTCAGAATACGTATTCAGCTTGGATTCGCTCCCCATTGGCCGATCACGGTACTCGACAACAAGATGTTCGATCCTCATATTTTTGTCAACCGCATGAATGCTCATCTCAGTCTCAATCTCAAATCCTCTGGACAGCACAGGAAACGTCTTCACATACAGATAGCTGAACGCACGATACCCCGTCATAATATCCTGAATATCACTGTGAAACAGCTTGTTGATCAAACCGCGTACCAGACTGTTGCCGAAATTGTGAAACGGACGCTTATTCTCTTCAAAATACGTCGAAGAAAGTCGATCACCCACGACCATATCCGCCTGCTTCACCAGCACCTGCTCCATCATCTGCCGTCCATATTCCGCCGGATACGTATCATCACCATCTACCATCAGATAACACTGTGCATCAATCTCCCGGAACATACGCCGGATCACATTCCCCTTGCCCTGCGCATACTCATGACGCACCACAGCTCCTGCCCGGACTGCCAGCTCTGCCGTTCGATCTGTAGAATTATTATCATAAACATAAATCACTGCCTCCGGAATCTCCCTTCGCCAGTCATTTACCACTTTTTCAATTGTCTTTTCTTCATTATAACAGGGTATCAATACCGCACACTTATCCATCTGTACTCCCTTTGGTCACGACTTTGCCCTGACCCTATTTTTATTTTGTAAATCTGCACTGAGCATCATAGCCGCAGATCCTGCTGCAAAAAGAACTGCACTCACACCTCGATACGTATAAAATCCATGTATCGCAGAATGATTCTTCGTTCCCAGATACCAAACAATCGGATAAACAGAAACCGCCAGCAGCAATACCGCCGAAGCAAACCGCTCACGCCGGATCCCATTGCGAACCAACAGCACCAACGCACCAACAAGCAAAAGGACAAACAGCACCAAAAAACTGCTTCCCTTCAAAAATCCAAACATCGATCCAAGCACCTGTCCTGCAGTCAGTTCCTGCTCAAACGCAGTATCTCCTGAGCGCAGCTTCACCGTCTCCATCGCCTTTGTAATATAATTTTTCCGCATCAAGGCCGACGAAAGCAGCCATTTGGAAGCCCACATGCCAACATATCCTACACACCAAAATGCAGAATTCATGATCACATCGACTGCACCACGCAAAAAATGCGGCTGCTCATCCAGAATCAAAAACAGGATCACCGGAAATGCAAGCGCCACAACCGGATAGGTCAGCAGATCCACATAACTGGTCAGCATGCCTACCAGCATAAAATACAGCCAAATATGCTCCCGAAACCAGGATTTTCTCCACAACATCAGCATAACCAACAGCGCCAGTGCCATCGTATGGAATATCGTTGAAAACTGCAGCGATGATGCTACAGCCATCGGATTGATAAAGCAGACTGCAAGCAGATACGGAACTGCAAACCGCCCTTTGCCTGCCTGATAAAGCAATACAGCTGTCACACAGATTTCTCCCATGACCAGAAACAGATTCAGATCACGCAGTTCATTGAGTTCAAAAAATGCCAGCAGCGGCTTCAGCAGCACCACGTACCCATGCCAGTATCTCGCATACGCATGCTGTTTGGTCGTACCGTCCGGCATCTCCAGTCCGCTGACCTTGCACGCTTCGATCAGATTCCCGTCCTTCAGCCTCGTTTCATAATTGTTCACAGCCTTGTCGATCACACCTTCATCGCCGCCATAAGAAGCCGTCAGCATCATCAATGCATCCGTAAAATTGTCCAGCTTCGTCGACTCCTTGCCTGTGATCATCTGATGATACAGCCCTTCCTCCAGCATATTCTCCGCACTGATCCGCACGTTAGCCTGCACTCTGCCCGACGGCAATGCATAAACTGCACAAAGTAAGACAAACCCACAAAGCACGGCGGCCAGAAAGACAGCGGCCGTCATAATTCCGTTTGAGAAGAACCTTTTATATTGATTTTCTGCGTTCCGATACATTCCCATCGATTCTCACCTCTATTTCGTCCAATTCAATCTCTTCAAAAAATCCGCCTACTGAAGCAGGCGTTTTGCTTACTACAGTATAGCGGATTTCTTCTTAAAACTCAATCTCTTTCAGATATCTCTTCAATGCATCACGCCAAGTCGGCAGCGGTTCAAATCCATTCTCGATCAGTTTGCTCTTGTCCAATCTGGAGTTGAACGGGCGTTTTGCTTTGGACGCACCATACTCTGCAGTCGTCACCGGCTTCACAGTCAGATGCTCTGCATCATATGCCTCAAATCCAAGTGCAGCAGCTTCTTCAAAGATCGCACATGCAAATTCGTACCAGCTGATATAGCCGCCCTCATTGGTCGCATGATAATAGCCATACTTCTCTGTCTCGATCATATCCACCAGCAGACGTGCCAGATCATATGTGTAAGTCGGTGTACCAATCTGATCATTGACAACTGTCAGCACATCATGATTTTTGCCTACACTAAGCATCGTCTTGATAAAGTTTTTGCCATTGACACCAAATACCCATGCAATACGCACAATGAAATATTTTTCAAGATTATTAGCTACTGCCAGCTCGCCTTCCAGCTTCGTCTGTCCGTAAACATTCTGCGGCTTGTAATCCTTGCAGTCCGGCTGCCACGGCTCTGTGCCCTGTCCATCAAATACATAATCCGTAGAAATGTAAACCATCTTGCAGTCCAGCTTCTTGCAAACCATTGCGATATTCTCTGTGCCAGTCGCATTAACCAGACGCACCTTCGCAACCTTGTCATCATCCTCTGCCAGATCGACTGCCGTCCACGCTGCACAGTGCACAACCACATCCGGATTCTGTTCCGTGATGATTCGTTCTACCGCCGCCTGATCTGTGATATCCATCGGCACATACGGCATTGTGGTCACTGCTGTACCATCCATGATCCCGCTGTATGCAGGAGCAACATCGGATCCAACACCTTCATATCCTCTCTTTGCAAGTTCATTCATTACATCGTGGCCAAGCTGACCAGCGACACCAGTTACCAGTACTTTCATAGGGTACTCCTTTCATGTCATCATTATTATACTTGTATCTGTTTAGCCTATGTTTTAATTGTACATAAGCACAATCTCAAAAATATCATGTCCCCGATATGGAAACTCTCTAACTTTATACGGCTGACTCTGATTACTGCAAAAGCTCAGCAGATACCCCTTCTGTACTCCACGCGCCTCCAGATAATCCACCAGCTGATCGTAGGCTTTTTCCTCGTATTTCATGCCATGCCAGATCTTCAGTTCCACAATAAATTCTTCCGAACCATAAAACACCTGCACATCCATCCGCATATTTTTGCGTGTCTGCGGTTCCACCGCATAATGACCGGTTCCATTGATAATTGGACGTAAAAAACTCAGGAACAACAGTCT
>CAZEPO010000053.1:0-12025 GCA_964514125.1 uncultured Lachnospiraceae bacterium
TCGGAAGCGGCCGATTTGATGATGAAGGGCTGATGCGTCTGCGGAAACGGCAGGGTGATACGATTCGCCGCGGATTTGAACTGGGGGTCAGGATTGCGCTAGGAAGTGATGCTGGGGCTTTTTGTGTTCCGCACAGCCAGGGACTCTATGATGAATATGAATGGATGCAGCGCCTGACGGGACTTGTACCGAGTCTGGATAACTGTACTGCCGGCAACTGGGCCGAGACTTCGCTTTTGACACAGAGAGAACTGGATCAGAGGCTGTCAGAGGCGGAGAAAGCGATCCGAATAAGGTTCTGAAGGTTACAAAAATATTAAAAATGCACTGCAAAATGTGAATTATCAGTATGTGACTTGCGTAATTTGAGGATGCGTGTTATTATAGGAAGATGGTATTTAAGAATGGAGGGTGTGACATGTTGAACAGAAGAGTGAAGATTCTGGTATCTCTGGCGCTGTCACTGGCCATAGTGAGCCTTGGAACCGGCTGTAGTCTTCTCAAGAAAGATGTACAGGTTCAGACGGAGACAGAAACGCAGTCTGAAACACCGGAAATGACAGAGACCGAGACTGAAAAAGTAACGGAAACAGAATTGAAGACAGATATTGCTTATACATCACAGGATAAGACGATCCGGATTACACTTCCGGACAGTACATGGAAGGTAACGCAGGATGCAGACGAAATGCGTGTATTTTCATCCGGATCGGCTGCGATGATCAGTATCGTACATGCATCAGATGCGACGGCGATGAAGAATCTCAATGTTGCTGAGTCGGAGGAGGCGCTCAAGACAAGCCTTTCCAAGCAGTATACAGCAGCGAATGCATTCGATGTAGTCGAATTTGAGACACGCAGTTCCAGTACACTGGATACGTATGAGTACGTAGTGAAGTACAATTCCACCAGTATGTGGTCCTATGCGATCACCTATGGTATTCTTGCTGAGAATGAGGCATATGTGATTTCTGGTACTGTTACGGATGACAATAAGGTTCTGCTCGAAGCAGTAAAGAAAGCAGTCGAGAGTTTCAGTGTTGTGCGTAATGGCGTATTCAGTGCGATTCCGGGTACGGTTGTCAATCAGTCTGAGAGCAGCCAGTCAGAGACTGCACAGTCTGAAAGCGGTGCAGCTGCAGAAGCGGAGCTGAAGACACTTACCGATTATGGAACGACAGCAGAGCTGTATGCGAATGATGTGGTGAATATCCGTCTGGAGCCGAGCACGGAAGCAGATGTTCTCGGATCTCTGAACACAGGTGACAAGGTTACCGTTGTCGGTGAGACTTCCCAGTGGTTCAAGGTCAATATCGCAGGCAATATCGGTTATATCAACAAGGCATTTCTGGTGAATACACCGGTACAGACAGAGCAGACTGAGGAGACACAGCCGGCAGCATCAGGCGGTACAATGATCAGCGCGGAGCTGAACAGCTATGTGGATTATGGTACATCGTATCAGTATTATACGACAACCGATGTCAATCTTCGGGCACAGCCGGGTACCGACAGCAATGTAGTTGTCAGCCTCGGCAATGGTACATCCGTCAGTGTCATTGGTGAGACGGACAACTGGTTCGTCGTTTCTGTCAATGGATCGACTGGATATATTTCCAAGTCGTATATCAGCTCATCTGCACCGTCCGGCAGTACAGGCGGCAGCACCGGAGGAAATACCGGAAGCAGTACAGGCGGCTCATCCAATACCGGAACCGGTACGATCAGCGGTACGATCACAAGTGCTTCGATGAACACGATCACGGTGCAGGGCGACGATGGCAACACATATGTAATCTATACATCAGATGCTGCAATGACGACGAGTGACGGCATTTATGAAGGCCTGTATGTTTCTGCAACGATCGATTATTCCAATACGACACCGAGCGGAGAATTGTACGCGACAAGTGTTACAGGCAATTAAGCAAACATAAGAGAGGACGGTTCGTGGACAGTGCGAACGGTCCTCTTCCTGTTCAGATGGAGGTAGTCTGATGAAGAGAATTATCATGATGATCATAAGAAGTATCTGGCATGTGCCGGGCTTATTGATCCGACTGCTGCGGATGGGCGCACATCCGGAGCGTTATACAGAGGCAGAACGCTATGGTCTGCTCAAAGAGATCGACGATTATGCGATGAAAAACGGAAGTGTAGATCTCGAAATCCACGGAATTGAAAATCTTCCGGAAAAAAATGGATATATCTTATTCCCAAACCATCAGGGAATGTTTGATGTACTGGTTCTCGTCAAAGCAATGAAGGAGCCGGTATCTGTGGTGATGAAGAAGGAACTGGAGAATGTTCCGCTTCTGAAACAGGTCATCGCCTGCATGGGCGCAATCGGACTGGATCGTTCCGATGCAAGACAGGGCATGAAGGTAATCCTGCAGGTAGCAGAGGAAGTCAAAAACGGAAAGAATTTTATCATTTTCCCGGAGGGTACCAGAAGCAAAGAAGGCAATCGGCTCCTTCCATTCAAGGGCGGTTCATTCAAGAGTGCACAAAAGGCAAAATGCCCGATCGTACCGGTTGCACTGATCGATTCCTACAAAGCATTTGATACTGGTTCGATCAAACGCGTCCGGGTACAGGCATATATTCTGAAACCAATCGTCTATGAAACATATCAGGATATGAAGACAACAGAGATCGCAGCAATGGTTAAGTCACAGATCGAAGCGGCGATCGCAGAACATGAATAAAACAAACGAAGAGGGAGACAATAATGCAAAAAGGCAGTTGTCTCTCTTTTATATTGCCCTGGAAAGGAAAACTATGATGATCAATCAGATGACAGGAAAGCAGAGCATTGAATTTCAGAAAGCACCCTACATTATCAGCAGCGCTTCAGCGGTCGGACCCAAAGAAGGAGAGGGACCGCTCAGCGAATGGTTCGATCTTGTGGCACCGACAGCGGATTTTGGAGAAGATACGTGGGAAGCGGCAGAGAGTACGATGCAGAAGGAAGCATTGCAGACAGCGGTTGGCAAGGCGAACCTGACGACGGAGCAGATTCGTTATCTATTCGGTGGAGACCTCTTGGCACAGTTGATTGCGACTTCTTTTGGAAATGGGGAGACCGATATTCCGTTGTTCGGGCTCTATGGTGCCTGCTCGACCTGCGGGGAATCGCTGGCGCTGGCGGCGATGACGGTGGCGGGCGGCTATGCGGATTATGCGGCTGCATTGACTTCGAGCCATTTTGGAAGTGCAGAAAAGGAGTTTCGGTTTCCGCTTGGCTATGGGAATCAGCGTCCCCTATCGGCTTCCTGGACGGTCACAGGGAGCGGAGCCTTTGTACTTGCCGCCAAGGGCGGTCATGTGAAGGTCAGCGGTGTGACACCGGGCAAAATTGTGGATATGGGCGTCAAGGACAATATGAACATGGGAGCCTGTATGGCACCGGCCGCAGCAGATACGATCCGTCAGAATCTCATCGATTTTGGCAGACAGCCATCGGACTATGACAGGATTATCACGGGAGACCTTGGCACAGTCGGACAGCATATCCTGATCGATCTTCTGAAGAAAAAGGGCGTTGACATTTCACAGCAGCATATGGACTGCGGAATTGAAATCTATGATTCCGAACGGCAGGATACACATGCCGGCGGAAGCGGCTGCGGCTGTGCGGCAGTCGTACTTTCTGCGATGATCCTGCCGAAGCTGCGCAAGGGAATCTGGAAACGCGTTCTGTTTGTGCCGACTGGAGCCCTGCTTTCCAAGGTAAGCTTCAATGAAGGCAAGAGTGTACCGGGAATCGCACACGGCGTTGTGCTGGAGCATGTATAAAGATCTGAGAGAGGAGTAAGATTATGGATTATTTCAATGCATTCTGGGTAGGCGGACTGATCTGTGCACTGGTGCAGATTCTGCTGGAAAAAACGAAGCTGCTGCCGGGGCGGGTTATGGTGATCCTGGTCTGTCTGGGAGCAGTGCTCGGCGCTGTCGGGATTTACCAGCCGTTGATTGATTTTGCGGGAGCGGGGGCATCGGTTCCGCTCCTTGGGTTTGGCAATACACTCTGGAAGGGTGTACGGGAAGCCGTGGATGAGCATGGACTTCTGGGCCTGTTTCTGGGCGGCTTCAAAGCGAGTGCAGCCGGGATCAGCGGGGCACTGATTTTTTCTTATCTGGCAAGCTGGATCTTTGATCCGAAAATGAAAGATGAATAAAGGTGTATGGATTCCGGAAGCAGCGCTTTACAGTTCTTCCGGAATCCGTTTATAATAGACGAAGAAAAGGGCATGAGGAAGGCAGTGGAATGACGGAAGTATACAGACAGCGGGAATCGAAACGATTATATTATATAATAGAAGAAACAGATGCAGGGCTGACACTGGAACGGTATCTGCGACAAAAACTGCATTTTACGAGGGCCCAGATCAGCCGCCTGAAGTTTTTGCCGGATGGATTCTGCGTCGGAGGAGAGAAGGTACGTGTGAACCGAGTGCTGCAGGCAGGAGAAGAGCTGGCCATCCGGCTGGAAGCGGCAGAACGGCAATCTGGTCATTTGGTTCCGACGGAAGGCAGCCTAAAGATCCTTTATGAGGATGCAGATCTGATCGCTGTGTGGAAGGAGAGCGGTCTTGTCGTACAT
Organism: uncultured Lachnospiraceae bacterium; assembly: GCA_964514125.1. GTDB lineage: Bacteria > Bacillota > Clostridia > Lachnospirales > Lachnospiraceae > Choladousia. The sequence continues at coordinate 4,607 of CAZEPO010000053.1, forward strand.
CCGTCACATGGGCATTATGAAGATACCCTTACGAATCAACTGCATGCTTACTTTTTGCGCAAGCAGGAAACGGCAGCGATCCGCAGCATCGGACGGCTCGATCGGGATACCAGCGGGATTGTTGTATTCGCAAAGAATCAGATTGCAGCAGCAAGACTCTGGCAGCAAAAAGAAGAGGGCAGATTTTGGAAGGAATATCTGGCAGTTTGTCAGGGAAATCCGGCACAGACACATTGTGCAGCAGAGGATGCCGGATCAGACAGAGCGAAAAAAGATGCAGACTGGTGCACGATCGATGCACCGATCGGCCCAAAGGAAAATACGCTGATGCAGATGTGTGTGCGAAAAGATGGTCTGCGTGCAGTGACACATTATCAGATTCTGCAGCAGGATGGTGATCATACGACGGTGCGTGTGCGGATCGATACCGGACGGACACATCAGATCCGTGTACATATGGCGAGCATCGGAGCTCCGCTGGTCGGCGACTGTCTGTATGGTGACAGCAACCGGGAACAAAAAAAATTGACAGCAAAGCTCCAGCTCTTTGCATGGAAATGTCAGCTGGAGCAGCCGTTTACTGGAAAGGTAATCGTGATAGAGCGAGCGGTTCATCCTGCCGGCAAAGGCTTGACAGAATGCAAAGACTAACGTAAGATAAGCAAAAGCAGCTGGTCCGGTGAGCGACAGTCTGCAGGAGGAAGCATGAACGAGAAAATAGAACTGAAAGAGGAATTATTAGATGGCTGGCTGCGCATGTCGATGACAATCTGGAATGAACGGCTGGTCAAGACGATGACTTACAATGAGGCAGTGGTCTGCAACCTGCTTTACAAGCAGTTCAAACGAAATGGAGAACCGATGACTGCGACGCATTTGTGTGAGCAGCTGCAGATCCGCAAACCGCAGATGAATGTGATCCTGAACCGGATGGAGCAGGAGGGCAAGATTGAGCGCAGACGGTCAGTCAATGACAAACGAAATGTGGAGATTTTTTTGACACCGGGCGGAATACAGAGCTATGAACAGGTACATGAAGAGATTCTTCGCTTGCCGGAAGCATTGATCGCTCATCTGGGGGAAGAAAAGTCACGGAGTTTGGCAGATATGATGCATGAGGTAGCAGGCTGCTTCGGTGAAATCGTATCCGAACAGACCAAATGATCGTTGCAGAAGAAAAACAGTGGCTATTTGGAAGAAGTAATGTTATCTTTTATTATGGAGAGAAATGTGCAGCAGCACGTATACTATAGAAAAGGAAAATGGAGAAACAGCATGCAGGATGGAAAAATTATAGTTGCAAAATTTGGCGGAAGCTCGCTAGCGGAGGCAAAGCAGTTCCGAAAGGTGAAGCAGATCATAGAGAGTGATCCGGCCAGACGTTTTGTGGTGCCCTCTGCACCGGGCAAAAGAGACAGCGGAGATGACAAGGTGACAGATCTGCTGCTCTGGTGTTATGCCGAGGCGCAGATGGGCAAAGAATATATGCCGATCCTGAATCGGATCAGAGAACGCTATCAGGAGATCATTGACGCGCTTGGACTGGAGGTATCTCTGGAAAAAGAGTTTGAAGTGATGGAGAAAGCATTTCTGGCCGGAGCAGGAGAAGAATACGCTGCATCAAGAGGCGAGTATCTGAACGGTATCCTGCTTGCGGATTATCTTGGATTTACATTTGTAGATGCGGCAGAAGGTGTTCGCTTCAGCAAGGAAGGCGTATTTGAGGATGAACGTACCAATTTCTTCCTCGGTGAGCGTCTGCACGGACTGGAGAATGCGGTAATCCCGGGCTTTTACGGAGCAGATGATGCAGGAAACATTCACACCTTCTCAAGAGGCGGATCTGATGTGACTGGTGCGATCGTAGCGCGTGCAGTCAAGGCAGATCTGTACGAGAACTGGACAGATGTTCCGGGATTTTTGATCGCGGATCCGGGAATCATTGAAAATCCGAAAAAGATTGATGTGATGACCTTCGCTGAGCTGCGTGAGCTGGCTTACCGCGGAGCGACTGTACTGCATGAGGATGCAGTCTATCCGGCACGCCGCGAAGGCATTTCCATTCAGATCCGCAATACAAACTACAGCAAGGACAGCGGAACACTGATCTGTCAGAAAATCCGTCCGGAAGATGAAGTGCCGATCACCGGAATCGCAGGCAAGCGAGATTTCGTTTCGATCAGCATTGCGAAAAACCGGATGAATGCACAGGTTGGTTTCTGCAAAAAGCTGTTGGAGGCGTTTGAAAAAAATAATATTTCCTGTGAGCATCTGCCGTCCGGAATCGATACGATCAGTGTGATCCTGCCGCGGACAGAGTTTGAAGCCAAAGAAAAAATGCTGATGGATTCCATCCAGCAGAGTTTGTCTCCGGACAAAATACAGGTAGACCATGATCTTGCACTCGTGACGGTAGTCGGCAAGGGAATGCGTTCTGTCAGCGGTATTGCGGCTACATTCTTCAGCTCACTGGGCGAAGCGAATGTCAATATCAAGATGATCGATATGGGCTCGAATGAGATCAACTGTACGATCGGTATCGCGAATGCGGACTTTGAGCGTGCAATCCAGGCGCTTTACAATGCACTGGTAGAGTAGGAGCACGCAGAACGATGAAGAAACAAAACAAAAAATGGCTGACTGCCGGATTTATGACTGGATCGAGTGCTGTACTGACTGCCGCAAGCTACCGCTTGTACCTGCGGCAGGCCATTCATTATCCTGGCAGTCTGGGAACGTATGACTCAGATCTTCCGGCACATATCCATGAGGGAAGAGCCGGGACTGCCTACAGTCTGATGGAGCGTTCCTTTCATGTTCTGATGGATATACTCGGATGCAACGAAAAGGCAGTGGCACTGTGGCTGGCCGTCCTGACTGCAGCGACGGTATGGGTCACGTACAAGGTAATGAAACGGCTGTTTCCGGAAGGCAGATCAGTCGTACTGTATGCACTGGCACTGATGGTCATGTTTTTGATGCCGCTTTATCTGCCGCAGCTGAATCCGAATCGCTATCTGGGTCTTCAGTCCGGAGCTGTGTGGCACAATTCGACTTATCTGGGCATGCGCTTTGCAGCTATGTGCCTGCTCTGGTTTTATTATGAGTGGCAGGACAGCTATCGGCAGAGTTTTTCGCTGAGCCGGTTTCTTGGTTTTACTGTGCTGCTGATTTTTGTGAATTTGATGAAGCCGAACTTTATCTTATGCTTTGCACCTGCGATGGCAGTGATGCTTCTGACCGACTGCATCACGGACCGCGGCAGGACACTGAGGCAGCAGATTCTATTCGGTATTCCTGTACTGATTTCTCTGGCTGTGGTGATCTATGAGACGGTTGTACTGTTCGGAAATGAGCAGGAAGGGGCTTCGATCATTATTGATTTCGGCTACAGCCTGACACTGCGCACTGAACATCCGGTGATCGCACTGCTTCAGTCAGGCGCATTTCCGCTGGCTGTTCTCTTAGGCAACCGGAACGAGCTGCGCCGAGACAGACGATATCGGGTAAGCTGGCTGATCTGGCTGACGGCGCTGCTGGAATATCTGTTCCTGTGTGAGGATGGACCGCGGAAGGTACACGGCAATTTCTCGTGGGGTTACTGTTTTGCCTTGTTTTTGGTGTTTATCGTCAGTCTGGTCTGGCTGTACCGCAATCTGCGGGAATGGCATGCAGCGGCGCAGGGCAGAACAAGCTGGCAGCGAAAGGACTGGATGAGGGCAGGTTATCTGCTTGCAGCACTGGTGCTGCTCGGCCTGCATCTGTACTTCGGGGGCGAGTTTGCCTGGATCATTTTCAATGGCGGAAGCTATTATTGATCGGGCAGGCGGGTGCCTGAAAAGAAAAGTGAGAGTTGAATTTGAATGAATGAAAATTATATTGAATTAAAGGAGTCGGCGAAGGGATTTGCCCAGTTTATCACATCAGATAATCTGCACTATGGGATTTTTCTGCTGATTTTGCTGGTTGTTTCTCTGAAGCTGATGGATCTGGTCTTTCGACCGCTGAAAAAGAAAAACAGTATTTTGCTGAATTTTATTTTGGGCTGTATGAAGGCATTCCTGATCATTACGATCGGTATGAAAATCTGCAGTCTGTCAGAAATCCTTTCTGGATTTACTAGTCAGATTCTGATGTCATCGTCCCTGCTGGTTGTTGTGCTGGGCTTTGTGTTTCAGGAGGGGCTGACGAATATTGTGCATGGCTTTATTCTGACGATCTTCAAGCCATTCCAGATCGGTGATCGTGTGAAGGTGACGATTGACGGTGAGAGTATTACGGGTTATATCCGCTCAATCGATCTGCGCAGCACGATCATTCAGAATGTACTGAATTCTTCCCATGTGATCGTACCGAATTCCAAGATGGATATGTGTGTGATCGACAACAACTATTTTGATGCCCACTCGGCCAGCTCGAACTTTCTGGACTTTACGATCACATATGAGTCGAATCTGGACAAGGCGATGGCGATCACGGCACATGAGATCATGCGGCATCCGTTTGTGCATGCAGCGCGTGTGGAGAAGAACATCAAGGAACCGGTTACAGTGATGGTGCGGGAGCTCGGAACTGACGGTATCTGTCTGCGGGCATCGGTCATGACCAATACGGTAGAAGAGAACTTTACGGCCTGCAGCGATCTGCGCCGTATGCTTGTATATCGTTTTCAGGCAGAGCCTGATATCCGATTTGCGAATCATACAGTACAGGTGGCAGAGCAGATGCCAAATGCAAAAGAAAATCAACCGGACAGATAAGCTGTCAAATAGGAGAAAATGTAATGCGATTGATAGGAGTTTATGATTATACGGTTATACTGACGTATATTAGTTTGATCTCGGCTGTGTTCGGTATGACACAGGCGATTCACAGCGATTATAAGACAGCAATCTTTTGTCTGGCGCTTTCGGGCATCTGTGACGCGTTTGACGGCAGGATTGCCAGAACCAAAAAAGACAGGACTGATGATGAAAAAGCATTTGGTGTTCAGCTGGATTCTCTCTGCGATATTGTCTGTTTTGGTGTCTTTCCGGCACTGATCTGTTATCTGCTCGGTGTCAGAGGTACGCTCGGTCTTGTGATCGTATTTTTTTATTGTATCTGTGCAGTGGCACGTCTGGCTTATTTCAATGTGCTCGAAGGCAAGCGCCAGCAGAGCGAGGGCGGCAGCAATAAGGTTTATCATGGGCTTCCTGTGACATCGATTGCGTTTATCCTTCCGATCACATTCTGGCTGCAGTTTGTGATCCCGGATTTTGTATTTCTGGTTCTGTTACATATCGTACTTGCACTTGTTGGATTTCTGTTTATACTGGATTTTCCGGTGCGAAAACCGGATCTTAGAGAGATTCTGATCATGATCGGTGTTGTGCTGGTTTCTGTTGCAGTGATCTTTGCATGTACGAAATTCCGGATTCCGTCCCATACAGACGAATCCAGCCTGATTGTAGAAGGGATTATAGAAGGACATGAAACTGAAACACCGTGATGGAACGTTGATCGTATGTGAGGATGGGCAGGAACGACTGCTCAACAAGCTGTATGGGAGCTGCGGTGGGCGTATGCTGCTGAAACTTCTGACGCGGCCGGAGCTGTCGAAAATAGCAGGTGTGTTTCTGTCCTCGCGTCTGTCAATTCCGCTGATCAAGCCATTTATTCGCCGAAACGGAATCGATATGACGCAGTTTGAAACACAGTCATATGGCAGCTACAATGAATTTTTTTCCAGAAGGATCAAACCGCAGATGCGTCCGATCGATCATGATCCGAAGCATTTGATCGCACCCTGTGACAGCAAGCTTACGGTATTGCCGATCACAGCAGAGCAGCATTTCACATTGAAGCAGACCGACTATACAGTGGCGTCGCTGCTGAAGAACCGCCGATTGGCGAAGCACTACGAGGGCGGTTATGCGCTCATTTTCCGGCTGACAGTGGATGATTATCATCGTTATTGCTATGTGGCTGACGGGGAGAAGACAGAGAATGTAAAGATTCCTGGCGTACTCCATACTGTCAATCCGATCGCGAATGATCATTATCCGATTTATAAGGAAAATTCAAGAGAATACACGTTGGTCCGGACGGCAGAGTTTGGGACAATGCTTCAGATGGAAGTCGGAGCCTTGCTGGTCGGCAGGATCGTCAACCATCATGGCTGTCGGAAGGTACGCCGCGGGGAAGAAAAAGGTTATTTTCAGTTCGGCGGTTCGACTGTCGTATTGCTGATCCAGGCGGATCAGGCAGAGATTGATGCAGATCTTTTGGAAAATACGAGACTTGGAATCGAGACAGTGGTCAAAATGGGAGAAAGAATCGGCAGAAGTATACGATCCAAAGAATAAAAAGCAAGCCTCCTTGGGCAGCACAGCTGTGAAATACAGCAGGCTGTACAGGAGGCTTTTTGTATGCCGATGTTATTGTCCGCTTGTTTGCCTGGATGACTGCAGTTTTGCCAGCAATGTTTCAAGCAGGATGTGCATTGCGTAATAAACTGTCTCAAAATGCATGAAGTTTAACGTGTTTTTGTCCCACAGCAGACGGATCTGCGGTGGAAATTCATCATCCTGATCCCAAAAGCGCAGCTGTATCGGGAAAAATGGAAAGAGATCAAATTCCCAGCCAAAATCTGCGCCAGCCAGTATTTCGATGGGGCGGCCGCCGATCTGCCGACAGATATTCAAAAGTGCAGAGGTCTGTCCGGAAAAAGCGGATGCGAATTTTCTGGTAAAGATATCCGCATTGGGGCTGCTCATGGTGACCTGCAGATCAGAAAGCGGTACCCACTGATGGGAGAGAACCGGCAGCTGCCTGGCATAGCAGAGCACGTCATAGATCGTCATGACTGTGTTGTAATCAAGACATTCCTGCCATTCCTCCTCGAATGCAGCAGGGCGAAGTGCAATGCGGCCGTCTGTCCGTGAAATACGGCTGATCTGATGCAAAAGAGGCAGATAAAGAAACTCTTTATCTGCCTGCAGGTGAAATTTCTCGATCATAACGGACTGTTCGTAGTGTACGAACAGTTCTCTGGCAATCAGCACCTGTTTGTCGTAGTTGTTTGACATAGAATTATTTCTCTACTACTTCAAGAACATCCATCGGACAGGCTTTTGCACAGATACCGCATGCGATACATTTGGTAGTAGTCGGAGCATCTTCTGCTTTGACCATTACGTGGAACGGACAGACTTCTACGCACTTGCCGCAGCCAGTACAGAGCTTTTTGTTGATCATGTATACGCCCTTTGCGTTCTGTGTGATCGCACCAGCTTCACAAACTTTTGCACATTTGCCGCACTGTACGCAGACCATCGGTTTTGCATCGCCGTTTTTCTCTGTGATCTGGATGCAGGATTTGTCCGGATCAAATGTTTTGTAGAATGCTTCAGAACAAGCCTGTACACAAGCCAGACA
>CAZEPO010000054.1:0-4087 GCA_964514125.1 uncultured Lachnospiraceae bacterium
TCTGCAGTGGTATTTCTTTTTTTATGGGCGTCCGGATAAAAATACGTTTACGCCCCTATTGAATTTCCGGTATAAAGCTGATAATACTTTCCTTTTTCTTCGATCAGCTGCTCATGTGTTCCGCGTTCAATGATATGGCCCTGTTCCAGAACCATGATACAGTTGGAGTTGCGGACGGTAGAAAGCCGGTGTGCAATGACAAAGGTGGTACGTCCGTGCATCAGGCGGTCCATACCTTCCTGAACGATCTGTTCCGTACGGGTATCGATCGAGCTGGTCGCCTCGTCGAGGATCAGTACCGGCGGGTCTGCGATGGCAGCGCGGGCGATCGCCAGCAGCTGTCTCTGGCCCTGACTCAGGTTGGCACCGTCTCCGGTCAGCATTGTATCATAGCCCTGCGGAAGTCTTCGGATGAAGCCGTCTGCATTTGCGAGCTTGGCTGCTGCGATGATTTCCTCATCAGTTGCATCAAGCTTACCGAAGCGGATATTGTCTTTGACGCTGCCTGTGAACAGATGCGTATCCTGCAGTACGATACCGAGGGAACGGCGCAGATCTGCTTTTTTGATCTTGTTGATATTGATGCCGTCGTAACGGATCTTGCCGTCCTGAATGTCATAGAAACGATTGATCAGGTTGGTGATCGTTGTCTTTCCAGCACCGGTGGAACCGACAAATGCGATCTTCTGTCCCGGTGTCGCATACAGCTTCACATCGTGGAGTACGATCTTTTCATCGGTATAACCGAAATCTACACCGTCGAATACGACATCACCGGTGACTTCTACATAATCGACAGAGCCGTCTGCCTGATGGGTATGCTTCCATGCCCAGCGGCCGGTACGAGTGTCAGATTCTGTCAGCACGCCGTTTTCTTCTTTGGCATGAACGAGGGTGACATAGCCGTTATCGACTTCCGGTTCTTCGTCCATCATCTGGAAGATACGTTCTGCACCGGCAAGTGCCATGATGACGGAGTTGAACTGCTGGCTGACCTGGTTGATCGGGCGGTTGAAGCTCTTATTGAAAGTCAGGAAGCTGGCAAGTCCGCCGAGTGTAAAGCCGCCGACTCCGCCGAGTGCAAGTGTACCGCCGACGATGGCGCAGACAACATAGCTGACATTGCCGAGCTGTGCGTTGATCGGGCCAAGGAAGTTGGCGAAGGTATTTGCACGGTCTGCACTGACAAAAAGCTTGTCATTGAGTTCTTTGAAGCGAGCCATATTTTCTTCTTCATGGCAGAAGACCTTGACGACCTTCTGGCCTTTCATCATTTCTTCGATATAGCCGTTGACTGCACCGAGATTTTTCTGCTGTTCCATGAAATACTTTCCGCTGTTGGAGACTGCCTTCTTAGTACAGAACAGCATCAGGCTGACCATGACCAGAGTGACGAGTGTAAGAGGGATATTCAGGATCAGCATGCTGACAAATACACTGACGATCGTGATCGCACTGCTGATCATCTGCGGAATACTCTGGCTGATCATCTGGCGCAGAGTGTCGATATCGTTGGTGTAGACGGACATGATATCGCCGTGGGAATGTGTGTCAAAATATTTGATCGGAAGCTTTTCCATCTTGGTGAACAGTTCGTTTCGCAGGTTGCGCAGTACGCCCTGTGTCACGTTGACCATGATACGGTTGTAAGTATAAGTAGCGATTACACCGATCGCATAGAATACGGCAACACGTCCGATGGCATGTGCCAGCGGTGTGAAATCAGGATTGTCGGTCAGCAAAAATGGAGTGATATAGTCATCAATCAGATTTTTGGTGAACATTGTACCCTGCACATTGGCGATTACATCAGCGAAGATCAGAACTAAAACACAAATACAGTGAAGCTTGTAATCGCGGAAAACATAGGAGAGCAGCCGTTTTAAGAGCTTGCCCGGATTTTTCACCTGAGATTTGACGCCGCGCGGCGTTCTGTTCATTGGTCCTGCCATTATGCTTCACCTCCCTTTTCATCAAAGTCGCCTCCGCCTTTGGTCTGTGATTCATAGACCTCGCGGTAAATGGTGTTGGAGGCGAGCAGTTCTTCGTGTGTGCCGAAGCCGTTGACCTGTCCTTCTTCCATGACGATGATCCGGTCAGCATCCTGTACGCTGGAGATACGCTGTGAAATGATCAGCTTGGTGGTATCCGGGATATCTTCGCGGAAAGCACGGCGGATGCTTGCATCGGTAGCGGTATCGACTGCACTGGTACTGTCATCGAGGATCAGGATTTTTGGATTTTTCAGAAGGGCACGAGCGATACAGAGACGCTGCTTCTGTCCGCCGGAGACGTTGCTTCCGCCCTGCTCAATGTATGTATCATAGCCCTGTGGGAAGGAACGGATGAAATCGTCCGCACAAGCGAGACGGCATGCCTGCTGACATTCCTCATCGGTCGCTTCCTTGCTGCCCCAGCGGAGATTCTCATAGATCGTACCGGAGAACAGCACATTGTTCTGAAGAACAACGGCTACCTGATTACGCAGCGCTTCCATATCATATTCCTTGACATTGTGACCGCCGACCAGTATCTCGCCGGAGGTGACATCATAAAGACGGCTGATCAGGGAGACCAGACTGGTCTTCGCACTTCCAGTACCGCCGATGATACCGATCGTTTCACCGGAATGAATCTCCAGATCGATATCCTTGAGCACCGGTTCTTTGCTGTCTTTTTTGTAGGCAAAGTCCACATGACGGAAAGCGATGCTGCCGTCTGCGACCTCCATGAGAGGCTGAGCCGGATTACTCAGATCGCTTGTTTCGTTGAGTACTTCGCTGATACGTTCCATACTTGCGGTACTCATTGAGATCATGACGAAGCACATGGAGAGCATCATCAGGCTCATGAGAATATTCATGCAGTAGGCAAGCAGGCTCATCAGCTCACCGGTTGTCAGTGTATCTACTACGATCATTTTGGCACCGATCCAGCTGATCAGAAGGATACAGGTATAGACGGTGAACATCATCAGCGGTGTATTGAGAATGACGTTGCACTCTGCTTTGACAAAGATGTTGTAGATATTTTCGCTGGCCTTGCGGAACTTGGAGGTTTCATGATCCTCGCGTACATAGGCTTTGACAACGCGGATCGCATTGACATTTTCCTGTACGGAAGCATTGAGCTCATCGTATTTCGGGAATGCCATGCGGAAATAGCGTGTGGCATGGCGGATCAGGAAAAAGAGCAGGACGCCGAGGAAGATGACAGCGATCAGATAGATGCTGGCCAGACGATGATTGATGGTAAATGCCATGATCAGTGCACAGATCATACTGGACGGTGCACGCATGAGCATACGCAGTGTCATCTGGTAGGCATTCTGTACATTGGTTACATCTGTGGTAAGACGGGTAACCAGACCGGCTGTACTGAATTTGTCGATGTTGGCGAAGGAAAAGGTCTGAATATGGTTGAACATACTCTCGCGCAGGTTGCGGGCAAGTCCGGTGGAAGCCTTTGCACCGAAGCGTCCGCCGAGCATTCCGGCAATCAGACCGAGGATTGCTACGACGATCATCAGGCCGCCGACCCGGTAGATATGACCGAGATTGCCGACGTTGACACCGTCATCGATGATGGAAGCCATCAAAAATGGAATCATTGTTTCCATCAGAACTTCCAGGATCATGAAGCACGGTGTGGCGATTGAAGCCCGCCGGTATTCCTTCACTTCTTTTAGAATAGTCCGAAGCATAGAAAATTCCTCCTTTTAGATATTTAGTTGTGTAAATCAAAAGAAAGATGTCATAATGGGAATGCATAAAAAATCCTGACAGACTTCTTATTTATATGCAGCACCCTCTGACATCAAATACAGTAATGTTAAATCAAATTAAAAATTGCGTCAAGTGAAAATTCGATGAACGCTGTACAATTCCTTGTATTCTTTGGGAGAGACACCGTATTCCTTTTTGAAGGCCCGGAAAAAGCTAGAATAATCTTTAAAACCGTACATTAAGTAGGCTTTGCTGATGTCCATATTGCTCAGGATCAGGTCACGGCACATGGCAAGCCGTTTTTTGGTGATGTACTGATGGACAGAGACACCGAGGTTGGCCTTGAAGACGTGGGAAATATG
>CAZEPO010000054.1:4187-11951 GCA_964514125.1 uncultured Lachnospiraceae bacterium
GTAGAGACCATATACTGTCTGGTCTGAAAGGTCGTCTGGAGTTTCTTTTTCATGAAAATACCTCCTCTGGAAAAGGTTGGGATTCCTTTGTGAAAAATGCCCAGTTTTTCAGTAAAATCAAGGATTATTGTAACATCACACCGCAATTTTTGCAATATAAACAACAAGCGTTTCAATGGGAATTTTAACGAGCAGAAGTTATAATTTTTTTAGTTAAAAAAAAGACAAACAGCACTGGCATAAAAGAGAGGTTTTATCATGCGAAATTATGAAGCCGAGAAGCTTGGCACAAGAAAGCGAATCGTGGAAGCATTCTGGGAACTGTACAAAACAAAAAATATCGAAAAGATTACGGTAAGAAATATCGCAGATGCCTGCGGAATCTACCGCACAACCTTTTATCTGCATTTTACAGATGTCTATGCGATTCTTGAGAAGATTGAAGAGGATCTGCTGAATGAACTGAAGAATTTTTCTTTCTGTGATTCTTCTTATGAAGAAAACGGGATTGAGCCGGAGTACGAATTTTATTTTCGAATCTGGAACCGGGCAGAATACCTGCATATCCTGCTCGATGGCCGCAGAGATCCAGAGTTTGCCAAAATCTACAAAAAAGAACTGGTTCGGCAGATGTGTATCGTACATCGGGTGCCGATGGACTGGTCCGACCGCGAAAATGGAATCATCATCGAACGGATCATGTCTTCGCTGATCGATCTGTTTCTGGAACTGACGGAAGCGGACAATGTCGCTTTTGAGAAGCTGGTGCTGATGATCGACGGCTATATCAAAAACGGTGTGATCCAGACACTGCAGAAAATCACGGTACAGCCGGTGCATTTCAGAGAACGCCAGATTTCGGCATAGGTATGTACAGCAGAAAATAATAGCTGACTGAGCGAAATAGATCGAACAGCAGCATTTATATAGATGAGCTAACAAACAAGTATTGGGCAACAAAAAGGAGGGCAACCAATTGAGAAACAAAATGAAAACATGTGGACTTCTGGTATGTGCAGCTCTTGCAGCAGCCGGAATGACGGTATCCGCAGAGGATCAGCGCATCATTCGTATCGGACACAACCAGTCACAGAATCACCCGACACACATCGGACTGACTGCTTTTGCAGATTTTATCAATGAGGAGCTTGGAGACAAGTATGTCGTAGAGGTTTATCCGAGTGAGCTGCTTGGATCTCAGACAGAGATGGTACAGCTCTGTCAGACTGGTGCGATCGACTACTGCATCGCATCTAACGCGATTCTTGAGACCTTCTCCACAAACTGGTCTATTTTCAACCTGCCGTATCTGTTTTCCAGCGCAGAAGCATATCATGCAGCGATGGACGATCCGGAAGTAACAGGTTCTATTTTTACAGCATCTGAGCAGGCAGGTTTCCGTGCAGTGACATGGCTTGATGCAGGTACAAGAAACTTCTATACCGTAAACAAACCGATCAATAGCCCGGCTGATCTGAAAGGTCTGAAGATCCGTGTACAGCAGTCTCAGACAAACATCACAATGATGGAGCTTCTGGGCGGTTCTGCGACACCGATGGGCTTTGGTGAAGTATATACAGCACTGCAGTCCGGTATCATCGACGGTGCAGAGAACAACGAGCTGGCACTGACTGACAACGGACACGGTGATGTATGTAAATACTATTCTTACGATATGCACCAGATGGTTCCGGATATCGTAATCGGAAACATCGCATTTATGGACAATCTGCCGGAAGAAGAACAGGCAATCTTCGAGGAAGGTTATCAGATCATCAACCAGGTTCAGCGTGAGGCATGGACAACCGCTGTGGAAGCAGCACTGGATCGTGCAGTAAATGAGCAGGGCGTAGAGCTTCTCTACCCGGATACAGCTGCATTCCAGGAAGCAGTTGCACCGCTTCATGAGTCTGTTCTGTCTGCAAATCCGAATCTTCAGCCGATCTACGACAAGATCCAGGAGTACAACGCAGCATATGCAGCTGCAGATGCAGAGGACGCTGAACTCGAGACAGAAGCTGCTGAAGTAGAAACAGAGGCTGTTGAGGCAGAGACGGAAGAACTGGAAACAGAAACAGAAGCCGCAGAAACGGAACTGACAGAAACAGAATCTGAGACAGAGGCATAGGAGGAAATCATGGCACAGCTTAGAAAAATTTTAAACAGTATTTTGAATGTACTGGCAGGCGGAAGCTTTCTTGTGATGGTAGTATTGACCTGCTGGCAGGTATTTACCAGATACATCCTGAAAAATCCGTCCTCCTGGTCTGAGGAACTCGTTGGATATATGTTCGCATGGATGTCTCTGTTCGGAGCAGCACTTGTAGTTGGCGAGCGCGGCCACATGAACATTCCGGTTGTAGTGGAGCGTTTCGGTATGGGCGCAAGAAAATTCTTTGCAATCTTTGCTGAAATCATTGCTTGTCTGTTCGCAGCGATCATCCTCGTATTCGGTGGCTGGCAGATCGCACAGCTTGCAATGGGTCAGATGACTTCTTCTCTCGGCGTAGCAATCGGTGTATTCTACTGGGTAATGCCGGTCTGCGGAGTTGTAAACGTGCTCTATACAATTATGAACATCATTGAGATCTGCAATGGCACCATCAGCCTCAAGACAGCAGATGAATTAGAGAAGGAGGCATAAGATATGGCGATCAAAGCTTTACTTGTAATCTTAGTAGTAATGTTGGTACTGCTGTTTATCGGAGTTCCGGTTTGTTATTCCATCGGTATTTCTTCACTGGCAGCAATTCTTATGGTAATCGATCTGGATGTAGCAGTTTTGACTGCAGCACAGAGAACTTTCGTAGGTATGAGTAAATTCTCTCTGACTGCGATTCCGTTTTTCGTACTTGCCGGAAACCTGATGAATCAGGGCGGTATTGCGAAGCGTCTGGTCAACTTCGTACTTGCAATCCTTGGCAAGCTTCCGGGCGCACTTCTGGTTACAAACGTTGGTACAAACGCACTCTTTGGTGCAATCTCCGGTTCTGCATCAGCAGCTGCAGCAGCAGTAGGAAGCATGGTGCGTGAAGGAGAAGAAGAGCAGGGCTATGATCCGGCTCTGTGTGCAGCGACAAACGCAGCATCTGCGCCGGCTGGACTTCTGATCCCGCCTTCAAACGCACTGATCACCTACTCCCTGGTATCCGGCGGTACATCCGTAGCAGCACTTTTCATGGCTGGTTACATTCCGGGTATCCTCTGGGCAATCTGCTGTGCAGTTGTAGCTGTAATCCTTGCAAAGAAAAAAGGCTATAAAGGTACACCGGGCAAATTCAGCTGGTCCGTACTTGGCAGAGCAACACTCGAGGCAATCCCGTCCCTGTCTCTGATCATCGTCGTAATCGGCGGTATCATCGCAGGTATCTTCACTGCAACAGAGGGTTCCGCGATCGCAGTTGTATATGCACTGATCCTTGGTATCTGCTACAAAAACATCACTCTGAAATCCTTCTGGCAGATCGTTGTTGATTCTGCAAAAACATCTGGTATGATCGTATTCCTGATCGGTGTATCCAATATCCTTGGCTGGGTTATGGCATTTACACAGATTCCGCAGGCAATCGCAGAAGTTCTGCTTGGCATCACAAATAACCAGTACATCATTCTGCTGATCATGAACGTGATCCTGCTGATCTCTGGTACTTTCATGGACGTTACTCCGGCAATCATGATCTTCACACCGCTGTTCCTGCCGATCGTAAAGACATTCGGTATGAGCCCGGTTCACTTCGGTCTGATCCTGGTATACAACCTGTGTATCGGAAACATCACACCGCCGGTCGGCAATACGCTGTTCGTTGGTATCAAGGTTGGTAAGACAACACTGGCAAAAGTAATTCCGTATATGCTGGTTTATTATGTAGCAATTCTGGTTGGTCTGTTGCTTGTAACCTATATTCCGGCAATCTCCATGTTCCTTCCGCAGATGGCAGGACTTGTGTAAGTAATAATGACTGTTCAGAGCCAACCTCTGAACAGTAAGATTCATATGGGAAAGGACATACTATGTACTTAAATGAAAAATCACTGACAGCTGAACGCAGCAGCTGGGAAGCAGCAGGTTATCAGCTTCCGCGCTATGACCGTGCAGCAATGATCAAAAATACAAAAGAGAATCCGTTTTGGCTTCATTTCGGGTCAGGTAATATCTTCCGTGCATTTCAGGCAAATGTGGTAGAGCAGCTTTTGAACGATGGTGTGCTGGACCGCGGACTGATCGCAGTAGGCGGACATGAAGCGATGGAAAAACTCTTCGCGCCGCGTGACAACTACAACCTGCTTGCTACACTGAAGGCAAATGGTACAGTAGAAAAAACAGTGATCGGAAGTATTGCAGAATCTCTGACAACCGATGCCGGCTATGAGGCACATCTTGATCGTCTCAAAGAAATCTTTACAAAAGAATCTCTGCAGATGGTCAGCTTTACGATTACAGAGAAGGGCTACAGCCTGACGAAGGGTGACGGTTCCTTTACAGAACAGGTAGAAGCAGATCTCGTAAGCGGTCCGGACAAAGTAGTCAGCTACATGGGCAAGATTGCCGCATTTCTGTATGCACGTTTTCAGAATGGCGCTTATCCGCTGTCTATGGTCAGCATGGATAACTGCTCTCATAATGGAGACAAGCTCAAAGCAGCAGTTCTGACTTTTGCCGAGTCCTGGGAGAGAAACGGACTGACTGATGCAGGTTTTGCGGCATACCTCAGTGATGAGACAAAAGTAGCTTTCCCATGGTCAATGATCGACAAAATCGTACCGCGTCCGGATGCAGCAGTAGAAAAAATGCTGGCAAAAGACGGCGTAGAAGGAATCGAGCCGATCATTACAGAGCGTAAGACATATATTGCACCGTTTGTCAATGCAGAAGAAACACAGTACCTTGTAATTGAAGATAAATTCCCGAACGGAAGACCGCAGCTGGAAAAGGGCGGACTGATCTTTACCGACGGAGAGACCGTAGATAAGGTAGAAAAGATGAAGGTCTGCACCTGTCTGAATCCGCTGCATACCGCACTGGCTGTCTATGGCTGCCTGCTGGGTTATGAAAAGATTTCTCAGGAAATGAACGACCCGCAGCTGCTTCCGATGGTAGAGGGTATCGGATACAGAGAAGGACTTCCGGTAGTTACAGATCCGGGCGTGCTTGATCCGAAGCAGTTCATTGACACCGTGATCACAACCCGTCTGCCGAATCCGTTTATGCCGGATACACCGCAGCGTATCGCTACTGATACTTCACAGAAGCTCGGCGTTCGTTTTGGTGAGACTGTCAAGGCATATGCGGCATCTGAGAAACGCAGCACTTCAGAACTGAAGCTGATTCCGCTTGTTTATGCAGGCTGGCTTCGTTACCTGATGGCAGTAGATGACAGCGGCAAGGCTTTTGAACTGAGTGCAGATCCGCTGCTTGAGAATCTTCTGCCAGTTATGGCACAGTTCAAGCTGGGTGAAAAAGCAGACACAGAAACCATTTTGAGACCGATTTTGGAAAATGAATCTATTTTTGGCGTAAATCTTTATAATGTAAATCTTGCAGAGACCGTCTGCAGCCTCTTTGAGGAACTGACAGCCGGACCGGGAGCAATCCGTGCAACACTTGAAAAATATATCTAAGGAGACGAAGAGCATGAATGAGACATTAAAGAAAATTAATGAGATCGGCATCGTGCCGGTAGTAGTATTAAATGATGCAAAAGATGCAGCACCGCTTGCAAAAGCACTTTGTGACGGCGGACTTCCGTGTGCAGAAGTAACATTCCGTACAGAAGCAGCAGAAGAGTCCATCCGCATCATGTCAGAGCAGTTTCCGGAGATGCTCGTTGGTGCAGGTACTGTCCTGACAACTGAGCAGGTAGACCGCGCAGTGGCAGCAGGTGCGAAGTTCATCGTCAGCCCGGGTCTGAATCCGCGTATCGTGAAGTACTGTGTGGAAAAAGGAATCCTGATCATTCCGGGCTGTGCAAATCCGAGTGATATTGAGCAGGCAATTGAAAATGGACTGAGTGTAGTAAAATTCTTCCCGGCAGAGGCAGCAGGCGGCCTGAAGATGATCAAGGCAATGGCAGCTCCGTATGTAGGTGTGAATTTCATGCCGACCGGCGGTATCAATCCGAAGAATGTAAGAGAATATCTTGCATTTAACCGCATCATCGCTTGCGGCGGCAGCTGGATGGTGACAGCTGACCTTGTAAACAACGGTGAGTTTGACAAGATTACAGAGCTGGCAAAAGAATGTACTGAGATCGTAAAAGAGTCCAGAGGGGAGTAGGCCAATGAAAGCATTTATGGACGAAGAATTTCTGCTGTCTACAGAGACAGCGAAGAAACTGTATCACGAATATGCAGAAGTGATGCCGATTCTGGACTATCACTGTCATCTGAATCCGCAGGAAATTTACGAAGACAGAAGATATGAAAATATCACACAGGTATGGCTGGGCGGCGATCATTACAAATGGCGTCAGATGCGTTCCAACGGTACTGAAGAACGCTACATCACAGGCGATGCAACAGACCGTGAAAAGTTCCAGAAATGGGCAGAGACACTGGAGATGGCGATCGGCAATCCGCTGTATCACTGGAGTCATCTGGAGCTGAAACGCTACTTTGGCTATGACGGATACCTGAATGGCGAGACAGCAGAAGAAGTGTGGAACCTGTGCAACGCAAAGCTGCAGGAAGCAAATATGTCCGCACGTGGTTTGATCAAGCAGTCCAACGTCACACTGGTCTGCACAACTGATGATCCGGCAGACAGCCTCGAATGGCATCAGAAGATCGCAGCAGATGAAACCTTTGATGTACAGGTACTTCCGACCTGGAGACCGGAGAAAGCCATGAGTCCAGAAAAACCAGATTATCTGGAGTATCTGAAACGTCTGGAGCAGGCAAGCGGCATGGAGATCCGAAGCTACGCGGATCTGCTGGAAGCACTGAAAAAACGCCTTGCATTTTTCCTGTCCGTAGGCTGTAAGATTTCCGACCACAGCCTTGCGTATGTAATGTATGCACCGGCATCGAAAGAGGAGATCGAAGCAATTTTTGCAAAACGTCTGAATGGAGAACTTCCGACCGCACAGGAAGAGGCACAGTTCAAGACAGCAATGATGCTGGATCTTGGACGCGAATACTGCAGACATGATATGGCAATGCAGATCCATTATGGTGTAAAGAGAGACAACAACCGCAGCATCTACAACAAGCTGGGTGCTGATACGGGTGTAGACTGTATCAATAACTTTGCACCGTCCTCCGAAATGGCTGATTTCCTGAATGCACTTGCAGAGAACGATGAGCTTCCGAAAACAATCCTGTATTCTCTCAATCCGAATGACAATGCTTCCATCGGAACAATCATCGGATGCTTCCAGGATTCCAGCGCAGTTGGCAAGATCCAGCAGGGTTCCGGCTGGTGGTTCAACGATCATAAGGCTGGCATGATCGAGCAGATGACCTCTCTGGCAAACCTTGGTCTGCTGGGCAACTTCATCGGTATGCTGACCGACTCCAGAAGTTTCCTGTCTTACACAAGACATGAGTATTTCCGCCGTATTCTCTGCGAGCTGATCGGCAGCTGGGTAGAGAACGGAGAATATCCGGCAGATTATTGTGCACTGGAAAAGATCATCAAGGGAATTTCCTATAATAATGCAGTCAGATATTTTGGATTTAATCTGTAAGAATAATAGACCGATACTTTTACTGAAATGATAAGACGATAAAGAACAGGGCATCTTCCGAATGGGAGGTGCCCTGAAT
>CAZEPO010000055.1:0-11924 GCA_964514125.1 uncultured Lachnospiraceae bacterium
GTTCTCACCTTTGCAAATTCTGTCGAAATAGAAAAATTTATAAATATAATTTCAAATATTGTACCGAAAGATACGCCGCTTAAAGATCTGGATATAGAAACACTTCAGTTTGAAGCTGTAACAGAACATTTAGACAAAATAGATATTGTAATGAAGGATAAAACAGCATTATTAAAAGAATTATTTAATACGATGACTGCACTTGCACCAGAAAGTACATTGAATGAAATAATGCTGAACATGGTTCATCAAAGCGATCTTTTTGAATATATAAAAAATCTTGATTTTAAAGTAGAGTATCTTCATCCAAACTTCCACTCATTATTAATTGACAGAGATCTTGTAAATAAACTGAACACGATTGGCGTAAAGGTAACTCCATATACACCGGATGAACAAGATCTTATCACTCTTCTAAAAAATATAGGATGTTACGGAATCATCACAAATCGACCTGATTTGGCACTATAGTTTTTTCAAGGAACGGCGTGGCAGGAGCCACGCCGTTTTCCTTTACTTTATATAGGTCAAATCGAAATTCTCAGATTCTTCAAAAAATCTTCGATGTTAGTTGCGGTTACTTCAGACGCATCTGTCAGCAAGCCATCGTCTGTCAAGATAGGCGTATCCAAAACAGTTTTTATAGATACAGCTATACTGGCACAAGAAGCAATCGCCTTCTTTGATTCCACAGAATATTGTCTGTAGTCATCACCTTCGACTGCGAAAATATCTTCCATTTTATAAATCATCGGAAGAAATTTAGAATCAAGTCTTGCCAGAAGATTATAAAACATGTAGGTTCGGCTGCGGATTGTTTCACATTGCAATGCTGCCGTGTTAAGCTGCGCGGCAATTTGTAGTGCTTCAGCTCTATTGGTATATGCCTTTTCAAGATCCTTTTTCGCAGCGTGTCCTGCAACGAGTCCCATAACCATAAGCGCTGGACCGGCAACCAATCCACCAAGAACGGCAGCTCCGCCTGCCATTCCAAGTCCTCCAGCAGCAAGTGAACCACCGCCGAAAAATGCCAATGTTGCGTTAGTTGCCGCAGCACCGCTCAAGGATGCAATTGCCGTTCCGGTAGATGCACAGGCCAACGCCTGTGCTGCGCCATATGCTCCAAAAGCAACTAATGCTCCTCCAGCGGTTCCCGCTATAGCTCCACCAGCAAGAGAACCAGCAAAAGTTGCCATCGACTTTAACTCTACAAATTCTTTTTCATCCACATAGAACTTCTTTAATTCTTCCAAACCTTCGGATTCTCTGAAATCAACATTTTTGATTTTAGAAAAAGTGTCAAGAAATTCGGTTACGGTACTGTTGAGAATATATAATTTTTCTTCACCAAGTTGACGTAGAGAATTACCACAAGCCAGTCTCTGGGCATTCAGCCAATCAGTAGAACTCTCCACAATTTCGTTTGCATTTTTATTAATCTGCTTAGCATTGTTTGCATCCAAGCCTGCCTTGATTGTCTTTCCAATCCCGAGGCCACCTGTAGTTGCCGCAACACCAATGAATAAAATTGGTAATGGCATATTCACTTCCTCCTTTTACAACGATACCAAATCCATGATGCTTTCCATGATAACATTTTTACGGTCCGCAATTTCATTAACCATGGCTTCAATCGTCAGGTAAGGTCTGTTTGTCGTTTTGATCCATGCCAATTCCTTTTCTAAATCCAGCAGCGTCAACATACTACTTTCCATTTCAAGAAAAACGGCCTTATCAATGTTGAGTTTACGAACAACAAATTTCAGCAGCCGCCGTTCTGCTTCATTATATTGTTCGTCACTATATGCTACAGACAGAAGATTCCACACCAAAATCTTTGGTGTAATGAAAGATGTTTCGACTGGCGAGTTCTGTGACAATGCTTCTCCAACTCCGTCTTGAAGTGCATCAAAGTAGTCTTCCGGATCGATAATCTTTTCCAAACTAGCTTTACATTCTGCAACAATTGTTTCCTTAAATTCGCCAAACCTCTGATCTAGTTCAGAACAGATTTCATCAAACTTTTCTTCTTCGCCATGATAGATTTCTCCATCGGCTGCCATCATAAAGTAGATAGTTTTGATAGCATTTTTCACAGAAATTCTCGCGATGTTTTGCGATGCAGACATTTCATCTGCATTTTCCTTTGCAGAATCATTTTCACCATCATGCCTTTTGAATAAATTTTTGATATTCTCAGATGTCACCTCACCAACTTGTTTCATGTCAGGTATCTCGACATCTTTTGTTTTCTGTTTCACAGTGTCAACAGCATCCTGCAAAGCACCTTTTAGCCCTTTGCCAAAATCTTTGATCGCCATAGCGGATCCTCCTATAGTACAAGCGGAATGTCTGACAACATTAAGTCGTCGAATTCCTCTTGGTTTTCAAATTGTGCCTTTCGCCCAAGAATCTCCTGGATTATAATATTTCCTTTTATAACGAGATTGGAATCCCCTGATGTGATTCCCTGATCTATGTAATCAAATCCCTGCATAAATGCTTCGATATCTTCAGCAAGATAGTTGGACACTTTTTCTTCAAGCTGTTCTTTGAAGTCCTGAAGCTGCGTTAGGAAAACGGCTGTTTTCGCTTCGCTCAGAATCATTTTTTCATGCAGTAACTGCGATTCCTTGTGTTCATTGGAAACTTCCTTAACTATAGAAATAGCCGCTCGACCAGCGCCTACATAATTGAAGCGAGTAACAAATTTACAGGAAAACAGTATCCAGTTTCCGCCAGATTCCAGTGCTGCATGAATGGCAGCATCGGCCGTATCAGCAAAAGTGAACGTCATATTCGCAACAGCCAGCATACGATCTACGGTTCGATTATGAAATGGGATTACTGTATTCCAGTTAATGTCTGAAAGATTTTTATGTTCTGCAAATTCCGTTGCCAGCCGTGTCAGGAAGAAACCACTTCTTACATACAATTCGATGAAAGCAACAGGGATTGCCTGTTTGCCCAGTTCTTTATAAAGAGGAAGTTCGCGACGAAGGTCTATTCTCTGCTTTTCATACAGTTCATTTACAATCATCGGCAGATCGGTATTCCGCAACCCAGGAAGTGCTGCAAATTCATAAAGCAGGGAAATAAAAACTCCTGGAATTCCCATACCACCGCCAGCAGTATTTTTTGAACCGCCCATATCACTTACAAGATGCCCAAACCAGTTATCTGCACATTTAGCAAACTCAACGAGAATAGGTGTAGAAGCAATCAGATGTACCAATTTATGAAGAGCAGGAGAAATCTCGTGTTCCTCGGCTTCATATTTTTTCTCAGCAATGAAAACGAACCAATTCAGTATACCAGTTAACACCGCCGGAGCCAGAATTTCAACAATATCCTTTGCTTTAGTCTCAACAAGCATAAAGTGCCATTCACCGTCTTTGTTCACAAAAGTGCTGATTTTCAAAAATTGAACAGCCACCGATGCTGCAAGTCCCAATGGTGTAGGGTGATGCGCAAGATCTGCTAAATGATGATTTTTCGCAGATACTCCAATACCCGCACCTTTCCAGATATTATCCTGTGCCACCTTAAAGGCCTTTTCAAGGTCTGCAATAGAATCTTTCAAGTGCTCCCTATCAAATCCTCTATTGCTTGCATATTGTTGAATGAATTTGTTAATCTGCTGATGGGAAAGCTGAATATCGCCGTCTGTAATTTTCGTTTCACCAACAAAGAGACAATCTATGGCACCAGCTATGATGCCGCTAAAAACGGCAAACGCATAATCTGCCATATCTGCTTTGCATGTGTATCTATCCAGTTCAGCATTGACACGATAGAGCGCTTCATTCAAATCATCAACATCTATTGTTGTCTCCGGTGATTCGGCAGATATGCTCACCTCAGCAGACACAATTTCCTGGCTGTCGGTCGAAATTTCAACTTTCCTTTCAACGGTATATGTTCCATCCAGTATCTTAGGAAATTCCTCGGTGTTTGCCCATGTATAACATTCATAAGCACGAGTAGCCAAGCGTGGATGGGATTCATTCTGTACCAGCATTTGTTCCATTAACCTATTCGATTTTGAATCACTGATGAAAGCCCTTAAGTCCATGGCTTGTCTTAGAAATTCCTCACGATTAATATTTTCATAGCCATGAATTTTCAAAAGAACATCTACGGTTTTGTCAGCAGTACCATCACACAAAACAGCGGCTCGGTCTGCCGAAAGTTCACTGCATCTATCCCAAAATAAAAGAGCTTTTACCAGAGTAGGCGTAAGCAGCTTTCTGATCGCAGGAATTCGTGCAAGCGGGCTACTATCAACGCCGTTTATCAGCTGTCCCGCCATAGAATGATACAGATAGTGCTTACAGGCAATATGTCCGCATTCATGTGCAAGTACACTTGCAATCATTTCTCGTGACATCTTTTCCACCAGTGCAGATGTCACATAAATGTATGGGTTGGTATTGCCACAGGTAGCCGCATTTATTTCTTTTGATTTTATATAGTATAGTTCTGGCACTGCAATGCCTAATTTCTCACAAATCGGAGGAAGCAGATTGTAGATTTCCGGAAACTGATTCTCGCTGAGTCTGATTGCAGAAGAAAGAAAATCAATTTTAGCTGCTTTTTCATCAACATTTGCTATATAGGATTCATGCAACTGAGCAAACTTAGGAAAAGCACTCAGTGCTTCGAAAGCTCGTTGATCTAATTCGTGCCTATATAATGTAGGATTATATGCCATATTAACACCTTCCTCTCTACAGTAACTACAAAATCATTAACAATAATTTCAGATCTCATAGACATACAGTTCATGCAGTGCTCTGGTTGCACAGATGTAGCGGAACTGTCCGAAAGCCGGGTGTTCTTTGCGGCCGCCAACGACAAAGACCTGATCGAATTCCAGACCCTTGGCAAGGTAAAATGTCGTAACGGTGATTCCTTTTTTGAAGGAGGAACTGTCACGGTCAATGTAAAAAACGTCCTCCCGCTTCTCTTTCAGATACAGATACGCATCGAGCGCCTCTTTTTCTGTCATAAACAGCACCGCTGCCGTCTCATACCCAGTCTCATCCAGTCTCACTTGTGTCAGAACGGTCTCTAAAGCCGCTTCCGCTGTATCAAATGTCTTCTCGCAGACTTCACTTCCATGACGCTGCAGGAAATCAATATCGTCTATGCCTGTGATCCTGGAGGCATATTCTGCGATCTCCAGTGTGTTTCGATAGCTTTTTTTCATCTCGATACAGCGCACTTTTTTGCCAAATATCTTCGGGAGGAATTTCAGAACGTCCTGCATTTCCTCGTCCATCGTCTGTGCACGGTCACCGAGAATCGTCATATTGCAATGGAACAGCTGCTCAAGAATCACATACTGCAGATAAGAATAATCCTGCATCTCGTCAATAACCAAATGCTTCACCTTGCGG
Organism: uncultured Lachnospiraceae bacterium; assembly: GCA_964514125.1. Taxonomy (GTDB): domain Bacteria; phylum Bacillota; class Clostridia; order Lachnospirales; family Lachnospiraceae; genus Choladousia. The sequence continues at coordinate 5,403 of CAZEPO010000055.1, forward strand.
TGCTCGCCGTTTCTGCAAAGTCGATAGTTCAGATACAGCATTGGATAAACGTCTTCATACTCCAGAATCCGTTTTTCCGGTGCACAGTCCGGCAGCTGCGGCATATCCTGTTCTTCCAGAAACCAATTATAGATCTCATACAGGTCCGCAGTCACATACATACGCTGAAAACGTCCGCGCAGCTTCTCCATATCTTCCTCGGATATGGTACGATTGTGCAGTGTCTCATATTCGTCTACAAAATATGCCATCACCTCGTCCATACGCGACAACAGCGGTGTATCCAGAAATTTGTAATAAAATAAGTGCAGAATCTCTCCCGCTGTTTTGACAAATCCACGGTATTCTACATCTCGAAAATCCACCAGACGATCTTCCAGTTCGATCAGAAATCCTTCCATCGCACCGACCAACGCTTTGGACTGTTTCCAGCGATAACGCTGATCTGCTTCTGTCCAGCTGTCTGCATTCGTCTTCTTTTTCATGCGGTTAGATGCAGTCTGCATCTCTTGGTCCTGCATCAGATCCCAGGTGATCATTCTGCGCTCCAGATGATGATAACGATCCTCGCAATCCGCAACAATCTTTTTCAGTTCATGATATGCGAATACATCAAAGCTCATTTCCTGTATATTTTCTTCTCCCAGCTCCGGAAGAACATGCGAGATATAGTCTGAAAAGACGCTATTCGGCGACAGGATCAAAATATCGGACGAGCGCAAATGCTCTCTGTCATGATACAGCAGATAGGCAATCCGATGCAGTGCTACGGATGTTTTGCCGCTTCCCGCTGCTCCCTGGATCACCAGTATTTTATCCTGCGTGTTGCGAATGATCGCATTCTGCTCCTTCTGGATCGTCCGGACAATATTTTTGAGCTGCACATCACTGTTGGCCCCGAGTTCCTGCTGCAGAATATCGTCATCGATCTTGACATCGCTCTCAAACTCATAGATCATTTTGCCTTTGCTGATCTTATACTGCCGCTTCGATGTGATCTCGCCGTCCATACGTCCGCCCGGTGCCATATAAAAAGCTTCCCCTTTGTCATAATCATAAAACAATCCGGAAACCGGTGCCCGCCAGTCGTAGATCAGCGGCACTGCGCCTTTTCGCTCCGCAAAATTGCCGATTCCGATATAAAATGCTTCCGGCTCGTCTTCTCCATCATAGACAAAATCCACGCTTCCAAAAAACGGGGAATCCAGCATTTTTTTCAGTCTGCTTCTTCTTTTCTGACTCTCCTGATTCGCATTGACCTGCATCAGGAGTGCCTGCTGGTTATCAAAATTTTCATATCCGTACTGGTCCATCTCGGTATAGTTTTCCCAGTAGTATTCATTCATGTCCTCGATATCCTTCTGACCTTCTGAGATCACGACATCGATTTCCTGTATTCTCTTTTTCAATTTGGCAGTCACATCTGCCAGGAATTCACTTCCTCTGCTCATTCTTCAGTCCGTCCTCTCACGTTCTTACTTTTCATATCTGTAATTAGAAGGGCTTCTCTTTCTTCTCTTTCATAAAAAATGCCGTAAACAAAAATCCAAGTACCACTGACAGGATTCCCAAAATCACTGCATGGATCAGATTCTGACTGCCTTCCTCACTCTGGAACATCAGGATCGACATAAACGCCGGAAAAGAATATACGTAACATTTGATTTTTACGATTCCAAGATAGAGACCGGCTGCTGCTCCCGCTGCCATTGCACCCTTCAGGGCCCGCTTTTCTTTCAGACAAATACCAAATAGTGACGGCTCTGATACGCCCGAAAGAAGTACCGTTACACCAGCACTGATTGCCTGACTGCGAAGCTCTGCATCCTTCGTCCGCAGCATAACAGCAAAATCAGCTCCAGCCAGTGTCATGTTCGCAATAAAAAATCCTGCCATGATTCCATTGTCGCAGCCATACATACTGATCTGTGTGATCGCCATTGTCACAAAGATCCAGTGCATCCCCATCGGGATCAGAATCGGCATCACAGCGGCAAACAGCGGCCATGCAAGGATTCCGGCATGCTCTGACAGCACATTGATCAACACGGAAAAACCAGAACTGATCAACGCACCGATCGGTCCGATTACCAGAAATGCACAACCGCAGCAGATTGTAAAGACCAGAAGCGGGTAGATCGTCGCTTTCAAAACTTTCGGAAAGCGTTTTTCTGCCTTCGGTTCAAATTTGCCGATCAGCCACGCCATCAATACGACTGGCAGAATGTTATATGCATAATTGGCACGCACGACCGGCAAGGCCAAGAATGTCACCTGATCTGAGTTTTCCAGAAGCGCAATAAAGTCTGGCATCATCAGCATACATGCCGTTCCCAATGTATAGAAGCGATCTGCGCCAAAATGCTCTGCCGCAGTCACTGCAGCCAAAACCGGAAGAAAATAAAACGGAGCATCGCCTATTACAGTCAGGATTTCTCCAGTTGTCCCCGAAAGTATGCCTCCCATATTCAGCAGCAGACAGATCAGCTTCATCAAACTGCCTGCTATGATCACCGGGATCAGCGGTGCCATACAAGCTGAAAGATGATCGGAAACAGCTGTCAGCATCCCATTTATCTTCTGTTTCATAATACGATTCCTCCCTCGCCGAGCTTTGCTAATTGAACTTAATCATATAACAAACAGACCTAAAAGGCAATTCTTTTATGAACAAACAGGAGCATACAACGCCGCTGTTTCTATTCACTGCAGCAGCGATAAGATCTGCTGTTTGGAACCGGCTCCTGACTGTCTTCCGACTACCATTCCATCTCGCACTACGAGCAGGGTCGGAATCGTCATGATTGAGAACTCCTCCGCCAACTCCAGCTGTTCATCCACATTGACTTTTCCCACCTTAAATTCTTCATTTTCCTCTGCGATCTCATCGATCAGCGGAGATACCATACGGCATGGGCCGCACCAGCTTGCCCAGAAATCCAGAAGTACCGGCTTGCTGCTCTCCATCACTTCGCTTTGAAAATTTTCTTTTGTTATCGTATATGCTGACATATGATTACCTCCTTAATTTTATCTGCACAGCTTACTTGTATTTCGTTCAGCTGTTCTATACTATGCTTAGAATATACCAGACAGATTCCTTTTATTCTGTTGCATATGCCACAGTATTTTTTTCTTGCCATAAAAACACAGATATGGTAGCATAAAGATGTTAAATTTAATAACACTGCTTGCGGAAATCAGCATTGCTGATGGGAACGAGGTGAGAATCCTCGACAGGACCGCTACTGTATGAATTCGGAGACTTCCGGTGCGTCAAGCACAGCCACTGAGTCTTCAGCTGTCTCAAATGACTGACATGATTGTTGTTCATTGAGCAACTGAGCTTGGGAAGGCGAAGCATCTCCTTGTTTCAAGTCAGGATACCAGCCGCCTGCAGATGCTTCTATACCTTCGGACTAAAGGTATGGCATATATTTTTATGTCATGCTCCGATGAAGCATGGCTTTTTTATTGTCAGCTATACATCGGACATACATCATAGAATGTAAGAAATGTTCAAACTTTAAGATATGATCTTATATCTATGTCGACCGCAAGGTATTTTCCAATCCAACATTACTTAATTATTTACAATCAGGAGGAAAACAAATGAAAAACAGAAAATTACTTGTACTTACTACTGCATTCGCAGCAATGACAGCACTGATGTCCGTATCTGCTCTGGCAGAAGAAGCTGCTCTCCCGACTGCTGACCCAGCCGGCAACGAGATTGTTGTGCCGGAAGAGATCACTAAGGTAGTCTGCATGGCTCCGTCTACTGCTCAGATTCTCGAAGACCTTGGACTGACTGAGCTGCTGGTCGGCATCGACAACCAGACACCTTATTATGTAGAAGGTCTTGAGGAACTTCCGCAGTATGATATGATGACACCGGACTGCGAATCCCTGCTTGCTCTTGATCCGGATATCGTGTTTACAACCGGTATGAGCAATGTTGGCTCTGACAGTCCTTACGCTGAACTGGTTGCTGCCGGTATCTGTGTCGCAGAAATCCCGTCCGCTTCCAGCATTTCCGCAATCAAAGATGATATTTTATTCATCAGTGACTGCTTTGGTATGCATGAAGAAGGAACTGCTCTGGCTGATGAAATGCAGGCTAAGATCGATGCAGTTGCTGAAATCGGCGAAACAATCACCGACAAAAAATCCGTTCTCTTTGAGATTGCCTGCCTTCCGAACATTTACAGCTTCGGTTCCGGCGCATTCCTCAACGAGATGATCGAACTGATCGGTGCAGAAAATGTATTTGCAGATCAGGAAGGCTGGATTTCTGTCACAGAGGAAGCTGCAATCGCTGCCAATCCGGACGTGATCCTGACCAGTGTCAACTACATCGAAGATCCGATTGGTGAGATCCTTTCCCGTCAGGGCTGGGAGTCTGTAACCGCTGTCAGCGAAGAACAGGTTTACTACATCGACAATGCAAGCACTTCTCTTCCGAACCACCGCATCGTGACAGCACTCGAGCAGATGGCTGCAGCTGTTTATCCGGAAGAATTTGCAGCACTTGCTGAATAAAACACAGATAAAACCTAGCAGAGCGATACTTTGACGGTATCGCTCCAGGAGTTGAAACTTATGAAAAATCGTGAAAAAATGATTCTGGCAGCAGTGCTCTCACTCGCTGCCATTGTTCTGGCTGCTGCAGTCGGCAGTGTCGGCATCAGCCTGCCGGACTTTTTCAATATTTTAGTCAGTCAGCTCTTCGGTACTGCACTGAATGAATCCATCGCACCAAACAATGTCTCGATTCTGTGGAATATCCGCCTTCCGAGAGTGCTGATGTGCTTTCTGGTCGGTGCAGCACTGGCTGCAAGCGGTGCTGTCATGCAGTCCGTACTGCGCAATCCACTCGCGTCCAGCTATACTCTGGGTGTTTCCTCCGGTGCATCGCTCGGAGCGGCATTCGTGATTCTTCTGAATCTGAGACTTCCGTTCGCATCCGAATATTCGCTGCCACTGGCAGGCTTTGCCTTTGGTCTTGGCACTGTATTTCTCGCAATGGGACTCGCTGGCAGACTTGACCGCAACATGGAAAACAATACGATCATTCTCGTCGGTATGGTCTTATCACTGTTCGTCAATGCGATTCTGACGCTGATGACCGCCCTCGCTCCGGACCGTATGAAGGAGCTGAGTTTCTGGCAGATGGGCAGCTTTTCCGGTCTGCGCTGGAGCGATGTGCGCACACTGCTCCCAGTCGTACTGATCGGACTTCTGATCCTGCTGCGTTTTACGCGTGAGATGGATCTGATGACCTTCGGCGAGGAGGAAGCGCTCTCCGCCGGTGTCGAACTGAAAAAAATGAAATTCCTGATGATCGGACTGTCCGCGCTGCTGACCGGTGCTTCTGTCGCATTTTCCGGCACGATCGGCTTTGTTGATCTGATCGCACCGCATGTCGTGCGCAAGATTTTCGGACCGCGCCACAAGCTTGTGCTTCCGGCATCTGCTTTCTTCGGCGGTTCCTTCCTGGTACTGGCTGATCTGATCTCCAGAACCATTCTTGCACCGCGCGAAATTCCGGTAGGTGCTGTCACTGCACTGATCGGAGCTCCGTTCTTCGCTTATGTATATTTCAACAGAAAGGCAGGCTGATCCTATGCTTGAAGTCAAAAATGTCTGTGCCGGATACGGCGATGTCGAGATTGTCCACAACATTTCTTTTCACCTGAACAGAGGTGAAAATATGTGTATTCTCGGTGCCAACGGCTGTGGAAAAACCACATTTATGCGTGCGATCGGCAACCTGATTCCTTTTACCGGAAGTGTTCAGCTCGATGGCGTGGAAGTCCGTTCCATGAAACGCCGTGTCATCGCTGAAAAGATCGCTCTGCTCAGTCAGATTTCCGGTACTTATTTCGCATATTCCGTTTATGATACGGTCATGCTCGGACGCTATCAGCATATCCGCCGCACGTTTTCCGATCGTCCTTCCAAGGCGGATAAAGAAGCCGTCGAACGCTGTCTGGAAACAGTCGGACTGGCTGATCTCGCCAACCGCAAGATCAACGCACTCTCCGGCGGTCAGCTGCAGCGTGTCTTCCTTGCCAAAACACTTGCGCAGGATCCTCAGATCATTCTGCTCGATGAACCGACCAATCATCTCGATGTCAAGCATCAGATTGAACTGATCGAGCATCTGAAAAAATGGTCCGAATCCGGTGACCATGCCGTGATCGGTGTCTTCCACGACATCAACCTCGCTATGGAACTCGCCGACAAAGTACTCTTTATGCGCAGCGGCAATCTGGAAGCCTACGGCCCGATGGAGGAAGTAGCCTCCCGCGAACTGCTCGCTAAGATTTACGGTATGGATATCGCAGGATACCTCGACACCAAATCCGAGAAATGGAAGAAGCTGTCTGAAAAAATGGTATAAAGTAAGACCGTCCTCACTCATCATTACGATTGAGTAAGGGCGGTCTTTTTCATATGCTTTATTCCATTTTTTTATTCAGTCGTTCGTGCATAACGAACATCAGTACCAGCAATGCC
>CAZEPO010000056.1:0-11846 GCA_964514125.1 uncultured Lachnospiraceae bacterium
CTTTAACGTTTTCTACAAAGAAGTCCTGTGCAAGAATCTCTTCATCAGACATTACCTCTCCGTCTGCTACCAGCACATTGCCCTCATCATCTTTGAGCTCACCGCCGTAAACAATCAGCTCACCGTTTGCGATCTGATCTTTTACTTCCAGAACCTTTGCCTGAATTTCTTCCGGAACCAGTTCGTCATTGAACTCTGCCAGTGCAGAACACTCACCGCCCTCATAGTAGTCAGCAGAAATATCGATCGTACCGTCTGCTGTCTGCTGAAGGATATCCTGGAAGATCGGTGTCCAGTTCCATACAAAGGAAGTCATAACTGCTCCCGGAGCATTTTCTTCCATATCTACGTTGTAGCCTACACAGTAAGCACCGTTTGCCTCACAGGTCTGCGGAACAGCCGGTGAAGATGCTTCCATACCCATATATTTGATTCCGCTGTCGATCAGTGTCTTTGCATTGTTGGATTCGATGTCCAGATCATACCAGCTGTCTGCCCATACTACCTGAACTGTTGCATCCGGATTTGCATATTTTGCACCGAGTGCGAAGGAGTTGATCGCCGTACGCACAGATGCATCGTCCATGCTCGCCTCAAATCCGAGTTCATTGGAACCTTCATTCATCAGCGCACAGAGATAACCAGCCTGGAACATACCTTCATAGCCGCGGATCTGGAACTCTACGATATTTTCATAAACGTCATTGTTGTACTGTGCAAAAATCACCTCTGGAAATTCCTCCTGCAGCTCTGCAAGAAGTCCTGCATATCCTGTGGAACAGCCAAAGATAATATTTGCTCCGCTGTCTACCAGTTCTTCTACTGCAGACTCGATCAGAGCCGGATCTTCTTCGGAGATTTCTTCCATCGTAAGGAGATTTGTGGAAGTATCGATTCCGAGGTTTTCACATGCTTCTACCACACCAGTGTGAAGTGCCTGTGCAAATCCGCCGTCCATTGCTACGGAATAGTGAAGTTCACCAACTACCAGTTCTGTGACATCCATTGCTTCTGCGGATGCCGGAATTGCATACATTGCCATCATTGCTGCGGCCAGTCCAAGGCCAAGTGTTGTTCTTTTCATTTTTCGTTCTCCTCTAAAAAATTTTTCTCTACCTGCTCTCGCGGTCGTACGGTTTGCACAGAGCCGCCGGCTGCGCCGTGTGTACTCTGCGGAAGTTGCCGGTTGCCAGAATAAATGCCACAATCGTTGCTATATAAGGCATCGCGCTGTATACCTCAGTCGGTATACTAGGCAGATAGATTTGAAGATTACTTCCAAGACAGCTGATAAACCCGAACAAAAGCGCTCCGAGCGTCAGCTTCAGTGGATTCCATGACGAAAAAGCGACCAGTGCAAATGCGATCCAGCCTTTGCCGGCTGTCATGCCCGGACTCCAGAAATTCGTATTCGCCAGTGTCACACAGGCTCCGCTGACAGCGATCATCGCGCAGCCAAAGGTCACATACGCATAGCGCATGGCAAATACATTCATACCTGCTGAATCCAGCGCCGCCGGATTTTCACCGAGTGCACGCAGATACATGCCATATTTGGTCTTGTAAATATAAAACATGGAAAGCGGTACGATCAGATACATGGCATAAACCAGAAGGTTCTGCTGAAAGAAAATCTCTCCGATCACCGGAATTTTGCTCAGCAGCGGTATCTCAATGATCTCAAATTTCAGCTTGGCTGCCACACCTGTCACATCTTTGCCCAGGAATCCGGAAAGTCCGGTACCGAACGTCAGCATCGCCATACCGCATACAGTCTGATCTGCCTGAAGCGTAACGGTCAAAAACGCAAACACCAGACCAAACACCGCACCGGTCAGGATCACTGCCAGAAAAGCCAGTGCCAGATTCTGTGTATTGACTGCAGTGATATAACCTGCCACTGCACCCATGAGCATGATTCCTTCCACACCAAGATTCATGATACCGGATCGCTGTGAGAAGGTTTCGCCGATTCCCGCATACATGACAGAAACCGCATATACAATTGCACCTGATAAAAGAGAAATCAACAGATTCATGCCTTCTTACCTCCTTTTGTTCCGATCACGATCTTATATCGCTGGAAAAAGTCACCTGCGATCACAATGATCATGATCGCTCCCTGCATCATCGTGGCAATCTGCGCCGGTACGCCCATAACCTGCACCGTAGCACTGCTGTTCTGCAGTCCTGCAAATAAAATCGATACGATGATCACAACCAGAGGATTAAATCGGCTCAGGTATGCGATAACAATTGCTGTATAGCCTGCATTGTTCGGCATATTTTCCTGTACACGGCCGGTCACTGCCGCATACTGTACAAATCCTGCCAGACCTGCCAAACCGCCGCTGATCGCCAGCACCAGCATGATATTCTTTTTGATATTGATTCCGGCATAACGAGCTGCATTCAGGCTCTTGCCGATGACATTGATCTGATAGCCGCTGGTCGTATATTTATAGAAGAAAAACATCAGAAGTGCGATCACCAGAATAATTGGGAATGCCACACTGATCTTGGTATCTCCGATCTCCGGCAGTACAAACAGATCCGGAATCTTTTCGGTCTGTCCGACATTCTGTCCCTTCGCCTTCCATGGTCCCAGACAGAGATAACTCAAAATGATCAGCGCAATATAATTCAGCATCAGTGTCGTGATACTCTCATCCACATCCCAGTATGCCTTCGGTGCTGCACAGAGCATTGCCCAGAGGGCACCGCCTGCAAAACAACAGACAGCCAGTCCAATGATACTAAGTACGCCAGGAAGCTTAGGTCCATACAGCACCCAGGCTGCTCCGCACATTGCTCCCACCGCATACTGACCTTCTGCACCGATGTTGTTCAAATTCATCCGCAGGGAAATCGATACTCCAAGTCCACAGAGCATCAGCGGCATGCCAGACTCAATCGCCTTACGGATTCCCCTTGCTGACAAAAACGCCTTGCTGAACATCTTTGCATATACTTCAATCGGATTAAATCCAACCGAAGCAATGATAAAACCACAAAATACAAGTGCTACACAGACAAACAAAACGGAATTCAAAAAAATAAACAGTCCGGAAGCAGATGCTTTCTTTTCTAATCTAATCTTTCTCATCGCTTTTCTCCTGACATCAATCTTCCAACAGTATTGTAATCTGCCTCATCCCGGTTCAAAATCGCCATCATGTTTCCGTCACACATGACACCGATCCGGTCAGCAAGCTGGAAAATCTCATCCAGCTCCTCAGAGATCAGAAGAATCGCTTTGCCTTTTTCCCTTTCCTCCAAGAGGATCCGGTGAATTGCCTCCGTTGCTCCGATATCCAATCCGCGTACCGGATAAGATGCGATCAGAAGATCCGGATTGCCGTTCACCTCACGCGCCACCAGCAGCTTCTGCTGATTGCCGCCCGACATCAGACCGACGCCGGAATGAAGTCCTGCCGTCTTGATCTCATATTTCTGTATATATTCTTCGGTCACCCGATGAATTTCTTTCTTTTTCAAAATGCCTTTTCTGCTGAAAATATTCCAGCCAAAATGCTTTAGGATCATATTCTCAGTCAGATCCATACTTGGAACCAGTCCCATCGAAAGACGGTCCTCTGGAATAAAAGAAACGCCTTTTTCGATACGGCTGCGAATGCTGGTTTTTGTCACATCCTCACCATTCACTCGTATCGTTCCTTTTTCTGCTTTTCGCAGACCGGCGATTGCTTCTGTCAGTTCCTTTTGTCCATTGCCTGCCACACCTGCAATGCCAAGGATCTCTCCCGCACGGATAGTCAGTGAGACCTGATCAACTGCGACAAGTCCTTTGTCATTTCTGACAGAAAGATTCTCGACACTTAGGATCTCTCTTTGCGGTTTTCTCTCCCGCATCGGTACATCCGCACCATTTTCAGTTTTTGAAGAACGCACTGTCTTCACAAACTCCCGTTCACCTACGACCGCCTTCGTCAGCCGTTCTACTGTGGCATCCTTTGCTTCCATGGTGTCTTCCACTCTGCCGCCCTTGAGCACAGTGATCCGATCTGCATTCTGCATCACTTCATTCATTTTGTGTGAAATAATGATGACACTCTTGCCGCTGTCTGCCATCCGGCGCAGAACCTTGAACATATCTGCTGCCTCCTGTGCAGTCAGGACTGCAGACGGCTCATCCAGGATCAAAATGTCTGCTCCGCGATACAACAGCTTGATGATCTCTACTCTCTGCTGCTCGCCAACCGAAAGCTGCCATACCTTCGCTGCAGCATCCACATCCAGCCGAAATTCTTTGGAACATGCTTCGATCGCATCCTCCATCTCCTTCTGCCGCAGGACTGTCCTGCAGTCCGGCATGTACAAAAACACGTTCTCTGCTACTGTCAGCGTCGGAATCAGTCTGAAATGCTGATGTACCATTCCGATGCCCATCTCAACTGCCTGCTTCGGGGAACGTATCGATACCTTCTTCCCGTTAAACAGAATCTCTCCTTCGTTCGGCTTGTAGATTCCTGTAAGAATATTCATCAATGTACTCTTACCTGCACCATTTTCACCCAAAAGTGCATGGATCTCACCCGGATAAAGCGAAAGATTCACTCCTTCATTGGCCACGACATCACCGAACCGCTTGGTAATGCCACACATCTCAATAACCGGCTGTTTCATATTTTCTCCGCTCCTGTTTCTCATACTATTCCGCATATAGTCTTTAAAACGCACCGTTTTAAATTCTACACGGTTCTGCACTATTCGTCAACTAAATATACTTATATTTCGACTACATCTTTCTTTTAACAATCTACAACACTATTGCGACCTGTTCTTCCGTTTGGTTGACATCTCTTTTTGCCATCTCTATAATGAAACTATTCAAATCATGTCAAATTTTATTTTATTTTTAAAGGAAGCAATATGACGATTATTTTTCACTTAGATGTAAATTCTGCTTTTTTAAGCTGGACAGCTGCGGAGCTGCTCAAAAACGGAGCTTCGCTCGATATCCGCACGATCCCCTCTATCATTGGCGGAGATGAAAAAAGCCGACACGGTATCGTTCTTGCCAAATCCGTGTCAGCCAGACAATACGGCATCCGTACCGGAGAACCTGTCGCTCATGCCCTGCGCAAATGTCCGTTCCTGCATATGGAGCCGCCGGATCATGCACTGTACCGCAGACGCAGTCACGAGCTGATGCAGCTGCTGCACACCTACACTTCAGATATCGAGCAGGTCTCGATTGACGAATGTTATCTCGACTATACCCCGATCCGCCATCAGTTTGCATCACCGCAGATCGCTGCACGCACGATCGCCGACCGTGTCCGTGAGGAGCTTGGATTTACGATCAATGTCGGAATCGCGCCCAATAAGCTGCTCGCCAAAATGGCAAGTGACTTTGAAAAGCCGGACAAAGTCCATACTCTGTTTCCGGAAGAAATTCCTTCCAAAATGTGGCCGCTCCCGGTCAGCGATCTGTTTATGGTCGGTCAGAGCAGTGCCAATCGTCTGATGCAGCTCGGCATCCGCACGATCGGAGAGCTCGCCCACACAGATCCTGAATTTTTGCGGCAGCATTTCAAAAGTCATGGGCAGCAGATGTGGGAATATGCCAATGGAATCCAGGATGAGCCAGTCAATCCAAATGCGCATGAAGCAAAAGGAATCGGCAATTCAACGACACTCTCCGCTGATGTAACCACCGCCCCTGCTGCTCAGAAAATCCTGCTGGCACTCGCGGAACAGGTCGCCGGACGACTGCGCAATGCACATCAGCTCGCACAGACGGTCACAGTAGAGATCAAATACAACACCTTTCAGTCGTGTTCCAGACAGACACAGCTGGATCGTCCGATTGCTACCTCACGTGCATTATACGATTGTGCCTGTCAGCTGTTCGGGGAACTGTGGAACGGTACGCCGATCCGTCTGCTCGGAATCCGCACCTCCAAACTGGTTTCCGAAGACACCCCGATCCAGCTTTCGCTCTTTGACACCCTTGACAGCCTGGTGGATCCAACTGCTCCTGAGCCGTCTGTCAGAACCCCGATCAGCCCTGTTTCTTATGAGTCCCAGTCGCTGCCAACACTTGAGAAACAGCGCAAGCTCGAAGATGCCATGGACAAAATCCGTCAAAAATACGGAAAGGACGCTGTCATGCGCGGAACCTTTCTGGCACGCAGTGATTCGGACACATCTGACACTTGATAAAAAAACGAATACGAATATTTTGTCTGCTCCCTGTAACTTTAGCTTGACACAGTGAAAAAGCAAGCGTAAAATTTAACGAAAAGAATGACCAAAGAAGAGGTGTTTATCATGGAAAAGAAAAATATTGATTGGGCAAATCTTAGTTTCGGCTATATGCCAACTGACAAAAGATACGTCTCCAATTTTAAAGATGGTGCATGGGACGAAGGTACTCTGACCTCTGATTCCACCGTTGTAATCTCTGAGTGTGCCGGTGTGCTTCAGTACGCACAGACCTGTTTTGAGGGTCTGAAAGCCTACACAACAGAAGACGGTCATATCGTAACATTCCGTCCGGATCTGAACGCAGCCCGCATGGAAGATTCCTGCCGCCGTCTTGAGATGCCGGTTTTCCCGCAGGATCGTTTTGTAGAAGCCGTTGAGCAGGTCGTAGCTGCCAATGAAGCTTTTGTACCGCCATATGGCTCCGGCGCTACTCTTTATCTCCGTCCGTATATGTTCGGAAGCAATCCGGTCATCGGTGTCAAACCAGCTACCGAATATCAGTTCCGTATGTTCTGTACCCCGGTAGGTCCGTACTTCAAAGGCGGCGTTAAGCCAATTACAATTCGTGTCTGCGATTTTGACCGTGCAGCACCTCACGGCACAGGCCATATCAAAGCCGGACTGAACTATGCGATGAGTCTCCATGCAATCGTAGATGCACACAATCAGGGTTATGATGAAAATATGTATCTCGATGCAGCAACAAGAACCAAGGTTGAGGAGACAGGCGGAGCGAACTTCATCTTCGTGACCAAGGACAACAAAGTCGTTACTCCGAAGTCCAGTACGATCCTTCCGTCCATCACACGCCGTTCTCTGCTCACAGTTGCCAAAGACTATCTCGGTCTCGAAGTCGAAGAACGTGAAGTATTCGTGGAAGAACTGAAAGACTTTGCAGAATGTGGTCTTTGCGGTACCGCAGCTGTCATTTCTCCGGTCGGCAAGATCGTTGATCACGGCACCGAGATCTGCCTGCCAAGCGGCATGACAGAGATGGGACCGACAACCAAGAAGCTCTACGAGACACTGACCGGTATCCAGATGGGCCGCATCGAAGCACCAGAGGGCTGGATCAAGGTAATCCGCTAAAAAATCAATAGAATTTTAACAGGACGCCCTGAACACAAGAAAATCTACTTTCTATTGACGGTTCAGAAACGTAATAAATTCTAAGTTTCATCTGATATTTGCTAAAAACAAGAATTTTAACGTTTCCTCACATGTCAGCTAGAAAGTAGATTTTCTTAATATTCAGGGCTGTGCTTGAAACTAATATACTAATTTTTCTATTTTCTTAAAAATTATCTCCCAAGGGCATGAAGCCGTGCTTCGATCGTGCGGCTGCTCTCATCAAACAAAAGCTGTTTGTTATAACGATAATAGCGTTCGCACTCATATTCCTGCAAGAATCGCACACTGTGATAATCACCGTTCAGTTCTGTGATAAATACAACCATCTCCTGTCCGCCGCCAAATGCTGCTTCCATAAAGTCAAACGCATGTTCCAGCATCTCACCTGCCCGGTCGATTTGATCATCGAGTTCTCCCTGCGCAGTCTCAAACCAGCCTTTCAGCAGGCTGAACGCTTCTGTGCCGTCTGATACGTTGGCTTTCTGTAAGGTCAGAAGGTACTGCTCCATGCGTTCTGTCGCCTGCCGTGCGATCCTTTCCTCACGTCGATTCAGTAGCTCCGCTTCCTTTCTCTGGTGAATCTCACTGCGAAATTCATTCAATATCTCTTCAAAAAAGACGATCGGCTGTCCGCTGTGCACACCCAGAAGACCTTCTTTCAGCAGCTTCAGCTTTTCAAACAAGATCTCCAGAATTGCTTCCTGCAGCATCACATCTGCAAAACTTTGTCTGCATCGGGAGAGCAGAAGGCTCACTATACTCAGTCGTTCATCAAATGCTGCCGCTGCTGCTTTTTTCAGCATACGATCTTCGATCTGTCCTGCCAGAACTGCCTCGATCTGATAGTCCATCTGATATTTCCGATATAATTCCAGATAGTTTGCAAAGTCCTTTGCAACCATTTCATGCTGAATATACTGAACGACAACATCCCGATCCATCGTCTTATTCAGGCGATCGTAGACCTGAAGCATCACAGAAAGATCTTCCCATCCTCGCGGTGTGGCAAATTTGCGTCCATCCACAGTTGTCTCCATCTTATAAAAATTGCCGGTTCTTGTATTCAGATAAGAAATCACAGCCGGGTGAAGCTGTTCACGCACTGCATATTCTTTCCAGACTGCAAAATCCGGTTCTACTTCAATCTTTTTCACACGGTCCATCGTAACCACATCAAATTCCCGGACGGATTTGTTGTACTCTGGCGGATTACCCGCTGCTACAATGATCCACCCCTGCGGAATCGCATGATTGCCGAAGGTCTTGCACTGAAGAAACTGCAGCATCGCCGGTGCAAGTGTCTCTGATACACAGTTGATCTCGTCAATGAACAAAATGCCTTCCTTCAGTCCTGTTTTTTCCATCTTTTCATAGATGGCGGCTACGATCTCACTCATCGTATATTCTGTAACTGTATATTCTTTTTCGCCAAATTTCTGTTTCGACACAAACGGCAGTCCGATCGCGCTCTGACGCGTATGATGTGTGATCGTATACGAAACTAAACCAACTCCACACTCCTGTGCAACCTGCTCCATGATCTGTGTCTTGCCGATGCCCGGTGCGCCGAGCAGCAGTATCGGACGCTGTCTCACGGACGGTATCACATATTCTCCATAATTATCCTTCAACAAATACGCCTCGATGGTATTTTTGATCTCTTCCTTCGCGCGTTTAATATTCATGCTCTTTCCTCTTTTCTGCTCTATACAATCAAATCTTCAAAGCTAAAATCACCTTTTACAAATGCATATCACTCATAGACTTCATCAAGGATTCCGGCTCCAGAATCAGCTTGATCGCCCACGGCGGCACATCGACGTCCCGGTAGTCTTCCTTCATAAAGACAAAAGCAGTCTCATACGGCGGCTTTTTCACCGGAAATGTGCCGTAGCCGTCCGTAAAATAGATCAGTCCTCTCAGCCTCGTAAATGCCTTGCGCGCCAACAGCTCCTGTACGCGTACAAAAGCCGGGCGAAAATCCGTTCCGCCAAATCCTTTTACTGTAAAATGTTCGAGATAGTCCTGCATCTCTTCCCGATTCGTAATCACCACATCCTCCTGCACCTGATCGTCACACTGCAGAATATGAATGTGAATTCTTCTGAAAAAGCTCTCTGACTCACTGAGTACGCTGTAGGTTTCATCAAGAAACCGCTTCAGCAAGTCTCCTTTGCAGGACATGGACGTATCGAGTACGATCACAAAATCTTCTACCTTGTGTACCTCCTTGGTCTCCAGCGGCTCGATCAGCGGCATATTGCCGTACAGTTCCATCCCATAATTATAAAAAATATAATCAAAAGAATCCATGTCTACCTGCATTTCTTCTTTGAGAACAGAAAATTTTCGCAGAAACTCACGATAATCGTACTGCTTTCGGTTTTCTGCGCACAGCTGATCCTGCAGACTTCTCGTATCATCGGATGCTTCCTTGGAAAATGTCTCCATCTCAGTCTGCATTCGGTCACGCAGATCTTCCCAGCGCTGCTGCTGTGGACTCGGACTTTTTTTGTTTTTCTGCTCCTGCTCCCAGCAGCTATGATCGTCCACCAGAAATTCCTTTTCCAGCAGTTCAAGTGAGCTGCGCATCGGCACATCTGTCTGCCCGTTCGATACTGGCATCTCATACTGGCAAAGGTAACGATAGACCCGCTCGGCAGTGATCGTAAGTTCTGCCTGATCTGCTTTGCCCGGACGTGCTCCGTCCTGCACTGCTGCGTCTTCTTCTGCTGTATGCCCCAGTTCGCGGCCAGCCAGATAGCCGCGCAGACTTCGGTACAGCTCCCTGCGCAAGGCTGACTTCGGCCGATGGACTGCCCGGATCTGCAGACCATCGATCACAGATTCAACCGCTATATCACAGGCCAGATTCCAATATCGTGGTTCTCTCTCCTTCTGATTCCACAAATGTGAAAAAAGGCAATGCAGAATGCTGTGCAGATACTGCCGGTTGACGGATACACGGCCTCTGCGAAACACTTCCACGAGGGCATCCGGTGCAAAAAACAGCGTCTTTCCATCCGTTCCGGTAACCTGTATCTGCTCATCCGGCAAAAATGCAAGTGATGAGAGTGCCACATCCAGAAACCGCATATTCAAATACAATTCATTGCGTGCATTGCGCAGAATGTCCATCGCAATCTCTATATACGCAAGCGTTTCTTTTCGTTCCTCATAAATCGGATTCATAGTTCAAATCTCCGGCGTTTCGGACGCTTATTCTCACGTCCAAGATTCATCAAAAAACTGATTGCTTCCAAAAACTGTTGTTTTGAAGCCTGCTCCATCAGATATGTCATCAGGTTTTCTTTTTTCTGCCCATACTGATCGACCAGATTCAGCAGCCATTCAAGTCCTGACAGATCCCTTTTTTCCAGAATAAGATCTGCTGCTGTTTCCATATAGGAAGCGGTATAGGCTTCGTATTGCTGACGTGCTTTGTCTGAAAGCTCGATCGGATACCACAGCCTGCCAAGTGCCAGCTGCATCGTCATCCTTCCCGATTCCAAAAATCCTGCGTGTTCAAACAGCGTATCGTACTGACGGAAATCCATCCTTCGCTCCTTGATACAGTTCCGATACATCATGCCGCTTCCATGGATTTTTTCCTCAAGAATTCTTGCGGGTGTATTTTCCACACCCTCTTCAAAATACTCTGGGAATACAAGATGTGCCTCTCTGCCCTGTTCATCAAAATAGATGACAGAGATTTCTTCATGCAGTTCATCCAGAACCTGTTTCAGCGATGTCTTGCCCTGCGCATCTGCTGTCACAGTCAATTCTTTCACATGATGCACACCGGTAAATGCACCTGCGCCCCAGTCACGCAGTTCGCCTCCAAATGTTATTTTCTCCAGATTTGCACAATTATAAAAACAATATTTGCCGATTTTTTTTACCGAAGCCGGAAATACGATCTCCTGCAGGATCTTTCCGGTTAAGGCCGGTGCATCTGCAAGGCATGCAGTTTCCGGTATATACAGCTTAGTCCTTCCATTTTTGATCCCTGGATAAAACGCTGCCTCATCCATGTGTGCAGAAAATGCATACGGCCCCACCTCTGTGACCGGATATCCTTCGATCTGCTCCGGGATTTCAACCTTCGTATCACGCGAAAAACAGCGCAGAATCACTGCGCTGTCCTCTTTTATTTCGTATACAAATGACTGTGTTGGCTCCAAATGTTTGTCATTCACGTTCATTCGTTCCTTCTTTCCTTCGTCACAGCATCAAAGACGTGTTGTCACGAAAATATCATAAATTGCCTTCACTGCACGCTCGTAATCCTCATTGCGGACACCAATGATGATATTCAGCTCACTGGAGCCCTGATCGATCATCTTGATATTGACATTGGCATGTGCCAATGCCGCAAAAATTCTGCCTGCAGTTCCGTGCATCGCACGCATACCGCGGCCTACTACCGCGATCAGCGCCAGATCAGACTCCAGCTCCAGTGTATCCGGATCAACTGCACG
>CAZEPO010000057.1:0-5129 GCA_964514125.1 uncultured Lachnospiraceae bacterium
GAAGATAACGAAAATACCTGCATATTTTGATGAAACGACACAAACATAGTACTGTGAATTTTACTACACAGACTATACCAGCTCCTTCATGTAAGTCTGCTGATTGAGCTTGGATTCATTAAATAGTACCATTCCAGTACCGAAAGCATAAAGAAAGAGCCGATTCCCCTTTTAAGTTCAAGGTTTATCGGCTCTAAGTCTTTTATTCCCACTCGATTGTAGCGATTGGCTTCGGACTCATATCGTAGCAAACACGGCATACGCCGTCTACTTCGCTCAGGATACGGTTTGTGATCTTCTCAAGTACGTCCCAATCGATGCGCGGAACGGTACAGTGCATTGCATCGACTGTGTTGACTGCACGGATAATAACCGGCCAGTAGTCCAGACGTTTGCCGTCTTTTACACCGGTAGATGTGATATCCGGCACTACGGTAAAGAACTGCCATACTTTGTCGGTCAGTCCTGCAATTTCAAATTCTTCTCTGAGGATCGCATCAGATTCTCTCAGTGCATGGAGACGGTCTCTTGTGATCGCACCTGTACAGCGAACACCAAGTCCCGGACCCGGGAACGGCTGACGGTCAACCATCTCTGCCGGAAGGCCAAGTGCCTTACCAACTACACGAACTTCGTCTTTGTAGAGAAGTTTTACCGGTTCTACCAGTCCTTCAAACTTAACATCTTCCGGAAGTCCGCCTACATTGTGGTGTGCTTTTACACCGTCAGACTCCAGAATATCCGGGTAGATCGTACCCTGTGCAAGGAATGAAATTCCTTCCAGCTTGTTTGATTCTTCTTCGAATACACGGACAAATTCTTCTCCGATGATCTTACGTTTCTTCTCCGGCTCAGCAACGCCTGCCAGTTTGTCAAGGAAACGGTCTGTTGCATCGATATAGATCAGGTTTGCATCCAGCTGATTACGGAATACTTCGATTACCTGCTCGCTCTCGCCTTTACGCATCAGGCCATGGTTTACATGCACACATACGAGCTGTTTGCCGATTGCCTTGATCAGAAGTGCAGCAACAACGGAACTGTCTACACCGCCTGAAAGTGCCAGCAGTACTTTTTTATCTCCTACCTGTGCGCGGACTGCCTCCACCTGTTCTGCGATAAATGCTTCTGCAAGTTCCGGTGTTGTGATACGCGCCATGGTATCCGGTCTTTTGTTTGAATCCATCTTCTCTCCTCCTAAAGTATGTAAGAATCATTATTACAAACACGATAACAGAATTATTATAATCAATCACTTCTCAGAAATCAATTATTTTTTTCACTATATCAGATTCTCTTCAAATAAAATTCTGTATCTGTTTTTATCAACTATACATTTTCAATCTGCCAATCAATCGGTGCAATCCCATGCTCCTGCAGGAATTTGTTCGTTCTGGAAAACGGTCTGCTGCCAAAAAATCCGCGATATGCTGACAGCGGGCTTGGATGCGGTGCTTCCAGGATCAAATGCTTTGGATTGTTCAGCATCGCTTTTTTCATCTGTGCCGGTTTGCCCCACAGGATAAAAACAATCGGACGATCCTGCTCATTCAGAATACGGATCGCTGCATCTGTAAATTCCTCCCAGCCGATTCCGCGATGTGAGTTTGCCTGATGTGCACGTACTGTAAGCACTGTATTCAGAAGCAGCACACCCTGTTTGGCCCACTTTGTCAGATAGCCGTTGTTCGGAATATCACAGCCGCAGTCCTCATGAAGTTCTTTATAGATATTCACCAGTGACGGTGGAATCGCTACATCTGGTTTTACAGAAAAGCAGAGTCCATGTGCCTGCCCTACGTCATGATATGGATCCTGCCCTAAGATCACGACCTTCACCTCGCTGAGCGGTGTATAGCTAAATGCGTTGAAGATATCATCTGCTGGCGGGAAAATCTCCCGCGTCTGATATTCTTCCTTGATCGTCTTATATAATTTTGCATAATATGGCTTTCCAAATTCCGGTTTCAGCGGAACCAGCCAGTCATTTGAAATCGCTGCCATGTTGTTCTCCTTCGTATTCTGTTTTAAATCTATCATTGTGACTCTGCTGTCACCTTTTCTATAAGCGCACAGAGACACCGCGCTCTCGCAAATATGTTTTGACTTCGTTAATCTCTAATTCTTTGTAATGAAACAGCGATGCCGCCAATGCTGCATCTGCCTTTCCCTCGGTCAGTGCATCATAAAAATGTGTCTTGGTTCCTGCACCGCCGGAAGCGATCACTGGAACAGATACATGCTCTGCGATCGTTCTTGTCAGTTCCAGGTCATAGCCTGCCTTGGTGCCGTCACAATCCATGCTTGTCAAAAGAATCTCACCTGCACCAAGCCGGTCTGCCTGCATTGCCCATTCCACTGCATCGATTCCCATATCGACCCGACCGCCGTTTTTGTAAATATTCCAGCCTGAGCCGTCCGGGCGACGCCGCGCATCGATTGCCACTACAACACACTGCCGTCCGAATTTTTCTGCTGCATCACGGATCAGCTCCGGATTCATGATCGCTGCCGTATTGACAGAAATCTTATCCGCACCTTCCCGAAGCAGCATACGAAAATCATCTACAGTGCGGATTCCGCCGCCTACTGTAAATGGAATAAATACCTTTTCAGCTACTTTTCTTACCATATCTACAACGGTGCTGCGTGCATCTGATGAAGCAGTAATGTCAAGAAAGACTAGTTCATCCGCACCGGCTTTGTCATATGCCTCTGCAATCTCAACCGGATCTCCAGCATCCCGCAGATTGACAAAGTTCACACCTTTTACTACACGTCCATTGTGTACGTCCAGACAGGGAATGATTCGTTTTGTAAACATCACACATTCTCCTTCCCAAGTTCAATAAAATTTTTCAGGATCTTCAGACCGACATCGCTGCTCTTTTCCGGGTGAAACTGACAGCCAAAGACATTTCCCTGCTCTATTGAAGCATGAATTTGTACAGCATAATCCGTTGAAGCCGCCACGATCTCCGGCTGCTCCGCTTTCAGATAATAAGAGTGTACAAAATATACATAGGAATCTTCCGGTATGCCGCGATATAGCCGTCCCAGATGATCATAATGCAGTGAATTCCACCCCATATGCGGAATCTTCAGTCCCTCTGTCTCCGGTATACGCAGAATCTTGCCTTTGCAGATGCCAAGTCCCTCTGCTCCCGGTGACTCTTCACTCGATTCAAACAAAAGCTGCATTCCAAGACAGATGCCCAAAAACGGCGTCCCATTCTTTATGATCGTTTTTATGATATCAACAAGTCCATACTGCTGAAGCTTCTCCATGGCATCTCCAAATGCACCTACTCCCGGCAGCACGACCTTGTCAGCACGCAAAAGTACCTGCGGGTCACGGGTGATCACAGGTGTTTCTCCAAGTAAAGCAAACGCTTTTTCTACGCTGCGCAGGTTGCCCGCGTCGTAATCGATAACTGCTAACATTCCGTCACTCCTTTCCTACTATGAAAAAATCCTCGCGGAGCGTTTTTGTTCGATAGGACACATTTTCCTATTAAATAAAAACAGGAGTGCTGTACACTTTCATACAACACCCCTTTAATGTAGCATAATTATTCAATTGTTACAAGATTTATAATTTAGAATATCCGAAACTGTTGACGATTGCATCAATCTTCTGGTTATTTGCACACATCGGACACTTGGAAGAAGAATAGGTCTCATAGCCCTGCAGATCTTCACCTGTGAAGATACTGTTGATCTCAATGCCTTTTAATTCATTGCTGGCACTGAAGATTGCTGATACGCCTTCGATGATGCCGCCGTAATACTGTACACATTCGACTGCTCTTGCGATGGTACGTCCGGTCGTCGCAGAAGCAAGCAGAAGCAGACAATGCTTGCCGGTGATCATCATCTGCATATTATCACGGAAGA
Organism: uncultured Lachnospiraceae bacterium; assembly: GCA_964514125.1. Classification (GTDB taxonomy): domain Bacteria; phylum Bacillota; class Clostridia; order Lachnospirales; family Lachnospiraceae; genus Choladousia. Next base: position 3,898 of record CAZEPO010000057.1, read on the forward strand.
TCAGCTGTCCGCCCGGATTCATCTCCGGTGTGACCACATACATCGTCTTATGCTGATTCATCGACATGATTCCGGAAGCAGTCAGTTCATCTGCCAGATAAGCACCGATTACTTCACAGCCATCCATACAGATGATCGTATCAATATAGGTACTGGTCGTATACTTGCGCGCAAGCACCGCAGCCACGGCAGCCGCTTCACTCTTTCGGCATTTCATGATCGTCATATCTACATAGTAGTTGATATGAGAATGGTTCGTCGCAAAATGTCCCGGAATCACACGAATAATCGCATTCTGATTGAGACTGGAATGAATTTTGATCGCTCTGCTTTCCATAGATACACCTCCGAAATTATTCTTGAATCTATATCCATAATACACAACAAGGCAGCAAATTACAAGTAATTTTTAGAATTTTTGCACAAATTAAATATTTAACAAAAATTCAACTGGATTTTTCGCCATACTAACTCCTCTTTCGGATAATTCAGCGGGCAGCTGCGGAAATTTACTGCTTATTCGGACCAGCGTAGACTTCATATTATAAAAGGCTGTCTTCTCAAATGCCCACCGGATCACCTGCGGATACTGAAAGCCTGTTCCCAGTTCCAGCAGCAAAAGCTTGCGGTTCAAAGTGCAGCTCAGCCATTTCGTATATTTCTCCCACTGATCCAGATAGCCGGATTCCAGATAGCCCTCTTCCTGTACGGTATGAAAACGAAGCAGTGCCCCACACTCCGGACAGCATGCCAGAGCCGTGTTTCCCTCCTTCAGCACGCGATCACAGATCTCTGCGGCATCCGTAATATGCTCGCTGCACTGCAGCTTGCTCATGCTTCCGCACGGAGCTACGATCAGATCATTTTCCAGTGCGGAACGATAGATCAGATCATCGGTATTGAGCGTCACCACGAAGTATGGCTTGGCTCCGATCAGTTCCCGCAGCTGATCGTATGCACGAATGATCTCATGATCATCAGGAAGTTCCCGCAAAAACTTGCTTTTCGCATACGGTGCAAGTTCTGCTTCCCCGTCATACTCCGGAATCAGCGGCGCAAATTCCTGTCCGATCCCTACCAATATCATTTCAGCTTCCTGTATTACTTCTTTTATATTCTGTTCCATTTTTATCCTCATCTTTCTGTCGCTGCACAACCGATTTTGCGGTCTGCGTACTGCATATATTTTCTTATTCTACCACTTTCCCATTTATTTCTCCACTACAAAATAA
>CAZEPO010000057.1:5229-11819 GCA_964514125.1 uncultured Lachnospiraceae bacterium
TGCATATATTTTCTTATTCTACCACTTTCCCATTTATTTCTCCACTACAAAATAACGCCGTGTCCAGAAACTGTTTGCTACTTCTATCCAACTATGCTAAACTGTGCTTAGATAAATTTTGAAATACAAAGGAGATATACCATGGACGAAAACTTCAATGATTTTCTCAGCGATGACGATCGTGAGTATGAAGAACGCCGCCGAAGACGGCACCTGAAGCGTCAGCGGGCAGCCAGACAGCGTGCCTTTTTCTTTCTGGTTCTGATCGCCCTTCTTGCTGTCGCTGCAGTCTTTGCGGTTAAGCTGCTGACCAGCCAAACAACACTTTTTTCCGGCAATACCGGAAGCAACATCGAAACAGAACAGCTTCAGACTTCGGTTCAGACAGAGACACCTGCTCCGGTGATTGAGACAGAAGCGCTCACAGAAGCACCTGCTACCGAGACACCTGCCGTTGCTGCTGATTCCTCTGTTCTGGAAGAAGCCAGATACCTTGCAGCCGGATACGATTACGATGGTGCGATCGAGCTTCTGAAAACCATTCCTTCTTATGAAGCAAATGCGGAAATCACAGCAGAGATCAGCCGCATCGAACAGGAAAAGAGCACCTGCGTAGCGGTCGATGTCTACACAGTACCTCATATCTTCTATCATTCACTGATCAATGATACCGACCGTGCATTCAATGTTTCCGTACTCGGTCAGGGACAGGTAGACGGTATGAATGCATGGATGACAACGATTGAAGAATTTGATAAGATCACACAGACCATGTATGACAACGGTTATGTGTTTGTCCGCCTTCGTGATCTGGTGGTTGAGACCACGGACGAAAACGGCAACGTAACCTTCGCAGCCAACACCAATCTGCTGCTGCCGCCGGGCAAAAAACCTATCGTACTCTCTGTGGACGACCTCAGCTACTATCACTCCTACGAGGCAGCCGGTTATCCGGAAAAACTGGTTCTGGACGAAAATGGCGATGTCAAATGCTTATACTATACCTCAGACGGTGCAGAACACATCGGTGATTATGACGTAGTACCGCGCCTGAACAGCTTTTTGGAGGAACACCCGGACGGTGCCTACAAGGGTGCCCGCGGTCTGATCGCCCTGACCGGCTACAACGGTGTATTCGGCTATCGTACTGATGCAGATTATGAGCTGCAGGAAAATCTCATGGAAGATCAGCGCAAATGGCTGAATGAACATCCAGACTTTGACCGCAATGCTGAGATTGCAGAAGCTACCAAGATCGCAGATGCGATCAAAGAAAGCGGCTGGGAATTTGCCAGCCACACCTGGGGACATTTAAGTGTAACGAACAAATCTGTCGATACGCTGCGAACAGACAACGAGAAATGGGTCAACAACGTCGGAAATATCGTCGGTGCAGTCGATACGATCATCTTCGCACACGGCAATGACATCGGCAGCTGGGAAGGCTACAGCTCCGACAATGAGATCTACCAGTACTTCAAAAATGCTGGCTACAACTTCTACTGCAACGTAGACAGTTCTCAGCCATACTGGGTACAGATCACCAGCAATTATGTACGTCAGGGACGAATCGACCTAGACGGCTATCTGCTTTACAAATCAAGCCTCGGCCAGACCACCGTCCTCGACAATATGTTCCAGGCATCACAGGTATTCGACTCCAGACGACCGACACCGGTAGTCGCAAACGGAGAATCCTGATACTGATTTTCCGAACTATATACTTTTGATAATAGGACGCCAAGAGCAGAAATAAAATACTTCCTTCCGACAGATTCAGAAGGAAGTATTTTATTTTATTTCTCTCTTGGCTATCTAACCAACAAACAATTTTTTCAACATATTGCAGCTTGCTTATCATATAATGATAGGTATCAAAATATTCTTACATATTTGCAAACGCTCGCAGACAGCACAGCCTCGATTTAGAAATACTTTCCTCACGCCCTTTGCAGAAGGGTAAGAATCTTGTTCGTTAGATTCCTGTCACTACTTTTACTACAAGCAGTACCAGCACCAGCATGATGCTTGGCCGTGCGATCTTCGCTCCATTTTTCATGACCATGCCGGCTCCGATATATCCACCTGCCATATTGCAGAGTGCTGCTATGATGCCAACCTGAAACAGGACCTGTCCATTCAGGATAAAAATGACTAATGAAGTCAGATTCGTCGTCAGATTGATCACCTTCGCCTGTGCGTTGGCTGTGCGGACACCCAGTCGGGCAAATACGGTAAACGCGATCAGCAGGAAGGTGCCTGTACCTGGTCCATAAAATCCGTCATAGCAGCCGACAACCAATGCGGCACACATCGCAGTCAGCACCGTCCTTCGATCCAGCTTCACCTCGTCTGCTCCATCGTCCCGAAACAGTCTGCGGTTCATCACAGCAAATGCTGACACCGGAAGCATGATCAGCAGTACCTTCATCAATATTTTTTCATCCACCAGCAGAGACAGATTCGCACCGATCGATGACCCCAGAACAGCCATAATGACTGCTGGCACAGCCAGCTTCAGATTGACCAGTCCTGCTTTGATAAAACGCCCTGTCGCGAGTGCTGTCCCGCAGGCAGATGACATTTTGTTGGTCGCAATCGCCGTATGCGGCGGAAATCCTGCGATCAAATAGGCAGGCAGCGAGATCAGTCCTCCGCCTCCCCCAATCGCATCGACAAGTCCTGCCAAAAACAGCATCGGACAGATGATCAGATACGTCATAACTGTAAGTTCCATTCTTCTCTTCCTTTCCCAATACAGACAGCTTTTTCATCCAAATGGCCTGTATTCTATTTCGTTCATTCTGCATTTCATTTTTGCTATGCTTTCTGCCAAGTATATCACAAGTTTCACGAATCACAAAATATCTATTGATTTTTGTCAAAAAAAGTGGTTAACTATCGTCGTACAACTGAATTAATATACAATGAGGTGACCGTATGAGTATTGAAGTAATGAAACCGGTAAAAGAAGGAAAAGTTCGTGAGATTTATGACAACGGCGACAGCCTGATCATGGTAGCAACGGACCGTATCAGCTGCTTTGATGTAATCCTGAACAACATCGTAACCAAAAAAGGAACGGTTCTGACACAGATGTCTAAGTTCTGGTTTGATCTGACCGAAGATATTCTTCCGAATCACATGATTTCTGTCGATGTGAAGGATATGCCGGAATTTTTCCAGCAGCCACAGTATGACGGCAACAGTATGATGTGCAAGAAGCTGAACATGCTGCCGATCGAATGTATCGTGCGCGGCTATCTCTCCGGAAGCGGCTGGGCAAGCTACCAGAAAAATGGTACTGTCTGCGGTATTAAGCTGCCGGAAGGACTGAAAGAGTCTGACAAGCTGCCGGAACCAATCTACACTCCGTCTACCAAGGCTGAGATTGGTGACCATGACGAGAATATTTCCTTCGAACAGAGCATTGCTCATCTGGAAAAATATTTCCCAGGCAAAGGAGAAGAATACGCAACCAAACTTCGTGACTGTACGATCGCCATTTACAAAAAATGTGCTGATTATGCACTGAGCCGTGGCATCATCATTGCTGATACCAAATTTGAATTCGGTCTTGATGAAGAAGGTAATCTGTTCATCGGTGATGAGATGCTCACACCGGACAGCTCCCGCTTCTGGCCTGCTGATGAATATGAGCCGGGTCATGGCCAGCCGTCCTTCGACAAACAGTTTGCCCGCGACTGGCTCAAGGCTAACCCGGACAACAACTGGACTCTGCCGGAGGAAATCGTCGAGAAAACCATTGCCAAGTACCTTCAGGCATATGAGATGCTGACTGGAAAAACTTTATAGTAATACAGTCCAGCCAAAAAACAAAATAAAGTTATATTGATTTACAAAAAAGGACAATCTGTCATTCCATGATCATCGATCACTTCGTCAGATTGTCCTTCTTATTTTGTAAACTTTATAACATATAGCAGAATACGGCTGCATAAGCCACAAGCATCACGATTCCGTCGATTCGTGAAAGCTTTCTTTTCTTAAATACACAGACAAACAGAAGCACTGCGGCTGCGATCGAGATCAATGTATCGATCACAAATTTTGATTCAAATGTTACAGGCGTGATCAGTGCGGTCGTTCCTACCACAAACAAAATATTGAAAATGTTGCTGCCGACAATATTGCCGATTGCAATATCTGCCTTACCTTTTCGTGCTGCGCTGACGCTGGTGACAAGCTCCGGCAGTGATGTACCGAGTGCTACGATGGTCAGTCCGATAAATCGCTCGCTCAAACCTGCAATCCGGGCAATCGCTGATGCTGCATCCACTGCAATGCTGCTCCCCCATACGATCAGTACGATTCCCACTGCAACCATGAGCAATTCCTTCCACAATGGTGCTGAATGTTCTTCCAAATCTGCTTCTTCCTTGTTCTTTGTTGCCATTCGAAGCAGATACGCAAGATACACAAGAAATGCCAGCCAGAGAACCACACCTTCCAGACGTCCGATTTCATTGCCTGTATATCCTAAACCGAGCAGTAATGCTGTGATCAGGATCATATATGGAATCTCAATCTTTACAGTGGACGCCTGTACTGCAACTGATGTGATCACAGCTGTCAGTCCTAAAATGATCAGAATATTCAAAATATTACTTCCAACTACATTACCGATCGTGATTCCGGCACTTCCCTGCAGTGCGGAAGTGATGCTCACCGCTGCCTCCGGCGCGCTCGTTCCCATCGCCACGATCGTCAGTCCGATCACCAACTGAGGAATCCCAAATCGTTCCGCAATCCCTGCGGCTCCGTCTACGAACCAGTCCGCACCCTTTACAAGCATAACAAATCCTAATGCCAACAATACAAGCTGCAGTAAAATTTCCATGTCATATTCTCCTTTTATAAAATTTGTCCATCAATTTGTTTGAAATAGTTTTCGGATATTATTTCGCGTCTTGATCAAGTTATACAAACTCTTATTTAGCCGCAAAAAAAGACTCTTACCGCAACAAAAATGCGATAAAAGTCTTGTTCTTATCTCAGTATATATCCCGGCCTTTCGGCGTAATGACGAGATATATAACATTCGTATCCGAATGTGAACTACTCCCTGTTATCCGCTATATTTTACTAAATCATTTCCTTCTCGTCAAGGCTAATTTTGTTTTTTCGCTTGTCGAAAATAGGATTCTCCTATACAATAGATTTGTTTACTATTTGCTATGTGAGGTACCTTTATGAAAAAGAAATTATCGTTTCCGGCCAATCGCGAAATGGCAGCTGTTATTTTATCGCTAGCCTGGCCAACGATGCTGGAACAATTAATGCAGACCGCTGTTCAATATATCGATACAGCAATGGTTGGCTCACTTGGAACGTCTGCGACCGCTGCGGTCGGTGCCACTACCACCGTCAATTGGCTGATCAACAGCTCTGTCTCTGCTTTGAGTATCGGATTTTTGTCATTTATTGCCCGTGCGTTCGGTGCCCGCGATGAACAGACAGCACGCCGTACCGTTGCACAGACCGTACTGACAACGCTTACTGTAGGTATTCTGTTTACACTTCTGATGACATCCCTAAGTCATCTGATTCCGGTCTGGATGCAGGTACATCCCGATATCCGCCAGCTGGCCGGGCAATATTTTCTGATTCTGTATCTTCCGATGCTTCCACGAACAGCTATTATCATTTTCGGTACAGTTCTTCGCGCAGCCGGTGATACCAAAACACCTATGAAAATCGGTATTCTTGTGAATCTGATCAATATTGTGCTGAATACGCTGCTGATCTACCCGACTCAGAATCTTTCATTATTTAATATCTCTCTAATGATTCCGGGTGCTGGTTTGGGTGTTATCGGTGCAGCCATCGCCAGTGCAATTGCCTTTTTGATCGGCGGTATCTGTATCACAGTGATCCTCTGGCGTCATCCACTTGTTTCTCCAAAGGGTCAGCGTTTTCTGCCTGATCCGGAAATTTTGAAGCCTTGTCTTAAGGTTGCATTTCCAAACATGCTTCAGCGCTTCTGTACTTCTCTGGGATATGTAATCTTTGCATCCATGATCAACTCCCTCGGAGCAATTGCTGCCGCTGCCCACACGATTGCCAACACAGTTGAATCTGCCTTCTATATCCCAGGCTACGGAATGCAGACTGCCGCTGCAACACTCGCCGGAAATGCCTATGGTGCAAAAGACAAAAAAAGAATGAAGGATCTGGCTTCCATGTTTATTCCGATTGAGGTGCTGTTAATGATTCTGTCAGGATCCCTTCTGTTTCTTCTTGCACCAGGATTGATCCGAATCTTCTCTGACAGCGAGGAAGTCATCCAGCTGGGAACTACAGTTCTCCGTATGGTTGCATTTTCAGAGCCTTTCTATGGCTTCTCGATCATCATCGAAGGTATGATGCAGGGTGTCGGCAAGACGAAAGAACCTTTTCTCTACAATGTTATCGGTATGTGGCTGATTCGAAATGGCGGTACCCTAATCTGTATCCATTTTCTCGGTCTTGGCCTAGTATCCGCATGGGGCTGTATGATCCTTCACAATATGCTGATCTTTCTCTTGTTTTTGATCACGTATGTAAGAGGCAGCTGGAATCCATTAAAT
>CAZEPO010000058.1:0-11495 GCA_964514125.1 uncultured Lachnospiraceae bacterium
TTTCTGGATCTGATCCAGGAGGGCAACATGGGTCTGATGAAGGCCGTTGACAAATTTGATTACACAAAGGGATACAAGTTCAGTACCTATGCAACCTGGTGGATCCGTCAGGCGATCACACGTGGTATTGCTGATACAGGAAGAACGATCCGTGTCCCGGTACATATGGTAGAGACAATCAACAAGACACTGCGTATGACCAGAACACTGTTGCAGGAGCTTGGTCGCGAGCCGACCCCGGAGGAAGTAGCAGACCGTCTGAATGTTCCGGTCAGCCGTGTACGTGAAGTGCTGAAGATTTCCCGTGACCCAGTGTCTCTTGACACACCGATCGGCGAAGAAGACGATTCCCATCTTGGAGATTTCATCGAGGATGATACAGCACTTTCACCGGCAGATTCAGCAGCTTTTTCCATGCTGCGTGAAGAACTGGCTACAGCACTTGAATCTTTGACAGACAGAGAGCGCCAGGTAGTACGGCTGCGATTTGGTCTGGAAGATGGACGTGCCAGAACACTGGAAGAAGTAGGAAAAGAATTCAACGTTACGCGTGAACGTATCCGTCAGATCGAGGCGAAAGCACTCAGAAAGCTTCGCCATCCGTCACGAAGCAAACGACTGAAAGATTTCCTGACTTAATATACAAAAAACAAAAGCAAAGGCCCTTCGGAAACGGAGGGTCTTTTTGGTATAGAGGATGCCGGTATATTTTCAGAGGAAGACAGACGGCGGCTTGCAAAGGCCGCCGTTTTGTGCTATCTTGTATGCAGAAAATAAGGTGTTTTCCGGCAATAATAGGAATACGGGTGATGAAGATTGAAGAAGGTAAAATGCTCAGGTCCGCAGATGATCACACGTGTGATCGCTGCAGTGACTGCGATCGGCGGCTGGTTTAACTGGATCTGGTGGCTGCAGAAACGGCGTCGAAAATGGCCTAAGGAGCGAATGAATACGAAAAAACTGCATGCACTTTTGTACTGCTGTCCGGCGTGCGGAACAGAATCGATGATGGACTCGCGCGGAAGGCATGTTTGGTGTATTCAGTGCGGAAAAAGATGGGAAATGAATCGTTATGGACGAATACGTGCAAAGGCAGCGCCTACCGAATTTTCGCATGTTTTGGATTGGATCGAGTGGGAAAAAAAGCAGATCAGTGAATCAATTCAAAACGGCACGTATTATTTTGAAGATACTGTTCGAGTGGAAATACCCACCGATGGCAAAAAGTCGGGGCAGCAGGGTATTGCACATTTTTCTCAGAATGCGCATGAGTCTCGGCTGATCTGTACCTATGCAGGAGAAGAATATACAATGATCCGCACGGGAAAGGTACTGGAAAATCTGAAGATCGAGTATGATTATCTTGGCAAAGGAGACTGCTTCGAATTTCCGGGACATGACGGTATGCTGCGGTGCTACCCTTCGAAGCGGGATGTGGTAACGAAGCTTGCCTATGCTGCGGAGGAAATCCATCGGCAGAGCAGAGTATAGCGGATACAGGGATCAGCAGAACATAGCGTGATATACGAAGGAATCCGTTTCCGCTGACTGCGGAGGTACTATTCGTTCGTATTGACAATAAAAAACAGGAGGAATTCAAAATGAATATCGAATTACTGAGAAAAGACATGGTAGCTGCAATGAAAGCAAAAGACAAAGCACGTAAGGAAGCAATTTCTTCCCTGATCTCTGCAGTCAAAAAAGCCGGTATTGATGCAGGCTGTCGTGAGGATATTCCGGAAGATATGGTAGATGCTGTTATTCTGAAGGAAGTGAAAACAGTCAAAGAACAGATTGATACCTGTCCGGAAGCACGTACTGATCTGAAAGAAGAGTATGAGTTCCGCTATGCGGTGATTTCTGAGTATGCGCCGAAGCTGATGTCAGCAGAAGAAGTTAAAGCATGCTTACAGGAAAAATTTGCAGAGGTTCTGGCTACCGGCAACAAGGGTCAGATCATGAAGGCTGTTATGGGTGAGCTGAAGGGCAAAGCAGACGGCAAAGTGATCAATCAGGTGGTTGGAGAACTCTGTGCAAAGAATTGATCGGAATCATCACTGACTTCAATTAGAAGATAAGAAAATGACAGAAACATAGACGAAGGAGTGTCGCAGGAATTTCTGGAATGACAGAATACTTGCGGCATTTTTTCATATCAGGGGGTACATGAGTATGAAGATCAAGAAGCATCTGTTCCATATGCGGACGAAAATTCTGATCCTGTGTATTGGAATTTCGCTTTCTGCATTGCTTTTGCAGACCTTTTTGTATTACAGAACTTCTTCAACGTTGATCTACCAGCAGGCCAAGGAGGAAAATCTGCGTTTGCTGGAAAATATGCAGACGGAGATTGAGAGTTATCTGAAAAACGTAGAAAATTCATTGTTGCGGCTTTATAACGTATCGGATTTCATCAAGGATCTCAGGCGCGGACATTCGGCAGAGGAATTGAAGGGAAAATGGCATAGGCTTGCTTACAATACGATCAACCGAGAATTTGACACGTCCATGGGCGTAGTGGCACTGTATCTGTACACCGCAGATCATGAGATCATCAGTACCTATCGAAAAGCAGCGACTCCAAAGCACAATTATCCGGTGGATCTTTTTGACGGCACACAGGATACGAATGCGGAAGCAGTCAAACGATATGTAGAGAGCGATGATTCGATTATGATGATCAGCAGCTATTACAATGTGTATCGCGGCAGAAATCTGGGCCGTTTTGTGATCAAGCTGTACGATAACGGAAATATCTCAAGGATGATCGGCTATGCAGTCTGCGATATTGATACAAAAGTGCTGCGTTCGCTGATGAAAAAGTACACGGCAGGAGATGAGACCTATGTCTGGCTGCAGCCGTTGGGAGATCGTGCGATCATCTCGACCGGAACACTGCAGAATCAGGATGTGCCTTATTATGAGGAAGTAAGCGAACGGATCCAGAAACAGAAGGGGACGCAGTCTGCTGTGATGGAACAGAAGCATCGCGTGATCTTTCATGCTGCGCAGGACGACTACAATATGGGAGGCTATGCATTGATGCAGCAGAGCCTTCTGCAGAAAAACCAGAATGCACTGAACCGAAGCCTGATCCTGATCGGAGCGATAATGTGTCTGAGTGCAGTGGTTCTGGCTTTTTGGGTTTCCAGAGGATTGACGCGGCCGCTTGAGCGGATCACAAAGACGGTGATTCGGATCAAGGGCGGAGAAACGGAGCTGCGGATTCACGAGCTGCCGGGTGATGAGATTGGCAAACTGGGGCAGAACTTTAATGAAATGCTGGATCAGATTGAAGGCTTGATCGCGCGCGAGTACGAGGCACAGCTGTCAACAAACCGCGCCAAATATCATGCACTTCAGGCACAGATCAATCCACATTTTTTGTATAACACACTGGAAACGATGAGCAGCATTGCTGAACTTCAGGAATGCTATGAGGTCAGTGCACTCTGTCTGTCTTTGTCCAATCTGTTTCGTTACAGCCTTGATATGAAGAATTCTTTTTCAACGGTTTCAAAAGAGATTGTTCATTTGAAAAATTATATTTATGTCATGAATGTGCGGATGCGTTCGGAGGTGAACTATTCTTTTGAGATTGACCCGGAAGTACTGCAGGACACATTGCCGAGGATCTCGATCCAGCCGCTTGTGGAAAATGCGATCAATCATGGCTTGAAGAATGCCCGGGGCGAAAAGAAAATTATGATAGGGGCGCATGCGGAAGAAGGGCAGCTGGTGATCACAGTCGAGGATAATGGTGTCGGAATCAGCAAAGAGAAGCTGCAGGATCTGCTTACTGCGGATTCGGAGCAGAATACATCGATCGGCCTGACCAATATTCATTCCCGCATGAAAATGCTTTACGGAGCAGAGTATGGTGTTGTGATCAAGAGTGAGGAAGGAAAAGGAACCAAAGTATCACTGCGGATACCGCGCAGGAAGATGGAGGAGGTAGAACTGTGGAAGACAAAAGATATAAGGTCCTGATCGCGGATGACGAATATTGGACGCGTGAAAAGCTGCGACGGATGATCCGGTGGGAAGAGTATTCTCTGGAATGTCTCAAACCGGCAGAAAATGGAGAAGAGGTTCTGCAGCGAATGGAAGAAGAACGGCCGGATATTTTGATCACAGATATCAATATGCCTTATGTCAACGGTGTGGAACTTCTGCGGGAGATCCAGCAGAACTATCCGGATGTGATCGCTTTTGTGATCAGCGGTTATGATGATTTTGACTATGTCAAGGATTCCTTTTTGGCAGGTTCGGTCAATTACCTTTTGAAACCAGTCAACAAAATCGATCTCGTCAATGCACTGTCAAAGGCGTTGGAGAAGATCAGTGAAAAGCAGAGCCGCAGGCAGGAGCTGCAGAAGATGGCGTCACTGATACAGGACAGAGAGTTTTCGCGCCTTTTAGAAAAAAAGGATGTTCCGCTGATGCCGGGAACTGCTATGAGCAGCAGAGAAGATCTGAATGGTGCGAGTCTTATGCTGGTGAAGATCCACAATATGCAGGAACTGGCCAGAAAATATTCCTATGACCAGTATCTGATCTCATGGGCGGTAAAGAGTAAGCTTCAGGAACTGACAGGGGAGAAAAAAGGAATTCTGGTGTTCAATTATATCTATCGTTCTAATGAGTTTTTGATCCTGGTGAAGCAGGATTATGCGAAGACCGATCTGCTTGCGGTTAAGATTTTGAACTATTTCAAAGAGAATATTGAATCGCCGGTGACAGTGGTGCTGAGCGGGCAGGTGTATTCACTGGACACTATGTATCAGATCTATGCACAGATGATCGCTGCGCTGATGACCAGAAAATTCAGTCCGGAAAATCAGCTCATAAAGTGCGATAAGCAGAGCACAGTGCAGAACAGAAGGATTGAAGCACACTTTGAGGACAGGCAGATACAGGAACTGAAACAGATTCTGCGTAAAAAGAAGGGGAAGGAAGCAAAAGCGTATATTCGGGAACAGATTCGGTCGGAGGAACGCTCAGAGCAGTGGACCTATCTTGATATGCGTCAGACTGTGAAAAAGATTGTGAATGTGATCCAGGAGCAGTTTTCAGAAAGCATGGATGCGCAAACGGCAGTTGATCTGGAGAATTTTGCAGATCTGGCGGATCGGACCGCCGGTATGCTGGATTTGGACGGACTTTGTGAGATCCTGGATGAGATTGTGGATTACGTCAGTTCGCTTGAGGAGATCAGCGTGGCGGATACGACACGGGAGCTGGTCAAGCAGGCAGCAGCCTATATTGATGCACATTATTTTGAAGATTTGACGCTGGTTTCACTCGCTGAACGGTTTTATGTGGAAAGTTCGTATTTTTCCAGACTGTTTCGGCAGGAAATGGGGGAGACTGTCATGCTGTATATTGCTGGAACGAGGATCCGCCATGCGATGCAGTACATTTGTGAGAGTGAAAAGAGTCTGACGGAGATCGCTGTTTTGACCGGCTATGATGATTATACCTATTTTAATCGTGTATTCCGAAAGATGACCGGCGTAAGTCCGAGGGAGTATCGCAGCCAGCATCGTCCGCAGAGCTGAATTTCCAAAAAAGTACAATTCTTTTTTTCAAATTTGTCCTATTTGTTCTGCTGATCCAACCGGTATACTGAAAGCATCAATGAGGCATCGGAAATGCAAAAAAGGGAGGTTTTATCATGAAGAAAAAATTATTATGCACAGGTCTTGCAATGAGCATGGTTGCCGGAACAATGACCGGTATGGTTGCTTACGCAGAGGAAGAACCGGTTACACTGACCATTCTGGCAGGACAGTCCACTACAGATGCAGGTATTGAGGATATGATCGATGAGGCACTTGCTGAGGTATATCCGAATATCACATTGGAGTGGGAATGTGTTGACTGGGGCAATGACTTCCAGCCGAAGATGCAGCAGTATATGCAGTCCGGACTTCCGGATATCATGATCGGCAAAGCGCAGGATGTAGCGACTTATGCACCGCAGGGCATTCTGGCTGAGATTGGCGAAGATTATCTGGCAGCAGGTCTTGATGCAGCAAGAGAGAACGTGACAATCGACGGCAAGACATATGGTCTGGTTTATAATGCATTGTATCAGGGTGTTTATTACAACAGAACAATGTTCGCAGAAAATGGCTGGGAAATTCCGACAACGATCGAGGAACTGCAGACAATCATTGACGACTGTATCGCAAAAGGAATCACACCGTTTGCAAGCCATATGGTAGATACCTGGTCAATCGGAAATGTAACAATGCAGTTTATGATGAACGATGTATTCAACAATGACCCGACATGGGGCGACAAGTTCCGTGCTGGTGAAGTAAGCTTCTCTGACAGCGAAGCTGCACAGACTGCATACAAATACAATGAACTGATCTTCAACAATACCTACGAAGATACCTTCTCTACAGAGCAGACAGACTGTGATGCAAGAATGGTGCTTGGCGAAGCTGCTATGAAGGTTTCTGGTTCCTGGTCAATCCAGAACTTCCTGGACATCGACGAGAGCTTTGATTTCGGTATCTTCCCGTTCCCGAACCAGACAGGCGACTCCAAGCTGATCTTTGAGCCGAACATCTGTATCATGACAAGTGCTTCTACAGAGCATCAGGATGCAGTCAATAAGGTTCTGGAAGTGCTGACAACCGATAAAGATCTGGCAGTTGAGATTTACGATTATACAAAGACAGCATCTATGCTGAAAGACGTATCTCCGACATTTGATAATCCGAGCCAGTCTGATATTGACAAATATGCTGCTGAGGGTATGGTAGTAGACGTAACACTTGGAAATAACCAGCTTGTATGGGGCGGTTTCCAGGAAGAAAATGCAAAAGATATCGCTGCATGGCTGCAGGGAGACGCAACATTTGAAGATGCACTGGCAGCATCCGACGGAAGAGTAGATGTAAGCAGTGCCAGCTAAGAGATAGGCCGAAGAGGGACTGCCGAAACGCAGTCCCTTTTTTATTCGATAGGAAAGAATGTGTTATCGAACAAAAATGTTCCGCGAGGATTTTTATCATAGAAAATGGAAGGACGTGTATATTTTGGAGAAAAAAATGTTTCGGAGTTACCTGACACTGGTGATTCCAGGACTTATCATATTTACGATCGGACTGATCGTTCCGCTGCTTCTCTCTGTGCGTTATTCGCTGACCAGCTGGGATGGAATGTCGGCGGAGAAGGTGTTTGTAGGGGTTCAAAACTATATAAAACTATTTCATGATCAGGAATTTCTCGATGCGTGGTGGTTCACGATCAAGTTTACGATCGGCAATACGATCATTCAGAATGTGCTGGCACTTCTCTTTGCAGTTGCGCTGGATTCCGGGATCAAAGCACAGAAGTTTTACCGCACCGCGCTGTTTATTCCGTGTCTGGTCAGTGCAGTCATTGTTGGTTATGTATGGCTGAAGCTGTTTTCCAATGTACTTCCGGAGATCAATGAAATATTTGGAACTAAAATTAATTTTCAGCTGTTTGGAAACAGCAGTACAGTACTTGGCGGCCTGCTGATTGCAAACAACTGGCAATGGGTCGGATACTGGATGCTGATTTATCTGGCAGGACTGCAGTCTGTTCCGGCTGAACTGCACGAAGCGGCAAAAGTAGACGGAGCAGGACCGGTCAAGCGTTTTCTGCATGTGACTGTTCCGATGCTGGCACCGGCAATCACAATCTGCGTTGTAGGTATTACAACAGGTTCTTTGAAGGTGTATGATCTTCTGGTAAATTCAACGAATGGAGGGCCGGGACGATCTTCCACTTCAGTCATCTATCAGACCTATACAACCGCGATCAACGGAAGGCAGTATGGATATGGATCTGCTATGACCGTCACACTGGTGGTAGCGCTTCTTTTGGTAGCCCTGGTTCAGGTCAAAGGTCTGCGCAGCAAGGAGGTACAGGCATAATGAAGCAGAAAAAGAAGACAAGGCAAAAATACACGAAGGCGAATCTGGCGGTTCAAATTTTGATGACGGCAGTTGCACTGATCTATCTTGCTCCGCTTGCGATCATTTTGAACTATTCTTTTAAAACTAAAAAAGAACTGTATCTGAACAGTCCATTGGCATTGCCTCAGTCATTGAATTTGGAGAACTACATAAAAGCGTTTGATAAGCTGAATATGAAGGCTACCTTTTTCAACACGCTGTTTTATACCGCTGTCAGTGTTGTGATCCTTGCGCTGCTCTGCGGAACGACAGCCTGGGCAATCGCACGATGCAAGCATCGGATTTTCAAATTCTTTTATGTTTATTTTATTATTGGTATCCTGATCCCGTATCAGGCACTGTTTCTTCCTATTTATACGATTGGATATAAGCTGCATCTGACAAATACACGATACGGCATTATCTTTATGTATGTGGCGACGGGCATTTCATTTGGCGTATTCCTGATGACAAGCTTTATGTCAACAGTTCCGATTGAATTGGAGGAATCGGCTCGAATTGATGGATGTTCTGTATACCGGACTTATTTTTCCATCGTACTGCCTCTGCTCAAACCATCCATGGCAACCCTGATCATTATGCAGGCATTTCAGATTTGGAATGACTATCTGCTTGCCAGTCTGTATGTGAGCAAAAAGCAGCTGAAGACGCTGACTGTGGCAATTTCTTCGTTGTTCTCTGCACAGAGCAGTGATTACACAACCGCTATGGCAGCAATCGTAATCTCGGTTGTGCCGATTGCTATTCTGTTTTTGGCATTGCAGAAATATTTTATCAAAGGCATGACCGTAGGTGCAGTCAAAGGCTGATGGCGGAAAATATCGTTGTTCACAAACAATCTCTGCTGCAAACATGTATAGCATGAAGCGGCGGAGGTTTGTGTCTTTGTTAGGAAAGGAAAACGAAATCAATGCAAAAAAGAAAAGATTATATATTGGGGGATATGACACTTCGCTATGAATGGAATGAGGCAGGCAATGTTGGATTGATCTTATATCCCTCAGATTGTCCGATACCGGATATGGATTATAAAAAAACAGCTGATGAAGCAGAAGGTATGGCGAAGCAGTCTGCTCTGGATCCGCTGGTACAGGTAAAGCTTTGTGGGGATCTGTATCAGGGCGCTTTTGCACCAGGGCATACGCTGCGTATGGGAGAGAGCACCAGACGTCTTGTGTTTGAAAGTCAGACAGAACATAGGGAAGACGGAGAAAATGCAGGGGTGAAGACAATTATCGAAACAGTTCTGCGCGATGACCGGGGATATCAGGCAGTTCATCGGGTATTCCATCAGGACGGAGACCGCTTTGTGACGATGGAATGCACTTATGAAAATCGCAGTCAGGAACCGATCAGGCTGGAGCTGCTGTCAAGCTTTTCCATTAACCGGATCTCGCCTTATCTGAGCGGCGACTGCTATGGGGATATCATGGTGCATCGGCTTCAGTCAAGATGGAGCGAGGAAGGCAAGCTGCTCTCGCAGAGTATCGAAGATCTGCAGCTTGAGCCGGGCTGGAATATGGATTCTGTTCGCTGTGAACGATTCGGACAGGTTGGTTCGATGCCGGTCAGTCAGTATTTTCCGTTTTTGGCAATCGAGGATACGCGCAGCCATGTATTCTGGGGAATGCAGCTGGCACATCCGGCATCCTGGCAGATGGAGATCTATCGCAATGATGACAATATCGCGGTCAGCGGTGGCCTGGCAGATCGGGAATTCGGTCACTGGCTCAAAGAGCTGGCGCCGGGAGCGTCCTTTACAACACCGACTGCGATCCTCACTGTGGCACATACAGATTCCATTGACTGCCTGAGTCAGCGTCTGGTTGAATACGGCATCAGAGGGGCAGAGGCCGCGCCAGAGTGTGAGCAGAGTCTGCCGATCATTTTTAACGAATACTGTACGACCTGGGGTAATCCTTCTCATGAGAATATCATGGGGATCCTGGAGGCGATCAGAGGAAAAGGCTTCGATTATTTTGTGATCGACTGCGGATGGTACAAGGCAGACGGAGTACCGTGGGACATCAGTATGGGAGATTATATCCCGTCCAAAACGCTGTTTCCGGAGGGATTGCAGAAAACGGTCGATGCGATCCATGAGGAAGGCCTCAAAGCAGGTATCTGGTTTGAAATTGAAAATGTGGGTCCGGCATCGGATGCCTACCACAATACAGAGCATCTGCTGAAACGAGACGGAAGCGTGCTGACGACATCGAGACGCCGTTTTTGGGATATGAACGATCCGTGGGTAAAAGCGTACCTGAGAGAACGCGTGATCGGCACACTGAAAAAATATGGTTTTGACTATATGAAGGTGGATTATAATGACACGTTTGGCATCGGATGTGACGGTGCGGAATCGTTGGGAGAAGGCCTGCGCCGGAATATGATGGCCTCGATGGAATTTTTTGAGGAAGTAAAAAAAGAAGTGCCTGGTATTATCCTGGAAAACTGTGCTTCCGGAGGACACCGTCTGGAACCGGGCTTTATGGGGATTACCAGCATGGCTTCGTTCTCAGATGCACACGAAAGCGTTGAAATACCAATCATAGCTGCCAACGTACACAGAGCAATCCTGCCGCGACAGAGCCAGATCTGGGCGGTAATTCGTGAGACAGACAGTGTGAAACGGATCGTATATTCCGTAGCATCGACCTTCCTTGGAAGAATGTGCATCTCCGGAGATGTGATCAATCTGAGTCCGGAACAATGGGATGCGATTGAGCGTGGAATCGCATTTTATCGAAGTATCACACCGATCATCAAAGAAGGTCAGACCTATCAGCTCAGTCCGCAGATCCGGCGGATCCGTCATCCGGAGGGCTGGCAGGGAATCATCCGTGTGGGCAGCAATGGAGAGGCTTATGCATTGATCCATACATTTGGCGGCGACTATCCGTCCAGAATAGAGCTTACCCTGCCGGAAGATGCACCGCAGCAGATCGCAGCGGTTTATTCCGATACAGAAGAAACGGTATGGATTGAACATGGTATGTTGTGCTGCACGCCGAGCGAAAACTGGAAAGCGATTGCAGTATATCTGAAGTAAAACAGGAGAAGCGGATTCAGACGATTCGCTTTGGGAAGAATGAAAAATGCTCCGAACTCGATAGATGCAAAAAGAGTTCGGAGCATTTCGTGTATTTGAGGAAAGAGAAACAGCAGGTAGGGGAGCTACCTGCTGTTTCGAGGGGAGTATAAATAATTAATAAGGGGTTTGTAAAAAAATTTTTTGAAGGGTAAATTCTTTTACGAGGTTGATTATAATATAATTTCCAATAATTTGCAATACATAAATTTGAATTTTCCAGCCATACTAAGACTGTAACAAAAAACAGTTTCAGGAGGCAAAGACTATGTCAAAAAATACAACTTCTCAGAAAATGACAAACACAGAAAATATCAGAAATGAGCAGAATGCAGAGTCAAAGAACAAGGCATCCAGCAGTTCCATGAAGAGCAGTGCATCGAAAAATGCCAAAGACGCATCTGATTCCAAAAGCTGCAAGAACACAGCAGACAGTGTAA
>CAZEPO010000059.1:0-5831 GCA_964514125.1 uncultured Lachnospiraceae bacterium
CCAAGGAGCCGATGGTCATTTCATCATGTTATACACCTTCCTTCAAGGCAAGCACAGCGCTGAAACGACAGATGAATCCGAAATGAGAAAAAGTAAGCGCGCAGAAAACGACAGCTATTGGAGAGGATAGAGATGGCAGGAAGAAAGACAGATATGCGAAAGCTGCATCGCAGCGATCTGATTGATATCATTTATGAATTGCAGCGACAGGTGAATACGCTGGAGGAACAGAATGCACAGCTCACGGAAGAACTGCAGGATAAGGTGATCCGAATGGAAAATGCCGGTTCGATTGCAGAAGCAGCATTGGCACTGAACCATGTATTTGAGGCAGCTCAGAAGGCAGCAGACCAGTATCTGTTCAGTATTAGATCTGCCGGCATGAGAACAGAGGAACAGCCGCAGAAGGAGGCAGAGGATGAGTAAGAAGACACGATCCATTCCGTTGCCCTCAATGGAACAGATAGAAAGTGAAAAAAGGCGGCTGAGCCATAGAAGTGCATACCGAAGAGCATTGAGCGGTACGGTTTATGCGTTGATCATTGTAGCCGCCATAGCTGTTCTGATCTCATCACTTCTTCTTCCGGTTCTGCAGATTTCTGGAGACAGTATGGAACCAACCTTGTACAGTGGGGAAGTCGTTGTTGCAGTAAGGACCAAAACATTTGAGACAGGTGATCTGTGCTGCTTCAGCTGGAACAACAAAACGATGATCAAGAGAGTCATCGGCCGTCCGGGAGACTGGGTAGATATCAAAAAGGATGGCACGGTATATGTGAACAGCAAAAAGCTGGAGGAACCTTATGTAAGCAAAAAAAGTCCGGAAAAGGATGGACGGAGCTATCCGTATCAGGTTCCGGAAAATACATACTTTGTGCTTGGCGATCAGAGAGAGACAAGCATTGATTCGAGGAGCGAAGCAATCGGCTGTATCTACAAAGATCAGATCATTGGAAAAGTAGAATTTCGGATATGGCCGTTGGCAGATTTTGGAGCGATGTAGCGCAGGAATGCGGCAGTCATCTTCCAAACGATTCCAAGACATCCACGAACGGTCCAGGACCGCAGCGTGGGATCCAGATTGCATACATACAGTGCTCTGCTGATTGAAAGCGGAACGCTGATGTATGAATACAGAAGGAGACGCAGAATAAGAAAGGAGGTAGAAAGGCAACTTTCGAATATCGGCGAAAGCTGCTGCGTCGGAACAGTATTCAAAATATAGATAAAAAAGAAAGGAAAAGAGATATGAAAAAAGTAAAGAAGATTTTTGCATTTCTGCTTGCGATGACAATGACTCTTGCAATGGGACTCTCGGCATTTGCAGCAGAAGCAGGAACCGCTGCAACGAAAGGCAGCATTACGATCAATAATGCACAGAAGGAAAAAACATACAACGTATACAAAATCTTTGATGCGACATTTGCAGGAAGCAATGCAGCGTACACGATTGAGAGTGACAGCGTTTGGTATAGCTCAGTGGATGGACAAAAAGATTTGTTTACACTGACAAGGGTAGGCGACACAAATACTTATACTGTAGTATTAAAAGAAGGTAAGGACAGCAGTGCTGTACTTACATGGCTGAATGGCGTTACTCCACTCCCGGCTGCAACGACTTCAAAACAGGCTGATTCTGGCACTTTGAAGATTGACGACCTGGATCTTGGCTACTATCTGATCGTAAGAACAGATGATACGGATAATAAGGCATTAACCTTAGTCAATGTAAATGGTGATGTGATAGCTAACGATAAGAATGGATCTCCGGACTGGGAGAAGCCAGATCCGGAAGATGGGAATCAGCAAAATGGTAAAAACGTAGCAAGTGCACCAGAGCAAGAAGGTGCAGAGTTTGTTTTTGGCCCAGAAAATGATGCGAAAATCGGCGATACTGTATATTTCAAAGTAGGCGCATACGTCCCGAAATACCATGCCGGCAAGATTGTTACGAGGTACATTTTTACGGATACATTAGATCCTTCTTTGGAGTTGGATAAGGAATCCATCGTAGTAAAACTTTCTGATGGAACAGATCTGACCAAAGGTACGGATTATAAGGTTTTAGACGCCACTGATACAAGTTTCATACTTGAATTATATAGAACAAATGATGTTTATCCGAACGATGCAAAAATTGTGATTACATATAATGCAACAGTATTATCGACAGCAGAATATGATAATAAGAACACAATTTCTATGACTTGGAAGGAAAAGGATCCAAATCCAACCAGCCCAGATGAGCCAGATCCAAATACACCTGAAAAAGACCCAAATCCTGATGATATACCACAGGATTCCGAAACACATACATATGTATACGGATTTAATGTGAAAAAAGTAGATTCTGAAGATAAGATTTTACAAGGTGCAAAATTCAAACTGTATACAGAAAACGGAAATACAGAGATCCCAGTTGTAAAAACTGCAGATGGTGAATATCGAGTTGCAGTAGGAACGGAACAGGGTGTAGAAATTGAGGCAGGAGAGGCTAAAATCTTTGGATTAAAGCCAGGTACATATAAACTGGAGGAAACAGAAGCTCCGGCCGGATACAATAAATTAACTGATAAAGTACAAGTCACAATAGAGCGTACACTTGTTGATGGTGAGGGAATTTTAAATAATCCGCTTAAAGTTGTAAACAACACCGGTGCACAGCTTCCGGAAACAGGTGGTATCGGTACAACAATCTTCTACGTAATCGGCGGTCTGATGATGGTAGGAGCAGCTGTTCTGCTGGTAACAAGAAAAAAAATGTCTGTAAGCAATGACTAATTTCCTATTGGCATAATGTAAATCCTGATGGAGAAAGAGGCTATGCCTCTTTCTCTATTGAAATGACATTGTGGAAAAGCGAGCAGGTTTTTGTTCTTTTTTCCATGCTGTCATTCTTTCGAACTAAAAAAGTGTGAGCGATCATACGAAAGATGAAGGAGGAATTTTTTGAAAAAGAATTTTTCAGCATTGATTCTTGGGCTGGTCTTTTTTCTGGGACTGTCCATCGTAATTTATCCCACGTTTGCTGATTATTGGAATCAAAAAACGCAGTCCAAAGCTATTGTAGATTACGAGGCCATGCTGCAGAAGCTGACGCCCAAGGATTATTCTGAGCTGTTTGAAGCAGCAGAGGAGTATAACCAAAAACTAGCCAAGGTAGAATCACCCTTTGTTAATTTTGAAGAAGTTGAAGGGTATAGGGATCTTCTTAATATTATGGGAAATGGACTGATGGGATATATTTCGATTGAGAAGATCGGGGTGGAGCTGCCGGTTTATCATGGGACTTCCAATATTGTACTGAACTCGTCAGTAGGACATCTGGAAGGAAGCAGTCTTCCGATTGGAGGAGAAGGAACACATACTGTTCTGTCTGCACATAGAGGACTGCCCCGTGCCAAGTTGTTTACCGATCTGGATAAAATGGAGGTGGGAGATGTCTTTGTACTCAATATCCTCGATCGTACACTGACCTATCAGGTGGACAACATCCAGATTGTAGAGCCGGATGAGGTAGAAACGCTTTATCCGGAAGAGGGGAAAGAGTATTGCTCGTTGGTTACCTGCACACCATACGGGATTAATACGCATCGTTTGATCATAAGGGGGATTCGAATAGAAAATGCTGAGTCAAAGACCATGCAGTTTGTGCCGAATGATGCATATCGGATCGATGTATTGCTGGTATCGCTTGTGATAGCGATTCCGATCCTGTTTGTATTGTTTGTCATACTGATGGTGAAGTACAGCAAAAAGCCCAAAAAGATTCCTGCAAAACAAAGAAATGGAGGAAAGAGACGATGAAGAAACGAAAAAAATTTTTAATGTTGCTGATCAGTTTTTCTGTCTTGTTGATTTTTTCTGCGTTTGTGTCAGCGGCGGAGACGACGGTGGACTTCGACAGGACAGGTTCGCTGAGCATCACATTGAGAGACGATGAGCATGAAGACCAGATTGTCAAAGATTCTGTTTTTACACTGTATCAGGTAGGTTCCATAGTAAAAGAGAACGTCACACTTACATTTGAGCTTACGGAACGGTTTGCTGGAGCAGATGTTTCACTTGCAGATTTGAGAGCGCCGGGGCTGGCGGCAGAACTTTGGACCTATGCCCAGCAGCGCGGGATGGTAGGAATGGAGACAAAAGCAGGAGAAGACGGAACCGTTCATTTTGAGGGGTTGGAGCTTGGTCTGTATTTGGTACTGCAGAAGGGCGTTGTCAGCGGCTATTATTCGATTGATCCGTTTCTTGTTTCTATTCCAATGTCAGAACGTACGGGATGGACGTATGACATAGAAGCCAACCCCAAAGTGCAGCGTGCACCGGATGAGCTGGTGAGCCTGAGTGTGCGGAAGGTATGGGAGGACAGAAACAGCAGGAACAGACCGGCTTCAGTGGAGATTCAGCTGCTGAAGGATGCGAACAATGTGGCAGAGACGATCCGTCTGAACGAAGACAACAATTGGAGTCATTCCTGGAAGAACCTGGCTTCGGAATACGAATGGACGATACGAGAAAAAAATGTTCCAAAGGGGTATACGGTTTCCTACCGAAAATCAGGTGATGAGGTGATCGTGACGAATACGGCAACACTGATTCAGACCGGACAGCTGAATTGGCCGATCGCAGTGCTGGCAGCCGGCGGACTGCTTCTGCTGGCAGCTGGATATTGGCTGTACCGTACCCCAAAAAGGGATCGGAAGAATGAAACATAAGATGGGAATAATCTGTATGATGTTTGGCACGCTGCTGATTTTGTCATCGTATCTGCTGTTTCTGCATAATCAGAAAGAGGATGATGCGGCGGGGAATGCAGCAGAAGATATTTTTCTGAAAATGCAGGATCTGATTCCAGAAGGACAGCTCTTTCATCTGGATGAGCATACGGAGGAGATGACAGTGGTTGAAATCGATGGATATGGCTATATCGGATATCTTTCGATTCCCAAGTTAGGTCTGAATCTTCCGGTGATGTCAGAGTGGGATTATGAACGGCTGAGAATCGCCCCGTGCCGTCAGTTTGGATCGACCAGAACCAAGGATCTCGTGATTGCAGGACACAACTACGACAGACATTTCGGCAGGCTGAGCCAGCTCGAATACGGTGATCTGGCGGTATTTACAGATATGGAGGGAGTCTCCGTGCTGTATGCAATGTCTGCGATCGAGACGCTTCAGCCGACACAGGTAGAAGAATTGAAAAATGGAGCGTGGGATCTGACACTTTATACCTGCACATATGGCGGTCAGAGCAGAGTGGTTGGACGGTTTGCGGAGGTGGATCGCAGTGAACTGGATGCGTTCATTGCAAATTAAAAGAAAAAACGAAGGAGGCGTGAATACGATGTTAATTCAAAAATACATATCAAAAATCATGCGGGACAAGGTGATCCGAAAGCGGCTCAGGTACGTTATTTTTGTATTGTCATTGATGGTAATCTGCAGTGTCAGCTGGCAGCTGAGGCTTAATGCGATCACAATGTCTGAAACGCTGGTTTGCGGATGTGAGGAACACGTTCACAGTGAAGCGTGTACAGAGAAAACAGATCAGAACTGTTCATTCCGTGGGCAGGAGGGACATATACATTCGGAGAAGGATGGATGTTATGAGATTGTGTATACCTGTGGAATGAAGGAACATCAGCATGTGCAGTCTTGCTATGCAGCGCAGGCTGAGCCGGCAAGTCAGACGGATACAGCAGCGCAGACTGAACCGACAGGTCAGCCGGGCAGCACAGAGGCAGCGACAGAGGGCAGACAGACCGAGACGGCAGGTCAGCCGGGCAGCACAGAGACAGAAGGTCGACAGACCGAGACGGCAGGTCAGC
>CAZEPO010000059.1:5931-10668 GCA_964514125.1 uncultured Lachnospiraceae bacterium
GGGCAGCACAGAGACAGAAGGTCGACAGACCGAGACGGCAGGTCAGCCGGGCAGCACAGAGACAGAGGGCAGACAGACTGAGACGGCAGGTCAGCCGGGTGGCACAGAAGCAGAGACAGAGAATCTGTCAGATCAGACGGAACTTCCTGCATTGATTGGCGATGCAGCGGTACAGAGAGTACCGTCCAGCTATCAGGTACATTATTTCGATTTTGATTTCGGAAACCCTGATCGAGGAATATTGAAAACAGAAACCGTCAATGCGGATGCGAAGACGACAGCACCGACGATCGAGGCAGTGCCTTCTGGTTATGTAGCGGACGGCAAGTGGTATACGGATCAGGCATGTACGATAGAATTCGACTTTTCACTGACAGTAGGCGCATATGCGCAACAGGCAGGTCTGAGCGGAAGCGACATCATGTTGTATCCGGGTATGTGCAAGGCATATAATGTTGTCTTTGTTACCAATAGAGCAGATGAGGGTATTCCTACACTGAGTGTGCGCGAAGGAGCCGTCGTCAATCTGGCGGATTATACACCGCAGCGAAAGTCCTATATTTTTGACGGATGGTATGCGGACGAAGATCTGACACAGCCGGTGTCCGGAGAACAGACCATAACGAAAGATACGACTTATTATGCCAAATGGCTTCCGGGTCTGACCAGCTTTCAGGCAGTTCGCCGGTTAGAGGAGATCGAGGAAAATACATTCAAGGTTGAGAAGAAGATCAATACCTGGTATGCCAAGGTAGGAGCTACGATCTATGTGGAATCTACTTACGATAAAAATGATTTTGCCAAAAACAAGCATGCGGTGATGTGGAAGCTGGGAGAAGAGCAGGGGGCTGTTACTTCCGATGCAGAGGGCACACAGCCGGTCTATCTGGATGATGTCTACGAGGACTATTACTTATATGACAACGAAAATGAGATTTGGAACGAAATATATGGAACAGAAGTGGTGGATGGTAATCTGGTCAGCACAGGACAGGTGCCGTATTCGGATCAGACTGTGATCCGGGATCAGGGCATCACGAAGATCTATTTCGATTATATGCGTGCCAGAGCCAATCTTGTTTTTCGGATGACAAACGATGAGATAAATGATGCAGGCCTTCGTGGCGGCGGATATTATGACTTTTATCAGCTGCAGCAAGAAGGGCAGCTGAGCGGTACGCTCCTTGTTATGCCAGACAAGCCGGGCAACAACTTTGCCAGTGGACGAACGCCTTCCGGTTTGAGATGGGTATATATGCCAGATGTTAGATTCAACGAGTATATTATTCAGAATATCAAAGTGGGAAGCAAAAACGTCGATGCATATACCAATGCATTGGGGGTGACCTTGACGGGTGGTGTCTATGCGGCTGAGTATCCGATTGGCAACTGGACACCATCGGAGGACGATGCAAAACTGAATCAGCGGGTGTTTATAGATGAGTTTCCGCAAGAGATGACAACGGGAAGAGGAAGAGCGATAAAGGGGATTCAATGGGAACTGCTGAGAATGGATTTATTTAAGCAGTTAGCAGTATATCTTCTGCAGACATTGCCGGGAGAGACACCGGATTGTACAATCGATGGTATAAATTATACAGCCAATTCATCATGGCTTTTTTATCAGTCATCAGTGATAAATCCACGCGAGATACCGGGCTGTGAAGAAGGAATCTATGCCGGAACGGGATATATGGGTGTAGATAATTATCTTAGGAAAAGGGGATACAAGGTTTCGAACGGAACGCTCACTGTTGTAAATGAGGCTCCTGGAGGAGTAGGAGCAGCACCGACCTCAGAACAACCGTATACGTTGATCCCTCTGAAGAAGGCGCAGGAGCTGGCGGAAGCAGCAGCAGAGGAGCAGCAGGTCAGCCTGAATGATGTGTCATATGTCTATCTATTTTGTTATCCGCGGAATGCATATACATTGCAGATGCAGCCAAACCGTCCGACAGCGGACGGAACAGCAGATACAGAGACCAATGTGATCTATTCCAATCTGTTGTACGAGACACCTTTGAAGGATTATCAAAACGGGGGAAGTGAGATCGGGGATCTGCTGACCTGTCCGGGGTATGAATTTTTGGGATGGACGACCGACGATGAATTAGATCAGGAGGCAGTGATGTCCGATACAGACTGGGATAAGTTCACGATGCCGGAGCATGATACGTCTGTTTATGGAAAATGGAAAAAGCTAGACTATCTGATCGAATTTTATGCAGACCTGCCGGAGCAGTGGATGGCGGACAAGCAGGCGCAGGACTATCTGGTCACCAGCAGATGGATGGAAGATGGAGAGATCTTAGATGGACTGGGTGCGGTCGACTGGAGCCAATATTCGTATATTGAAGGCTGGACGAGCGGCGGTCCGCTGAAGTGGCTCTATCGGGATGCCCGAAGCACAGGCAGAGGCTATCAGGAATTTTCTTTTGATGCAGAGCATTATAGAATAGAAGGAATCGAGGAAGAACGGGAGGTGAATGGAGCAATACAGAACGTCCATGTGATCAAGGTGTATGCACAGTGGCATACAAGTGAACAGGAGAAGACATCGCTGAAGGTGATCAAAACCTGGTCTGATGGAGCTGCGGCACATAAGAAGGACCGCATTACGGTGCATTTGTACATGGATGGGCAACCGGTAGATACGGCACAGTATCCGGATGTGAGCGCGAAGGTTGAGCTCGATGACAGCAGTTGGGAGGGAGAGGTCTGGACAGCGGTATTTGACGATCTTCCGTATTTTCGGATAACGAAGAATGGTGATTATGTCCCGATTCAGTACACGGTCACAGAGGACGAGGTCGACGGCTATTATGCACAGTATGGTGAGGTGGTGACGATCCCGCCGGCTGCTGTGGGCAGTCATGCGACCTATCAGGCTGAGATCACCAATACGGCAGGGTATCGGCTGCCGGAGACGGGAGGAAGCGGTACAGCTTCCGTACGTTTCTTCGGACTGCTTCTGATGAGTATATCGGTAATGATCCGGTGGTTCCCAAAAGAAAATTTAAAAAAAGAAAAGAGAAGGTAAAAAAGGATGAAAAAAGGAATTCGATGTTTAATCACTGTTCAGCTGATGCTGATCATGCTGTTTGCAGGAACTGTACAGGCGTTTGCCTGCGGAAACTGCAGCGGGAACCATGGGAACAATCAAGTACGCTATACGGTCTATTACAAGGACTATGAGACCAGGGCGGATCTTCTTCAGCCAGCAGTAAAGTACGGCAAGCATAACTCCACAGTGAAGGAGTATGCCAAGACGATCAGCGGTTACAAGCTGTATGGCGAGTCAGCCAAGTGTCTCCAACTGAAGAAAAACGGATGCAATACGATCACCTTTTATTATAAAAAAGAGGTGAAGACCACCGACTATACTGTAAGGTATCTGGAATACGGGACAGAGAAGGTGCTGATACCGGAAAAGAAAGTGACCGGACAGAAGGTGGGCACATATGTGACTGAACGGGCGGTTGCAATCTCTGGATATGAGGTGGTCGGCGATGCGGTAAAGACCTTGCTGCTTCAGGACTGCTCTGTGAGCAGCGGCTCCGGCACAGGCGGACGCTGCTGTGACAAACCAAGTGTTCCGGCACCGGATCCGGCCTGCAACGTGATCACCTTCTATTATAAAAAACAGCAGACCCTGACTTCTTATGAGGTGCGCTATCTGGAGGAGGGGACGAATGCGGCAGTGGCACCGGCGAAGGTCGTCGGAGATCAGATCGTGGGAACCGAAGTGACGGAAACGGCACTGGCGGTTGAAGGGTATGATCTGGTCAGTGCCGATACACAGAGTCTGGTGCTCAAAGAAACAGACAATCTGATCTGCTTTTACTACCGGCCTGCGAAAAAACTGACCTCCTATACGGTCTATTACGTAAATATGGTTACAGGCATGCATTTGACTGAGAGCAAAACAGTGAGCGGTCTGGAAGTCGGACAGACAGTCACAGAGTATCCAATCAAGATTAAGGGATATATTGCACTTGAGCCAGAGAAGACGATCACGCTGGCAGAGGCAGACAACAACATTTACTTTTTCTATGATTCAGATGTCGCCTATGAAGAAAATGAGACAGAGAATACGACAGCAGAAGCATCGAATTGGTTCGAGACTGCTGAAGTGACTGAGATACCGGCAGAGGCAGAAGCACCGGCAGAGACAGAGGCACCGGCAGAGACAGAAGCACCGGCAGAGACAGAAGCACCGGCAGAGACAGAGGCACCGGCAGAGGCAGAAGCACCGGCAGAGGCAGAAGTTTCGGGCGACACAGGATGCGAAGTACAGTAAACAAGAAACGGGCAGGCAGTTTGCCTGCCTGTTCAAATTAGGATATACAGGATTGTTGATAGAAAGACGAGGATGGAGATGAGTGAGAAAAAGACAGGCAGGATATGGCGCATCATAGTCGGTATGCTCCTTCTTAGCATGGTGTGCAGTATATGGTTATGGTGCTGTTGGAGGGAGCAGAAGGTGCTCAATTACGAAGAAGCGATTGAGATTGCTGTACAGGATACCGGTCTTAATCAGAACTCAGCCCATATTTCCTGTATATACAGGGAGGCGTGTCAGGAATACGAGATCCAGATATCGAATAGTGATTACACACAAAAATATCAATATACGATAAGTGAAAAAGATGGAGAAATAAAGAAAAAAGAGTAAATCTACTCTGTTTTGTGGGTAGAACGTTTCTTGGCATATGTTATCTTTATACCAGAAAGACA
>CAZEPO010000060.1:0-5381 GCA_964514125.1 uncultured Lachnospiraceae bacterium
ATATATAAATTATTTCCTTTTGTCAATACAGACTATTCATAACTAAAGAGCATAAAATGTTTGCAAATAAAAGAACCGCATCTGCGGTTCACGGAAAGTCTCTGACTTCACCATGTTCTGCCGCAGATACGGTTCTTACTTCCCAAAAATCATCCGGAAAAGTCATCAAAAATACTGGCCAGCCCAAACGACTGCCCAGTATGGAATACTTTCTAATCTATTTTCTGTTCCTCAAATCACTATTATGCTCTTATCTTTTTTCTCTGAATTGATGTTCCCCTATAATCTGCAAGATCATAGGCAAAAGCAAGAGAACCGTGTACGCCAGGTAAAAGAATACTGACATTACCGTAATACGATTCATCAGGATCATTGGATTGTAAGGTATCGTGGTCTGATCAAATGCCGCTGCCATCAAAATAATCGTCAGGCAGGTAAAAATAGCAATCACGAATCCACGATCCCGATTGTCGAAGCGGTAGATGGAAAATGCAGTTCTGCCGCGCAGCGAATAGCCCCTGCATTTCATCGATGCTGCACTCTCTACAAAATCTTCCAGTGTCCATGTGATCAGGATGGATAAAAAACTGAGGGTATGCAGCACACGCTGCAAAGGATTTCCCTGAAAGCATCCCTTTCCAATTCCTCGTCTGGACAGTTCGATCCGTTTTCCACGCTGTTTCACTCTCGGTATGAAGCGCAGCAGTACCGACAAATACAGCGATAACCTCGGTGAAATCCTGCCGAACAGATAAACCACTTTATCCGAAGTAACCACAGCAAAAATACAGGAGAAAAACATAACCACGGATGCAAGCTTTGTCCCGCGTACGATACCCACCACGACTGCTTCCAGTGTGATCTGATTTCCGATGAAGTTCATACGCAGGTTGGTGATTCCGAAATGGTTGTAATAGGAATACCATGCCGCATACGCTCCGATCAGCGGGATCAGGCACAAATTGAAGATCAGTGAACGTACTCCGTTCAGCTTTACGGAATATATAAACGCTGCCAAAAACGAGATCGCCAGAAATACCGGCTGATCAAACAACAGCGTACAGGTGATCGCCGATGCGAAATAGATCAGATTGATCATTGGATGGTAGCTGTCGAATTTCATACCTCATCCTCTTCCATCATGCCATATTTTACTTTGATCCGGTTGAGTTTTTCTGTGATCGGTCTCGACAGCAGAAGCAGGGTCAGGAAGGTTGCCAGTGCATGGATCGCATTGACCGGAACACCGGAGAGAAAGACTGCTGCTGCCGTTTCCTTGGTGATCGCACTGCTCATCGTGAACAGTGTGCAGACATCGAGCAGCGGGCCTACGATACAGAAGACAACCACGCCGCCGAAGATGGCAGCCGGTACTTTTTTCTCCCCTTTGAGGATTCCTGCCCGTGCCAGAAGCCCGGCCAAAAATCCGGCAATCCCGAAGGCAAACATCTGCCACGGTGTCCAGGGACCCTGTCCGAACAGGAAGTTGCTGACGAAGCCGCTGACTGCTCCGGTCAGAAAACCGGCTTCCGCACCAAACGCCATACCGGTGATGATGACGATTCCCACGAGCGGTTTGAAATGCGGCACCATGATAAAGGCTGCACGCGATGCAACGGCGATCGCACACATGACAGCCAGTGTCACGATCTCCCGCGCCTGCGGTCTGCGCTGTTCAAAGCTCAGCAGAAATGGGATCATGGACAGCACGATCAGCAGGATGCTGCACAGATAATATTTTCGGTTGCCGAAGTAACGGGATACGATCAGGATCACCGGCAGCATCAGGCAGATGATCAGAACGCTCACCCAGATATGTTTTTTCCCTTTATGATTTGTTACAGATTTTTCTGACATAATGTGATCACATCCTCATTCGTTATTGCATTGGTGAATACGTGGCGGCTCATGCGGTTCGCCGCTGTGGTATAGAAGCTGTTCTGTGAGAAAAAGCGGTTTGGCGTATTGGTTGTCACGATACCGCCGTCAAAAAACATGCTGACCAGATCAGCATAGCGGGCACAGAATTCCACATCGTGCGATACCATCAGGATCGTCACGCCGCGTGTTTTGAGTTCCTCCATGATCTGTGCAAATTTTTGCTTGAAGAAGCTGTCGATTCCCTTGGTCGGTTCGTCGAGCAGAAGGATCTTCGGATGTGTCAGCAGAACCTTCGCCAGTGCAGCTCTCTGCTGTTCACCGCCGGACAGATCATACGGATGGCTGTCCATCAGATAAGCGATATCACACAGCTGCGCCATCTCATCTACCTCGGCTGCCTGTGCTTTTTTGTCTGTCAGCATTTCCTCCAGCTCTTCCCGCACGGTCTTGCGTGCGAACAGGCTCTGCGGATCCTGTGGCAGCATCGCAAGCGTTCCCCGGAACAATTCACCGGAACGATATTTCTCAAGCTTTTTGCCGTCGATCACCACCTTGCCGCGGTACGGACGGCAGATGCCGCCGATCGTTTTCAGCGTCGTCGATTTGCCGGTTCCGTTGCCGCCGACGATCGCATACAGCACACCTTTTGGCACCTGAAGTGTGATGCCCTTGAGGATGTCCGGTGTATCTTTTTCGTAACGGAACCATGCCTCCTTGATCAGCACAGCCGGATCTTTGATATTATCCGGGTCCAGCAGTGCGACTTCCGGTAATTCTTCAATCGTTGTCGCTTTTAATTGATCTTTTCTTCCCGCGAACAGCTCATCCAGCCACTCTGCGCCCTCACGTACCGTCAGCGGACAGCCATGGCCGGAGCCTGTCTCCTGTCTGGTCTGCTGCACACCGTAATAGATCTGTACCGGCGTCGGCATTGCCGCAAACATCTTGTTGTCTTCTTTCTGCAGATAATCCCCGACTCTGCGCGGTGTATCTGCCGCAATGATCCTGCCCTGTTCCACCACTACTACTTTATCTGAGCAATAGTAGATATCCTCCAGACGATGCTCTGTGATGATGATCGTCGTGCGGAGCTCCCGGTTGATCTTTTTGACCGTGTTCAGAAAGTCGGTCGCTGCGATCGGGTCAAGCTGGCTGGTCGGCTCATCGAGGATCAGCACGCTTGGCTGCATCGCCATGATCGATGCCAGGTTCAGCAGCTGCTTCTGACCGCCGGAAAGCTCGTTGACATTTTTGTGGAACCAGCTCTGGATCCCAAAATAACTCGCCATCTCTGCCACGCACAGGCGGATTGTCTTCTGGTCGATGCCGAGGCTCTCAAGTCCGAATGCCAGCTCATGCCAGACCTTATCTGTGACGATCTGGTTATCCGGATTCTGCATGACATATCCGATCTTCGATGACTGTGTGCGAAGATCGACGTCTTTCAATGGCTGCCCTTCAAACAGGATCTCTCCTGTCATCTTGCCGTGCGGGGTCAGTACACTCTTCAGATGCTTGAGCAGTGTCGTTTTGCCGCTGCCGCTTCGGCCGCAGACGGTAACATACTCGCCCTGCTCGATCGTCAGATTGATGCCTTCGAGCGCCGGCTTCTTTTTGGCAGTCGGATAATAAAAACTCATATCTTTGATTTCAAACTGCGCCATTTTAGTTCCTCCCAAATATTTACTGCTGACGGGATCGCCAGAAATGCAGTATAAGCCAGCATTCCTGCGACCGTATATGGATTCCTGATTCCGGAGATCTGAAGCTGTGGTGTGTATGCAGCCTCTGCCGCACCCTGCACACAGCAGAACACGATCAGCACTGCGAGCACTGCCATACTTCCAAACATCAGCTTGTCTTTTTGTTCAAATCGGTACATCGAAAAGGTTGTCCGCGTTCCGCATCCGTAGCCGCGGCTGCGCATACTGTCTGCAGTGATCACGCCTCCTTCGAGCGCCCACGAAGTCAGTGTGGACAAAAGCACGATCCCGTGACTGATCCGTTCCTTCCTTGTGCCGGTATCGGTGCCCTTGCCGATACACTGTCTGGCGCCGTTCATCTGAACCACCTTCGCCTTGTAAGAAGGGACGAGGCGGAGCACCATCGTCAGGATCAGCGTTACAGACGGAGCCAGCCGCCCAAACAGAAACAGAAATTTGTCACTGGTCATGACTGCATTATAAGAGGCGAACCACATGAGGACGGAAACGGTCATCGCCGCCAGTGCCATGCCGTACAATAATGCTTCTCCGGTATAGGGTCTTCCGTTCCAGTAGGTGAACAGAACGGTTTCTCCCTGTGTATTAAACACTGGGTTCAGCAGACTCAGCACAACGAGGATCGACCACATCCCGGTCACGAATTTCAGTCCTTTTCGCCCATTCACGGTCAGATAATACACGATCGACAGCACCAGAGAGCAGGCCAGAAAGCCCGGATGCATCAGAACCATGCCGAAGACCAGTGCACCGATAAAAAATGTAAAATTGATGACCGGATGGTATGCTGCAAATCTATCCTTCACTGTGCTTCACATCCTTTTTTCTGCGGGAGCCTGCTGCTCTTACGATCACAAGCAGGAGCAAAAGCAGAGCTGCACCGCCTCCCGGAATCAGATAGATCCAGAATGCTTCCTCGGTCTGTTCCTGCATCAGCTCTTCCATTGAGCCATTGTATCCGACAATACCGAATCTTGAGAAATGATCGGTATCGAATTCGAGGCTGTCACCGGCGATATGTGCGGTGAGGAATTCCATACTGCCATCGTCCTTCAGATGTACGATCGCTACCTGCTCGTAAGCGCCCAGATCGGTCATTGGAATGCTGACACGCAGCAGATCCTCCGGCTGCCACTCGCCGCCGTCCAGCAGATCCTCCAGACTGATATCTTGCAGTGTCAGCAGCTCGCCCTGTCCTTTGAGCGCTTCACGAACTGCCTCTGCCTTATCCTGCTCGACTGCCAGCGGGCTGACTGCGAGACGGATGTACCACGGAAGGATGTCTTCCTCGTTGTCACTCAGATCCGTTCCGGTCGCTGCATCATAGTGGTTCTCGGTCTTCAGCTGTTCCAGAACTTCCTGATATTCCGAATAATAGCGGCCCTGTGCCACCTGCTCCTGCTGTGTCTTGGACAGACTGGAATATTCCCGATAGATTTCCACGATGGATGCGATCTGCACATCGGTATAATCCTCCGGATCTGTCGGCAGTTTCTCTGCTGTCTTCGTGGTGCGGAACAGTGCGTTCATCTCCAGGATCAGGTCTTTGACCTTCGCATCTTTCTGCGTAGCCCCTTTCTTAACTGCAGTCTCCTTCGTCTCTTCCTCTGTCTCCGTCTCCACCTCTTCCTTTTTGGAAGCGTCGATTCCTGTCACAGTGCTTCCGGTCCGGTTCGTACTTGCGGATACCAGATTGACTTTTTTCGTTGTGCCGCCTGCTACCTTATCGCTGGACGGCTTGCCGCCGTTCTCATTTTTATTATCGTTTTTACTGTCGTT
>CAZEPO010000060.1:5481-10652 GCA_964514125.1 uncultured Lachnospiraceae bacterium
GGTTCCTGACTGTCGCCCTTTTCTGTCACTGGCTCAGTCTCCTTCTCTGTATCTGTTTCAGACCAGGTGGTGTCAGCCTTCTTCAGTGCTTCCACTGCATTCTGAAGTCTGGTCAGATCTGCCGCACTGATCAGCCCCTTCTGTGTTTTGTTCAGGGCACTGTATTTGCTCCACGCCTGCTGGATCTGCTCTTTGTTCGCATCCGTCACTGTATCCGGCAATGCCTTGATCAGAGTTTCCACCGCTGCTGCTTTGTCGCGGTCGGACGCAAGCACCACGTCAGTCATATCATACAGACTTGTTTTGCCATTTGTAAAACGCTCATAAGCGGTCAGTGCATAGTATGCCTGCTCCGTCGCCATCTGGTCAGAGCCGCCGCTCATCAGATGACGGAAGGAGCCGTCCGGCTTCTGAAATGCGATCAGCGCTTCCAGAACGGAGATGCCGTTCTTCGTGAATCTCGGATCGGTGTTTGGATCAATACCAAGCGCTGTCAGTGCAACCACAACCTGCGCGCAGCTTTCAGAAGTCTTGGAGCCGTAGGTCGCATAGGAACCGTCGCTTTTCTGGATTGCGGAAAGTTTCGCAAGTCCGCGGTCTACTGCTGCTTTGACTGCTGAATCGGTACTGTAATAAGGCGCCAGTGACTGAATCACCATTGCTGTCATATCCGGATCCGCTGTTCTGCCAGACAGATCCCAGCCTCCGCCTGTCACTTCCTGGCTGAGGATATTTTCGATCAGCTTGCTTCGGGAGTTCTGTGTCTTGCCGCTTGCTGCGGTCGGTATCTCATAGTCATGGCTGTCGAATGCGATCAGTGCAAATGCAGCACCGTTTACGCCCTGCCATACTGTCTGGTCATAATCAGACAGTGGCTGAAGCAGGTTGTAGCCTGCCACATTTGTGACATCATAGCCAAGTGAGGTCAATGCAAGGACTACGCGGGAGTAGTCTGTATATTTTTTGGCATGGAGCACGCCGTTCTTCTCTTCCAGTGTGCTGAGTACATTTTTCAGGTATTTGTCATAGATAGCCTGATCTACCTTCGCATCACTCCGTGCAAGTCCAAGGATCTGCCACTCGCCATTGATCGACGCTACAGTCGGCGTATATTTTTCTGCAGACTGTGTCAGATTTTTCCCTGCGGAGGTAAATGTCTTGTCAATCTCCGATGCAGATGCAGAGAGCAGACTAACCTGTGTGAAATCCGGTACGTATTCGATCAAAAGTACCTCGGAACGCTCCTCACTGCAGACAAAAATCTCTGCATAATCAATCTCTGCCTCCAGATCGCCATAGACCGCCAGCTGTTCTGCCGTGATCTGCTCCAGATTCAGTGCATATTTCTCCAAATCTACAGTATAAACATTGTTGTTCGCTGTATAAGCAGCTTCCATCGGATCATCCGGACAGAGCAGCCAGGTCTGTTCCTGTTCGGTCAGATATCCATTCCACTTGGTCAGAGAGATCTTTTCGTCTTCTTTCTGATCCGGAACCGTGATCTGAACGGTCTTTGTGTCCTCCGGAACATACACACGGTATACGCCCTGTGCATAGTCAACCGGATAAGTCTCCTCACCTGCTGTCAGCTGCTGCGGTCCCATGATTTCCTCCAGCGGATAATTTTCACCGGACGCATCAGTTACGATCAGAGCAGCTTTGGGTGTTTCGCTTTCTGTCTCTGTTTCAGATTCCGTCTCTGTCTCTGTTTCTGTCTCTGATTCGGATTCTGTCTCCTTTTCTGTTTCTTGCTCCGGCTCTGCTGCTTTTGTCTCCTTCTCAGTGCCGTGTTCCGTCTCCGATTCAGCTCCTGCCGCAGCCTCCGTTCCATGCTCGGTGTCGGATTCCTGCTCGGTCTTCTGTTCCGTCGTTCCTTCTGTTACCTGCTCCGTCGTCTGCTCTGCAGACTCCGTCATTTTTTCATTTGTGGTTTCGCTGACCGTTTCCTGCTTCTCGGTCGCTGTCGTCTGTGTTTCTGCAGCCGCCTCAGTTGGAGCAGTCGTTTCCGCTGCTGTCTCCGACTGTTTCTCTGCTGCTGTCTCCTGCGGCAGTTCACTTGGAAATGTCTCTGCCGCAATCGCTGTCGTATTCCATTCATTGACCGGCACTGCACCGACACACAGTGACGTAGTCAAACACAATGCCATCAGCTGTTTTGTTCTGTTTTTCATATCCATTCCTTCCTAATATGCTGCACCGCCCACATCTGCACCGAGTCCGTTGCAGGTATAGCACCACACGATATTGTCTCCGTTCTCCAGTTCATAGCTGGAGCATCCATAGTTCGGGAACCATCCATTTACCTTATACATCCAGCCGGACTCATTGCCGCAGTCAAATTCATACAAGTTATTGATTCCTTCTATATAATAGCTGTTGTAGATCGCGGTCCAGGAGTACTCGATCTGGATACCCGCATATTCACATACTCTGGTCAGCACATCGAATACAGTCTCGCCGTCCTCGAACTCGACACTGCTGGTCGCCAGGATCGTACCATTGGCCGGAACGTAAGCCTCCTTGCCTGCATCGAGGTTGTCCATGTTGTCGAGGATCGTATCACAGAGGATTGTGATCGTACAGATATTCTTCTCCTCCTGTACCGGCTGCTCCGGTACGATCGTCTCTACACTGCCTGATACTGCTTCCTCCTGATCCTGCTGTGCTGATTCAGAAGTCTTCTCTTCCGCTTCTTCTGTCTCGGTCTCATCGGCTGCTGTGATCGCCTCTGCCTTCAGACTTGCCTCAAGTGCTGCCTGCTTCTCTGCTGCACGGTCATCCAGAACCTGCTGCAGCTCTGTCTGTGCAAAGCATAGTTCTTCTGCACTGCTGCAGTTCTGTGCCTGTGTGATCAAAAACTCGCTCAGGGACGCAGCCTGGATCTCTGCGATCTGATAGGATATCGTGCCGTCTGTCTGACTCACGACAGAAAGGTATTCGCCTGCTTCCACGCGTTCCTGGGTTCCATCCTCAAGGATCACGCTCACATCTCCGGCGTACAGATTCAGAAGGCTGCTGCCTGCCTGTACACTGACAGAGAATACCGCACCGGTCAGCTCTGCCTTGCTGCCGGCAAAGGTCACCTGAAGCTGTGTATCGCCCTGCTGCACATCACCGAAAATCTCACCTTCGCTGACCTGAAGCACCGTCTGTTCTGTGCTGCATACTTCCAGTGCTGCCTCAGTATTACCGTTCAGACATACCATTTCTTCTGCACTCCAGACGAGCTGCATCTCTGCACCTTTTTTTGTTTCAATGATGTCTCCGCCCTGCAGCGGCATATCGCTCTTTAGGCTGTAGCCGATGCCGTTTCGTTCGATGTTGGCTACGCCCTTCATCGTGCCGCTGGTCATCACCGCCTCCTCAGCACGGTCAAACCATCCTTTCAGCTTGCCAACCGTGAACACACCGCTTGCTGCGATGACCAAAATCAACAGTACCATAATTCCATTTAACAGTCGTTTTTTCGCCTTTGTTTCCATGTTTTTCTCCCTTCATCGTGATTTTAAGCATAAAAAAAGGCAATATAACCCCTTGGCCTAGATTATATTACCTGACAGGCGCTCTTGTGCGAAACTACCTCATCTTATACCAAAAGCCATAGCCCGCCGACTTTACGGCTGCGCACGCACCAGTGCAGAAGTTTCATCTGCTTGCTTTTTTGGCTTTCTCAATATGCAATTGTCCCTTATTTCTTACGCAAAATATTCTTTTTTGCCTAAATCCGAGTATAGTTCAGTTAGAACTTTTTGTCAAATGTTATTGCCTTTT
The DNA here is from genome assembly GCA_964514125.1 of uncultured Lachnospiraceae bacterium. Lineage (GTDB taxonomy): Bacteria > Bacillota > Clostridia > Lachnospirales > Lachnospiraceae > Choladousia. Next base: position 9,253 of record CAZEPO010000060.1, read on the forward strand.
TCTGCTATTTCAGTTAATATAGAAGAAAATGAATATTTAGAAACAACTATCGGTTTTAAGTTCTGTAAATGCAATCTGTATTTACAGCTAAGAGGGAATCAGGTGAGAATCCTGAACAGTCGTGCTGCTGTAAGCGTGCTGCTGCATCTCATATCCATTGTGGTCATCCATGAGAAGGGAGATTCAGTGTTACTGCGCAAGTCAGAATACCTGCTTAAAGCTCTGCCATGTACTACACGCAATAGGAAAATGGAGAGGTGGTTTCCCTTTTAGCGTCATGTGTTTACATATTTTTTGTATTTACATGCGTTTTTTTATGTGCATGCTGTTTTTCCACCTCTTCTTTGTTTTTCCTGTGCTGTTGCCGGTTCTGTTTCTGGCAATGATATTTGTTGATGTCTGATTACCCCTTTACAGGAAAGCAAATCTTGATATTTTCTGCTAAAGGAGTTTTTTTATGTCTAAATCTTCTATCTATATCAGCCGTGTGATTGGCGATGATGTTCTGACCCACCGCATGGCATCTCAATACATTACAAAACATATGGTGCTGCCAGATTCCATTCACCAGATTGCATCAGAAGTCTTTTTCCGAGAAACGAAGATCCGCTCGGTCACTTGGCCGCAGACTCTGAAGGTCATCGGTGCCAGAACTTTCTTCCACTGCTCTGCACTCAAGACAATCCAGCTGCCAGACTCTACCTGCCGGATCGGATCCGGCGCTTTTTCGGAATGTACCTCGCTCGAAACGGTGGTGCTGCCATCCAGTCTCCGCGTGATCGAAAGTGAATTGTTTGCGCAAAACCGCAGTTTGAAAAATGTAATCTTTCCGGCAGATTCCAGAGTTTCTCAGATCCGCTCCGCAGCGTTTCTGGAATGTTATTCGCTGGAATCGATCTCACTGCCAAAAGGTCTGCGGCTGATCGACCGCCGCGCTTTTTATCGCTGCAAGGAGCTGCGTCACGTTCGTTTGCCGCATGGACTGCAGCGCATCGGCGATGCTGCCTTTTATTTCTGTGGCCTGGAAGAGCTGAAGCTCCCGAATACGCTGCGCGAAATCGGGGACAGTGCATTTTTCCGCTGCAAAAGTCTGACCCATGTAGAACTGCCGCCCTCCGTTCGTCGAATCGAGAAATGGTGTTTCCACGGCTGCGACAGCCTGCAGACACTCACGATCCGTCATGACCCGGAGTTTATCGGCGAATGGATCACCAACCGCTCAACTACGATCCGCTGCTGCCGCGGTTCCGCCGCAGATCGCTACTGTCAGGAAAATGAACTTCCTGTCGCTTATCTGGATTGAGCCTACGTGAAAATGCCCCAGCATTCCGCCGGGGCATTTCTCTTTTTCTCTTATGCTACATGTCCTGCTCCGAAGGTTCTGACATTCATCGGATAGA
>CAZEPO010000061.1:0-10596 GCA_964514125.1 uncultured Lachnospiraceae bacterium
TGTTGTCTCTCTTGATTATCTCTTTGAGAACTGAGATTATCGTTTTGAGAACTGCGGTGCTCTACGAGCTGCTTTGAGACCGTATTTCTTACGCTCTTTCATTCTCGGGTCACGTGTCAGGAATCCAGCGGATTTCAGAGTCGGTCTGTATTCGTTGTCTACCTGAAGAAGTGCTCTTGAGATACCGTGACGGATAGCACCAGCCTGTCCTGTTGTACCACCACCGTGTACATTTACAAGAACGTCAAATTTGTCAACTGTCTCTGTAGCAACGAGCGGCTGACGAACGATCAGTTTCAGTGTTTCAAGACCGAAATACTCATCGATGCTTCTTTTATTGATAACGATGTTGCCTGTACCCGGTACCAGGTATACTCTGGCAACTGATGATTTTCTTCTTCCTGTTCCGTAATATCTTTCTTTAGCCAATGTTCCTTACCTCCTTATTAGAATGTCAGCGCTTCCGGCTTCTGAGCCTGCTGTTTGTGATCCGGACCAGCATATACAAACAGTTTCTTGTACATTTCTCTTCCGAGCGGTCCCTTCGGGAGCATACCCTTAACAGCGAGTTCGATTACTCTTTCCGGTTTCTTTGCCATCATCTCACGCAGTGTAGTCTCTTTCATACCACCTACGTACTCTGAATGATGATAGTAAATCTTCTGATCAAGTTTCTTACCTGTAACTTTGATCTTCTCTGCGTTAACAACGATTACATAATCGCCTGTATCAATATGAGGTGTGAAAATCGGTTTATTCTTTCCTCTTAATACCTTTGCAACTTCTGATGCTAAACGTCCAAGTGTCATATCTGTAGCATCTACTACATACCATTTTCTCTCGATTGTAGCTGGGCTAGCCATAAAACTCTTCATTGGTTTTCCTCCTTAATCATGGTTTCTTTACACTAGGGCAAACAGAGGCTTATTTCCGTCCTCCCAAAACAGCCGCTGCGAATACTCAGGAAATGTCCGTAACCTGTTCGCTTGGCAATATGATAAAATGCTCTGCCGGGGCTTTTGGCATCACATTTATACACTTACAAATAGACACAGCTATATCAGTAGCCGGTCAACCTTGACTATTATATTACATATCCCGGTCATCGTCAACCGTTTTTTGCATGTTTTTCAAATCTTCTGCATCGTTTTTGCAGCAGTGCCGCCATACCCTTTCTTTAGCGTTTTTTAATATTTCATGCTCTTGCATCCCACCTCCAAATCCTCTATACTGAAGTGGCGTCGGCATGCAGCGAACTTCTGCTGCAGACCTATGCCGCTGTATTTATTAAGGAAGGATTTTGTATTTATGAAACCAGAAAACCAACATCACAAACAGAATGGCCCTGCAGGCGTCTCTGTGCAGCCCAATCCATCCGCTGCTGATTATTCTGACATCCTGGGAGCAATCCCAAGCGGACAGAGTCAGCGCTTCATCAAAAACAGCCGTTATTTTACAATCTGTATCTACGGCCTGATCATGGTGGTTCTCTCCGCCATTATATTCAAAGCAGTCATTGATTTTCAGGAAACCAAAAAATGGTTCGGACAGATTTTCACGGTTCTGAGTCCCTTTGTCTTCGGTGCTCTGATCGCCTATGTGCTGAACCCGATGGTGCATATGTTCTATCGCCTGATCGACAAGCTGGTCAAAAAGTACAAGCTTCCTATGAAGCATTCGATCCACAGTGTACTTTCAATCCTGATCACCTATGTGATCGTGCTCGGTGTGATCGTATGGATGCTCCTGTTTATCTTCCCGGAGATCACGAACAATATCATCGATTTCGTCAATACGATCCCGAAGATCTACAATCAGCTCCTGGAGTGGGTTGATTATATGAAGGAACGATTCCCGGATATTAATATAGAAGCAATCTGGAAGCCGGTATCCGAAGCACTGCCGAATCTGGTTGCGCAGCTGCAGAATATTGCGACTAACATGATCCCGACTATCTACACGGTATCCATGTCAATCGCAGGCTGGATCATCAACCTTCTGATCATGATCATTGTTTCCATCTATATGCTGTATGACAAAAAGCGTCTGATGCGCACCTGCTGGAAGATCATCTACGCGTTTCTTCCGCAAAAGCATATTCCGGTATGTCAGGAAATTCTCTCTGAATGTAACCGTCTGTTCAGCAGTTTTGTAGTCGGCAAATTCATTGATTCTTCTATCATCGGTGTACTTTGTTTCCTGCTGATGACGATTTTCCGTCTGCCTTATGCGCTGCTGATCAGTATCATTGTCGGTGTAACGAACATGATCCCTTACTTCGGCCCGTTTATCGGCGCGGTTCCAGGTATTGTGATCATCCTGTTCATCAGTCCTCTGAAGTCACTCGGCTTCGGTATTCTGATCCTCTGTCTGCAGCAGTTCGACGGACTTGTGCTTGGACCGAAGATTCTCGGCGATTCTACCGGTATGAAACCACTCTGGATCATCTTCGCGATCACAGTCGGCGGAAGCCTCGCCGGTGTACTCGGTATGTTCCTTGGTGTTCCGGTGATCGCGATCTTCCGTTATCTCATGAACCTCTATTTGGAGCACCGCCTCAACAAAAAGAAAATACCTGCATCTCTTGTAGAGAATGCGCTAAAAAAAATGGAGCTGGATGATTAATCATCCAGCCCCTTTTGCATTCAACAGTTTTTTCACTTCTTCCAAAGAACGCTTTACCTGCAGCGCCTTTTTTTGAAAATCAGTTTTATCGTAAGTCAGAAGATACAATTTCTTTTTGAATCCACGGATTCGCACAGCAATTCCTTCTTTCCTCTGCACAAATGCAGGTATGCGAAAGCAACTGTTACAGTCTGTAGCAGTTTCTTCTATTATAATATGAGACGAATGACATATGGATACACATCAAAGCTGCCGCTGCTGGTGCGCCTTTCTTATCGTGTCGCTTCCCGACTAGCGATCAGCTTGCAGATTGGATTCCCCTGTGCGGAAAAACGTTCCTCATACTCTGTCATAATATTGCCCTGTACCATCTGCTCATCGTGATGAAGGTCAAAGGTGTGCTGTTCCACAGTCCAGCCAGCTTCCTTCGCTTCCTCCAGTGCAAATTCAAAAAGACCTCGATTGTCTGTCTTAAACTCGACCTTGCCGTCCGGCTTCAGGATCTGATCATAGCGCGCCAGAAACTCTCTGCTCGGAAGGCGGCGCTTCGCATGACGATCCTTCGGCCACGGATCTGAAAAGTTCAGATAAATGCCAGCCACTTCATCTTTCCCAAATACTTCCGGAAGTTCCTCTGCATCCATACGCAGGAACAGAAGGTTCGTCAGCTCAGGCAGCTGCTCTCTCTTCTCAAGCGCACGCAGCAGGACACTGGAGTATTTCTCGATACCCACATAATTATTCTCCGGGTGACGCATCGCCAATTCCGTGATGAACCGGCCTTTTCCCATGCCCACTTCAATATATAATGGCTGCTCATTGCCGAAAACGGTATTCCAACAGCCTTTCTTGTCTTTCATCACATCTTCATGTACTACAAATTCACTCTCTGCGATCGTTTCACGCGAGCCTGGTATATTTCTTAATCTCATCTGGATTCTGCTCCTTTTTTCGTAACTTTTTCTATCGTTCTTATTTTCTCAGATATCCAAAAAAAGTCAAGCACTTGTTGACTTTTTATTAAATATCGGTTACTATTTTAAATAAGATGTAAAGATTTTGTAATTTTTTAATTTCACCATTATTCGAGAGGATTATTTATTATGAAAAAAAGAAAGACGTTGCTTATGCTGTCTCTTGCAGGTCTGCTAACCTTTACAGCACCTGTGCTGACTGCCAGCGCAGCATGGAAAACGACTTCTGCCGGTACAATGTATACCCAGACTGCTTCACCAGGGTATGTGACCGGCCTGAAGAAGATCGGCGACTATTATTATTATTTTAATTCCAAAGGCATTATGCAGACTGGTCTCCAGACGATCAGCAAGAAGCTCTATTATTTCAATGAAAAAGGTATCATGCAGAAGGGCTGGATCCGCACTTCGGACAAAAGCTACTACGCAGACACAAACGGCGTCCTCGCCGTCTCCAAATGGGTAAACAATTATTACTTCCAGGCTGACGGCTCCATGGCAACGAATACCTGGATCAGCGGCAAATGGGTTGGTGCAGACGGTAAATACACCGGCGTCAAGAACAACGTCGGCTGGGTCACAGACAATGGCAAGACCTACTACTACGATTCCAACAGCCGTATTGTCAAGGGCTGGCTGAACCTTAGCGGCAAAACCTATTATCTGCATCCGACGACCGGAGTGCTTCAGAAAGGCTGGATCACAGTCGGCGGGAACACCTATTATGCCGGGCCGTCTCAAGGTGTCATTCTGAAAAAATACTGGGTCAGCGGCAAATACCTCAAGAGCAACGGTGTCATGGCGACCGGTATGACGACCGTCGGCAAAAAGACCTACTATTTCAACTCCAAGGGTGTCAAGCAGAAGGGCTGGATCCAATATAAGAACAACTACTACTATTTCAATTCCAAAGGCGTCATGCAGAAGAGCCAGTGGATTGATAAAAAGTACTATGTGAACAGCAGCGGTATCCGGGCAACCGGCTTTACCACAATTGGCAAAAATACCTATTTCTTTAATTCAAAAGGTATCATGCAGACCGGATGGGTCACAACAGGCGGACAGAAATACTGGATCAACAAGAATGGTATTCTCCAGAAGAAACGCTGGCTCTGGTCCAAGAAATACTATGCAAGCAATTCCGGTGCCATTCTCAAGGGACTCAACGCGATCAGCGGCAAGCTTTATTACTTCAACACCTCCACTGGTGCCAAGGTAACCAAGAAGAAAGTCACGATTGGCAACGACACCTACTACTTCCAGAAGGACGGCAGCGCACTCAAGAATAAATGGCTGAAGATCAGCGGTAAATATTATTACTTCAAGAGTGATGGCAAGATGGCACAGAACACCTGGGTCGGCAAGTATTACGTAGGAGCAAACGGTGCCCGGACAGGACAGACCAAGACCACCGGCTGGTCCACCGTCAACGGCAACAAATATTACTTTGACAGCAACGGAAATATGGTGACCGGCTTCCAGAAGGTAAGCAACGTAACCTATTATTTTGACAGCAACGGTATCATGAAGACCGGTGTTCAGTCGATCGGCAGCAAAAAATACTACTTCTACTCCGACGGTGCGATGGCTTACTCCACCACACTGATCATCGGAACCAAGCAGTATACGATCAACAGCAGCGGTATCATTACTGCTGAAGAGAGCATCAAAATCTCAGGCAATACAAAAGGATCTCAGATCGTAAACTTTGCATTGCAGTACGTCGGCAACAAATATGTCTACGGCGGTACCAGCCTGACCAACGGTGCAGACTGCTCCGGATTTGTTCAGACCGTATTTTCCAAATTCGGCATCAAGCTGCTTCGTGTAGCGGATGATCAGATGAAGGGGCCAACCACCTCCTATATCAATAACTACGGTTACAAAAAAGCTGTTATAGTGGATATGTCCAGCATTCAGCCGGGCGATCTGCTCTTCTATGGTTCCGGCAACTACGCATCCCACGTAGCCATCTACATGGGCAATGGACAGATCGTGCACGCAAGCAACTCGCAGCCGTATCCAAAAGGAGGCATCAAAGTCTCCAACTACAATTACCAGACTCCGATCAAGGCGGTTCGGTACTGGTCCTAATCTTCACAAAAGCAGATGTGTGTTATATAATACGATAAATCCGCTATTGTGATATCAAGTTTTATACCAGATACAAGATATAGCGTCTCATGATTTCAATGAAATTTTTTCAAAATCACGAGACGCTATTTTTTATATTCTACGAAATATTCAGATTATTCTGTTTTTTTATCTAATTAACACAAAATTATATTACCTTCCTGTTTTTCCAACAAAAGCCTCCAATTTTTTTGATTTATCATTATTCACAAAACATGCGTTCTTTTGATAAACCTATGTAAACCAGTTTATTCACATGCTTTTTTGTGGATAATGTGAATAACTTTGTGTATAAGTCGGTTTTATCACGTTTTTCCATCCACATTCTTGTGGACAAAATCGGAATAAGTTTCCACCGGAAAATGTGGATATGACAAAATCTTCTATTTTTTTGTGCATGATTACATCACTTTTTCCATCCTTCCACATTCACCGTTCTCCTGCCCATTTTTTAATTGTCTGTCAATTTCACAAATCAATCATACACTTTTCCGTTTCATTTCAAACGCAAACAGAAGTGCTGATTTGCAGTTTTTTAAGCAAAATGCCAAGAACGGAAATAAAGAATGCCCCGGCAGAGCTTTGTAAAAGGTCTGCTGGGACATTCTTTTGTCTTCAGGCTAAACGTCTGTTTAATCTTAAAGTTCTGTATTCAGGTAACTGATAAAATGATTTCCGGCTGATTCAAACAGTTCCTTACTGTCATTTGGGCCGTAGAAGTAGGTTTCGGAAGCACCAGGATCCAACAGGATCAGATTGCCGTAATCATCGTATCCTGTAATGATCGTGCTGCCGGTCGGTGTCGCCGCAATTACCGGGCGTCCCTGACTGACAAAATAGAGTATCTGATCGAGTGTACAATTGGTCAGATCGACCACATCTTTGCCGATCGCTGCTTCCAGTGCGGCTACGTCCATCGAGCCGCTTCGAATGGCATCCGGAATATTTTCTAATCGGATCTTACTGCTCTCTTTTTTGTTTCCTCTTTCCCAGACAAATTCTTTGGCATTGTTGATCACAACGCCGACCTTTTCATCTGCACGACGGATTGCCTCTGCCGCAGTAGACCAGCAGCTCTCCATCTTACCCTGCGCATATACATAGTAAAGATTTTCTTTCTTTGCATTGGTTGGAATTCGGATCGTACGACTCTCCTCTTCCTTGAGGATCTTGCTGTTAACAACCTGTACATTTTTGTCTGTGATCGTTCTGCCTACCCGCAGGATCATTTCTGTCTGTTTGATAGAAGATTCCTGTGTCGTCACACCGTAGATAACATCATCCTGCGTGTCTGTGCTGACGATATGATCCTCTGTTGTTTCGGTATAAACGCCATTTTCACGAATCGCACGGAGCAGCTTCAGCATATTGTCACCAAGCTGCGTATCCATGATATAGATACCGCCCTGCTCATAATTTTTGACCTCCGCTCCTTCTTCATTGATGATCGTCAAATGATACATCGGAAACAGTTCATTGCCTTCGCTGGAACTATCGATATCAGAAACCAGCGCTTTGCCGTATGCCAAATCCTCTCCCAGATAACCGATCGGACGAAGCCGTTCAGATTCGGCACAGGTTACCTCTCTGGTCGTTCCGTTCTCCAGATCGATCGTATACAACGTTCTGGAATCATAGCGTTTACCCTCGCCAAGCCAGCTGAAATAGCGGCCGGATTTTGAGCTGGCATAACAGTCATTTTTGATATCCTCTACTACCGCCTCATATTTGCCTGTCACCAGATTGATCCGATAAATGATACCTTCCAGCATCAGATAGCAGGAGGACTGATCCTCTGTAATATATGACAGCACATCAATATCCAGCTTCAATGTGTCATAGGATTCCATCGTCTGTACAAACAGCAGCTCCTGCACCGTAGCGGATGCTTCCTCATAGCGATAGATACCAATACCGTTTTCTCCCTCGTGTATTCCGCGGTTCATATAGCCGGATACTGCAAACCAGACATCCCCTGCCTCATTTACCTTCAGGATCCGGATATTATTTTTGTCATAGAAGTCGCGGTAATCCATATTTTCCTGCTGTGGGAAGCCGAACACGCGGGTCATGCGGCCGCCGTTAATCTTGTAGGTCCACAGCTCATTTTCCAGCACGAAAGCCACCGTAGTCTTATCCTCGTTGAAGGCAAATTCGACGTCCTCTGCCACGATTCCGAGATTGATTCCGTCTGACTCCAGAACGGTTTTGTTGGTATTAAAAATTTCTTCTGTGGTACGTGTAAAATCCAGAAGGAAAATTCGCGTATCCGTATAGCGAAGACGATAAAATTCTTTGACATTGAAAATCTCGTTAATGCCCTCCTTATTGACTGCCGAAATACGATAGTCCAACACAAAGGAAGCCGTTGTTCCATTGATATCCACAAGGCTTGGGGTCGGCTTGTAATACATCTGTGGATTCAGTTCTCCCCACATCAGCTGATTGACTGTGTCGTGAATATCCATCTGTGCCAGTGTTTTGGATGTACCAGTCGTTTCATCCGGCTCTGCCACAACACCGAGATCCTGTTCCTGCTTGTTGATGCATTTTTCAAAAAATCCTGTTGCAAAATCCAGATATGCCTCGAGGTGAAGTCCATCTTCCAAAAGCAGTCGTGTATAGTAATAAATGTCACGGCCGCCTGCCTGCACCTGAAGCTTCAGAATATATTCCTGCTCCAGCAGCATATGATTCTGGATCTCCAGTGACGCATCCAGATAGCCTCCGTCTTCGGTCAGCTTGATCACGTTGGTATTTTCAAGTGACTCACTGCCGTCAAGTGTCAGCACCTCATAAGAAACGCTCTCCACCTGTGTATCGAACGGCTGAATCTGAAGATCCAGTATATGATCGCCGTCCAGAACGGTCACTGTATCGCGGATATAGTTGACATCCATCTCATACGCATAGCCGTGGAGACAGTTGTAATTGACTCCATTGTTCTGCATATAGACCAGCGGAAAACTTGACGCATCCATCGCCGCCGATGTCGTCGGTGTCGTCTGATTGATATACCGTTCAAAACCAAAGACCGCTGCACAGAAAATGATCAGAAGCACAATGGTGTGCAGCAGAACGGTTTTTAAGGTTGCAAATTTCTTTTGTATCATTTCTGATTCTCGCCTGCCCTTCTGTGTCGATCTGCAGCCTGCTCTGTCTGATCCAAAAGCATGCTTTCTGATTCTCGTCCTTCATATTTCTGTTCCGCTGCATACTCATCATGCGGAACAAGCAGACATTCCAGCGTCGGCCTTACCTGCAGAAAATCCATACATGCCTTCAGCGCCTGCTGCCCTTCTGCCGTCTTACTGCTCGCTGTCGTCTTCTGCTTCACTGCACGGATCAAAATATTTTTCGGAGTATGCTCCATATCAATAAATTCAAGCACCTGTACCTGATAGCCCATCTCCTCGAGCAACGATGCACGCAGTCCGTCTGTGACAAGTGCTGCCATCCTTTCCTTGAGCAGTCCGTATTTCAGGATTGGCTGCAGCGTTTCATTGCTGATCTGACCGTTCAGCTCGTGCTGGCAGCAAGGCACAGACAGGATCGCCTGCGCATTCCACTCCACTGCTTTTGCCAGTGCAAAATCGGTCGCCGTATCGCAGGCATGAAGCGTCACCACCAGATCGACCTGTGAGACACCTTCATAATCTGCAATATCCCCAGTCAGGAAATGCAGCTTGTCATAGCCAAATTCCTCTGCCAATGCCGCACAGTGAGCGATCACATCCTCTTTCAGATCCAAACCAATGATCTGCAGATCGAATCCGCGGATTTCATGCAGATAGTGATACATCGCAAAGGTCAGATAGGATTTGCCGCACCCAAAATCCAGAATGGTCAGCTCCCGATCTCTGGCAAGCACCGGACAAATGTCTGCGATAAATTCCAGAAAGCGGTTGATCTGACGGAATTTATCATATTTCGCCTTCACGACCTTACCTTCCGGTGTCATCACACCCAATTTGACCAAAAACGGAACCGGCGTTCCTTCCGGAAGCAGATAACGTTTCGTACGGTTGTGCTGCAAACTGATCTTCTGCCGTTTGACTGCGCAGGCTTTCTTTTTTATCGTTACTTTTCCCTTTTTGCTGACCAAAACAGTCGCATTCCACTCCGTTGTATCCATCTGCAGCTGCTTCAGATCACGACTCATCCAGCACAGGATCACCTGTATCATTTCTTCTTTTTCATAATTTTTGTGAAATTCTTTTTTGCCGTCCCACAGCGATGCCTGAAAAACCAGACTGCCTTTCTGCATCAGAGGACGAACCTTTACCTTGACTGGTGCTTCCTGGCTTCGCTGCCCGCTCATCACAATCTGCAGCAGCTCATCACTCAGTCCAAGCTCCAATAGCTCTCTTAATTCTTCCATCTTAATCTCCATATCAGCTCAAAATAGCTGTATCTATGTGCGTATGTTATCCATGATTACATCTTTTTATCATAGCATGGGAATCTATCTGCGTCAAAGATAAAGTGTATGCTGCAGCACTTCGCGTTTTTATTTTCAGCGGCGGCAGCCTCTTCGTCTGCAGCGCCGGTGATGCATCTCCTGCAGAAGCAGAACTCTGGCCAGATCATCGAGCCAGTTTTTGCCGCGCGGATCACGGCGTCTGTGATCATACTGCAGCGCAAGAATCTCATCCGGCGCTTCCTCCGTCACATCAAACTGATCCTTCACCTGCTGATAAATACGATCCTGAATACGATAGATCGTAGTCGGATCCGGATATTCCGCATACATGGGGCTGCCCTCATATTCCATCTTATCACATTCCTCCGCAACATATGGGAGCAGTGTACGGGCAGCATTTGGATACATCGACTGCAGCGTACGCAGATCACGCTCCACCTG
>CAZEPO010000062.1:0-10523 GCA_964514125.1 uncultured Lachnospiraceae bacterium
ATACTGGTTCCGATATTGGCACCCATGATGATACCGATCGCCTGTTTCAGCTTCATCATACCAGAGTTTACAAAACCGATCACCATAACGGTCGTAGCAGAAGAGGACTGGATCACACTGGTCACTGCCGTACCAAGTGCCACCCCCTTCAAAGGTGTATTTGTCATCCGATAAAGAAAAGCCTCCAGTTTATTGCCTGCCACCAGCTTGAGTCCATCACCCATCAGTGACATACCAAATAAGAATAATGCCACGCCACTCAGCAAAGATAAGATCATCGAAATAATTTCCGTCATTCGTTTGTCTCCTTTCATGTCTTTTCATTTCGTTTTCATGATATTACCTATGTATTTTACTTTCTTTTTACCTGCATTTTACATATGCCACATTATTATGTCATATCATTTCTGAGATTACAATCATTTCTTTTTCTTAAATGGGAAAAAAACGTTCAACCTTGCAACTTTTATTCTTTCGTGATAGAATCGAAAACGTTTCAAATATATATAGAAAACAAAGGAACATGTCAAATAGAAGATACCAACAAGAGGAACTATATGAACAGCACAAAACTGACACCCATGATGCAGCAATATATGGAGACCAAACAGCAGTATAAGGACTGCATCTTATTCTATCGTCTGGGTGATTTTTATGAAATGTTTTTTGAAGATGCTCTGACCGCATCAAAAGAACTGGAAATTACACTGACCGGAAAAGACTGCGGTCTGGAAGAACGCGCCCCTATGTGCGGCGTTCCCTACCACGCAGTTGACGGTTATCTGAACAAGCTGGTAGCCAGAGGATACAAGGTAGCGATCTGTGAGCAGGTCGAAGATCCCAAGCAGGCCAAGGGAATTGTGAAGCGCGAAGTTATCCGTATCGTCACCCCAGGTACCAATCTTGACACACAGGCACTGGACGAGACCAGAAACAATTATCTGATGGCAGTGATCCATACAGGCGACCGCTACGGCGTGTCCGTCGCAGATATCACCACCGGCGAATATCTTGTCACTGAGCTTGACAATGAACGCAAGCTGCTCGATGAGATCATGAAGTTTTCACCATCTGAGATCATCTGTAACCAGTCGTTCTATGTCAGCGGAATTGATATCGAAGATATGAAAGACCGTCTCGGCATCACTGTTTTTCCGCTGGATGCCTGGTATGTCGATGATGCACTCTGCAGCCGTGTGCTGATGGAGCATTTTCATGTAACCTCATTGGCAGGGCTTGGCATCGCAGATTACAGCTGCGGCATCATTGCAGCCGGCGCACTTTTGAAATATCTGATGGAGACACAGAAGACAGCAATCGCCAATCTGACCAGTCTGACTCCATACTCCATCGGCAAATTTATGATCATTGACAGCTCTACACGAAGAAATCTGGAGCTGTGCGAGACCTTGCGTGAAAAAAACAAAAAAGGATCCCTACTCTGGGTGCTCGACAAGACGAAGACCGCAATGGGTGCCCGCCTGCTGCGCAAATACGTCGAACAGCCCTTGATCGAAAAAGAAGAGATCACACGGCGTCTGGATGCAGTCGATGAGCTGAAAAACAATGCAATCATCCGGGAAGAGCTGCGCGAATATCTCAATCCAGTCTACGATCTGGAGCGACTGATCAGTCGGATCAGCTATCAGAGTGCAAATCCGCGAGATCTGATTGCCTTCAAGATTTCGCTGTCTATGCTGCCGCATATCAAATACATCATGCAGACGCTGCAGGCACCGCTTCTGGTTCAGCTGCAGGAACAGATTGATGAACTTACCGATCTCTGTGAACTGGTCGAGCGTTCCATCATGGAAGAACCGCCGATCGGAATCCGTGACGGCGGCATCATCAAAGAAGGCTATCATGAAGAAGTAGATCGCCTCAGAAATGCCAAAAGTGAAGGCAAAACCTGGCTTGCACAGCTGGAAGCCAGTGAACGCGAAAAAACCGGAATCAAAAATCTCAAGATCAAATACAATAAGGTATTTGGTTATTATCTTGAAGTAACCAATTCCTACAAGGATCTGGTGCCGGATTACTACACACGCAAACAGACCCTTGCAAATGCAGAGCGTTATATCACACCGGAGCTGAAAGAGCTGGAGGATATGATCCTCGGAGCAGAAGACAAGCTCTATGCGCTCGAATACGGTTTATATATCGAAGTCCGCAATACGATCGCAGCCGAGATCGTACGGATCCAGCAGACGGCACAGGCCGTTGCAGGCATCGATGTCTTTGCATCGCTTGCTGTGGTTGCAGAACGCAACAACTATGTCAAGCCTTCGATCAACGAAAAAGGCATCATCGACATCAAAAATGGCCGGCACCCGGTTGTCGAAAAAATGATCCCGAACGATATGTTTATCGCCAACGATACATATCTCGACAATACCAAGAGCCGTGTTTCGATCATCACCGGTCCGAATATGGCCGGTAAGTCAACCTATATGCGTCAGACTGCACTGATCGTACTGATGGCACAGATCGGCTGTTTTGTACCGGCAGACAGCGCACGCATCGGGCTGACTGACCGGATCTTTACCCGTGTAGGCGCTTCCGATGACCTTGCAAGCGGTCAGAGTACCTTCATGGTCGAGATGACAGAAGTTGCCAATATCCTGCGCAATGCCACCCGCAACAGCCTGCTGATCCTCGATGAGATTGGCCGCGGCACCAGTACCTTTGACGGACTGAGTATCGCCTGGGCAGTTGTAGAACACATCAGCAATACAAAGCTGCTCGGTGCCAAAACGCTGTTCGCAACACATTACCATGAACTGACAGAACTGGAAGGCAAGCTGACCGGCGTCAACAACTACTGTATTGCAGTCAAAGAAAAGGGCGATGATATCGTCTTTCTGCGCAAGATCATCAAGGGCGGAGCCGACAAGAGCTATGGTATTCAGGTAGCCAAACTGGCCGGAGTACCGGATACTGTGATCGAACGCGCAAAAGAGCTGGCAGAAGAGCTGTCCAATGCAGATATCACCGTACATGTACAGGAATATGGCAGCGAAACTGCCAAAACACAGAAACCGAAGCCAAAACATTACGATCCGGTCGAACTGAATCAGATGTCTCTGTTTGACACCGTATCGGATTCTGATGTTTTGAAAGAACTTGAAGAGATCGATGTCTCGAATCTGACACCGATCGATGCACTGAATACCATTTACCGGCTTCAGAACAAACTGAAAAACCGCTGGTAAAACAAACGATATGAAATGGAGGAAGCTATGAATCAGATTTCCTTGCTCAGTCAGGAGACAATCGATAAGATCGCAGCCGGTGAGGTGGTGGAACGTCCTTCCTCCATCGTCAAAGAGCTGGTCGAAAATGCGATCGACGCAGGTGCAAATGCAGTCACCGTAGAGATCAAAGACGGCGGCACCTCCCTGATCCGTATAACCGACAATGGAAGCGGTATTCCCAAGGAACAGGTACCGATCGCCTTTCTGCGTCACGCCACCAGCAAGATCCGCTCCGTAGATGATCTGCTCGTTTCCGGAACCCTCGGTTTCCGCGGTGAGGCACTTTCCAGTATTGCCGCAGTCTGCCAGGTAGAGCTGATCACCAAAACGGCCGGAAGCCTGACCGGAGTGCGTTACTGCATCGACGGCGGCATGGAGCAGTCCATGGAAGAGATCGGTGCGCCGGAGGGTACGACCTTTCTGGTCCGCAATCTCTTTTACAATACTCCGGCACGCAAAAAATTCTTAAAGAGTACGACTACCGAAGCCGGATATGTCAGCGATCTGATGGAGCGCATGGCATTGTCGCATCCGGAAATTTCGTTTAAATTTATCAATAACCGCGACACCAAGCTGCATACCTCCGGCAACTGCAGCCTGAAGGATATCATCTACGGCGTATACGGTCGTGAGATTGCCGCAAACGTAGTTCCGCTCAATACGGAGCAGGAGAAGATCCGGATCTCCGGTTTCATCGGCAAACCGGTCATTTCCCGCGGCAACCGCAATTATGAAAACTATTTTGTCAATGGCCGCTATGTCAAGAGTGCGATCGTAGCCAGAGCCATTGAAGAAGCCTACAAACCATTTATGATGAATCATCGGTATCCGTTTACAGTGCTGTCCATCGACGTCGATACCTCCTCGGTAGATGTCAATGTCCATCCGACCAAGATGGAAGTGCGCTTTGCGGATCAGAGTCTGATCTACGATCAGGTATATCAGGCAGTCAAAGACGGGCTGATGGGCAGAGAGTTGATCCCGGAATTTACGATTGATGAGAAAAAAGTTCCGGAACCCAAACCTGCTGCCAGACCAGCTGCCGACACCGTCCTGAAACCGCAGCCAAAGACCGGATTATCTGGTCTTGCCAAACCGCAGCAGAAGCTTGGATCGCCTGCGCCTGTTCTTTCCAAACCGCAGCAGGATTCAAGCGCGCCTGCCGTTTCAAAAGAACCGGCAGCTGCTGTATCGCCGGCTGCTTCGAAGCCGGAACGCGTTTCCTATCCGGAACCTTTTGAAAAGGTCCGCAGTCAGCTGCTCAAGGAATCCACCAGCCCTTATGAGGTCAAATATCCGCAGATGGAGCGCCGCCGCGGTGTCATGAAGCCTGTAACAGGCAATGTAGGGGCACAGATGGAGCTTTTTGAGGACAAACTTCTCTCTGCAGAAAATCTGAAACGTCACAAGCTGATCGGACAGGTTTTTGATACATACTGGCTCGTAGAATTTGATGAAAAGCTTTTTATCATCGACCAGCATGCCGCGCATGAAAAAGTCCTCTATGAACGCTTTATGAAGCGGCTGGCCAAAAAAGAACAGACCTCACAGATGATCACACCGCCGATCATCGTGACTTTAAGTATGCAGGAAGAGTCTCTGCTGAAGCAGCATATGGATCAGTTCACCTCTGTTGGATTTGAGATCGAACATTTCGGCGGCAAAGAATATTCGATCCGTGCAGTACCGGGAAATCTCTACGGGATTGCAGACAAAACTCTGTTTATGGAAATCCTGGACGGTCTGAGCAATGTAGGAGAGCGACCTTCTTCCGAAGCAGTCTGTGAAAAGATTGCCTCCATGTCCTGCAAAGCAGCCGTCAAGGGAAAGATGAAGCTTTCCACGACAGAAGCAGATGCGCTGATCGCAGAGCTTCTGACACTCGAAAATCCGTACAACTGTCCGCATGGCCGACCGACGATCATCGCTATGACCAAGTACGAGATGGAGAAAAAATTCAAACGCGTTCTGTAAGAGGAGTCCTATATGAATCAGAAAAAATTACCGCTTGTGATCCTTACAGGTCCAACCGCGGTGGGCAAAACAAAATTATCGGTAGAGCTGGCAAAAGCAATCGGCGGAGAGATCATTTCTGCCGATTCCATGCAGGTTTACCGCGGCATGGACATCGGATCTGCCAAAGTTACACCGGAAGAGATGCAGGGTGTTCCGCATTATCTGATCGATGAATTTGATCCACGTGAAGAATTTCATGTAGTTCGTTTTCAGGAATATGCCAAAAAATATATTCAGGAAATCTGCAGCAGGGGAAAGATTCCGATCCTCGTAGGAGGAACCGGATTTTATATCCAGGCAGTGCTGTATGACATCGATTTTACCGAAAATGGCTCCGACAGCAGCTATCGTGACAGCCTTCAGGCGATCGCGGATACACAGGGAGCAGAAGTCCTGCACCAGATGCTGCGAGAGGTCGATCCCAAATCAGCCGATGCCATCCATGCCAACAACGTCAAACGTGTGATCCGGGCATTGGAATTTTATCAGGAGACCGGACAGAAGATTTCCGAACACAATGAGACAGAGCGGGAAAAAGAGTCGCCTTATCAGTTCGCCTATTTCGTACTCAATGACGAGCGGGAACAGATCTATCAAAACATCGATCTTCGGGTCGATCAGATGCTCGCACAGGGACTGATCGAAGAAGTCAAAGCGCTGCGTGCGCAGGGCTGTACGAGAGACCTGGTCTCCATGCAGGGGCTTGGCTACAAAGAAATCCTGGATTATCTGGACGGAGTTCTGCCGCTTGACGAGGCAGTGCGCATTCTGAAGCGTGACACAAGACATTTCGCCAAACGTCAGCTGACCTGGTTCCGCCGGGAACGGGACGTCATCTGGCTTGACAAAAATCAGTATCAACGCGATACAGCACAATTATTAGAGAAAATAATGCAGATCTTAAAAGAAAAAGAGATCATTGCAGGATAGAATAGAGTTTACTTAGGGAAGGATTTTATTATGGAAAAATTATATGGATCACTTGGTATCAGTCAGCCGGTCGCGGCATTCTCCAGTCAGATTCTTGCAAAACTGGAAGACCGTTTCCGTGCGATCGATGAAGTGGCAGAATACAATCAGCTGAAAGTCATCAAAGCGATGCAGGATGCCAGAGTCAGCGCAGAATGTTTCAATTCCTCTACCGGATACGGCTACAACGACATGGGCAGAGACACACTGGAAGTTGTGTATGCCAACGCATTTCATACCGAAGCTGCTCTGGTGCGCCCGCAGATCACCTGCGGTACACATGCACTGGCGCTGGCACTTTCTGCCAACCTGCGTCCGGGAGACGAGCTGCTCTCTGTTTCCGGCAAACCTTACGATACACTGGAGGAAGTGATCGGTATTCGTCCGTCCTGTGGTTCGCTCGCAGAGTACGGCGTAACCTATGCACAGGTCGATCTGCTGGAAGACGGCAGCTTTGACTTCGAGGGGATCCGCGCAGCGATCAAACCGAACACCAAACTGGTAGAGATTCAGCGTTCCAAGGGCTATCAGACTCGTCCGACGCTGTCTGTAGCTCAGATTGGTGAAGCGATCGCTTTCATTAAGAATATCAATCCGGAGATCATCTGCATGGTAGACAACTGCTACGGCGAATTTGTAGAAAAGATTGAGCCGAGCGATGTAGGAGCAGATATGATCGTCGGCTCTCTGATCAAAAATCCGGGCGGCGGACTGGCTCCGATCGGCGGATACATTGCCGGAACAGAAAAATGCATTGAACAGTGTGCATACCGCCTGACCTCCCCTGGTCTTGGCAAGGAAGTCGGTGCATCACTCGGTGTCATGCAGTCCTTCTATCAGGGCTTCTTCCTTGCACCAACTGTAACGGCTGCCGCACTGAAGGGTGCTGTCTTTGCAGCGAATGTTTATGAAGCACTTGGGTTCAAAGTCGTTCCGAACGGAACAGAAGACCGCCACGACATCATTCAGGCAGTCGAATTTGGCTTCCCGGAAGGTGTGATTTCCTTCTGCGAAGGTATTCAGGCAGCTGCACCGGTCGACAGCTATGTGACACCGGAGCCGTGGGCGATGCCGGGCTATGACAGCGATGTGATCATGGCAGCGGGTGCTTTTGTACAAGGTTCCTCCATCGAACTCAGTGCCGACGGCCCGATCAAACCGCCGTATGCGGTATATTTCCAGGGAGGACTGACCTGGCCGCATGCCAAACTTGGAATCATGAAATCTCTCCAGAGACTGTATGAGAGAGGATATGTAAAATTCAGCTAAACAGGAGATTTACTATGGAACACAGGCAAAAGATCATTGTTGCCGGAGCAGGTGCCGCAGGCATGATGGCAGCGATCAGCGCCGCAAGGCAGGGTGCTCAGGTAACCCTGCTTGAGGGCATGGAGCGTCCCGGCAAAAAACTGCTGCTGACCGGAAACGGCCGCTGCAATCTGACCAATCTGGATCCAGCGCTTCCAGAGGCTTATCACGGAAGCGGCAAAGAACTTGCAAAAGTGCTGACAACCCGCTTTGGTTCCGATAAAACTTGTCAGTTTTTTGAAGAACTGGGTCTTCTGATCCGTGAAAAGAACGGTTATGTCTATCCTTACAGCGACCGAAGCGGCTCTGTACTGGAGGTTCTTCTGGCAGAACTCCACCGTCTGAAAGTCAAACTGAAGCTTTCCGAACGGATTCTGTCGATTGAACCATCTTCAGATGCTGAAAATGGCCGCTGGACTGTCAAAACAGCGACCTGGGCTTATCAGGGAGATGCAGTGATCCTTGCCTGCGGATCCAAATGTCTGCCCGCGACCGGTTCAGACGGAAGCGGCTATGAACTGGCACACAGACTCGGACATCACATCTGTATGCCGGCTCCCGCACTGGTGCCGGTCACCTGCCGTTCGGAAGATCTTCCTGCACTTACAGGCGTGCGCTGCCGTGCAAGAGTATCCCTGCTGCACACAGCAGCGGATCCAAAACCAAACAGCAAAGTCGCTTCCAAAGAAACAGCTGTGATCGCAGCTGAGACCGGAGAGCTGCAATGGACGAAATACGGCATCTCCGGTATCGTTGTATTTCAGCTTTCCAGATTTGTAGCAGCCAGCACACAGCCAGGACAGCTTGCATTTTCACTTGATTTTCTTCCGGATTTTGAATCGGAGCGCATCAGATCATTGCTTGCTGACCGCGCTGCGCAGATTCCGAACGAAAAATCTTCCGTCCTGCTTGCCGGTCTGTTGCACGAAAAACTGATTCCGGTCATTCTCAAAGAAGCAGATCGGATCCTTATCGCAATACAGGAAAACAAACAGCGTGAACCGAAAAAAAAGAAAGTTCGTTCTCTTACCAAATATACCTGTGCCGAGCTGGAGGAACTGCAGATTGCCGCATTGCTGCAGGCAGTCAAACAGTTTCCATTGGCTATCACCGGAACCAAGGACTTTGAACAGTGTCAGGTCTGCTCCGGCGGTGTCGATGCACAGGAACTTGATCCGCAGACGCTGGAATCCAGACTGCACCCCGGTCTTTACTTTGCCGGAGAGCTTGTGGACGTAGACGGTCCATGCGGAGGCTACAACCTGCAGTGGGCATGGTCCAGCGGATATACCGCCGGAGCTGCTGCTGCCCAAGTCAACCATTCACAGGAAAGGAATCCTTATGCAGATCCGAATCAATGAATTAAAGCTTCCGGTCGACCATACCGCCAAAAAGCTGGAACAGGAGATCCGAAAAGCACTGCGGCTGCGCAGTGAAGTTTTTACCTATGAGATCATGCGGCAGTCTGTTGATGCCCGCAAAAAACCGGAGCTTTTTTATGTCTATACGATAGATGTATCCATCAAAAATCCGAAGCAGATCTTAGCCCATGCCAAAAACCGCAGGGCTGCACTGATCCAGAAGGAAGAGTACCAGTTTCCGACACCAAGACCTGCTTCACAGAATCCGCCGTTTCGTCCCGTTATTGTCGGAAGCGGTCCTGCCGGGCTGTTCTGTGCACTGATGCTTGCACGAAGCGGTCTTGCACCAATCGTGCTGGAACGCGGACAGGCAGTGGAAGAGCGGGTGCGTACCGTAGAACAGTTCTGGGAAACCGGAGAGCTGAATCCTTCCTGCAATGTGCAGTTCGGTGAGGGCGGTGCCGGTACCTTTTCTGACGGTAAACTCAATACCCTGATCAAAGATCCAAGCGGCCGGATCCGCTTTGTACTGAAGGAGTTTGTTCGTGCAGGTGCCTCACCGGAAATTCTTTATCATCACAAACCGCATATCGGCACAGATGTGCTTATCGATGTTGTACGAAATATCCGAAATGAAATCATCGCCTGCGGCGGAAGTGTTCTTTTTGAAAGCTGTCTGTCTGATCTGGAATGTATCACATCAGAAGAACATACCAGACCGCTTTATCGCCTGAGCATCAACAACGGTGCATCAGAGCTTGTGACTGATACGCTGGTGCTTGCAATCGGCCACAGTGCGCGGGATACATTTGAAATGCTGCTGAATCACAATATTTCCATGCAGCCAAAATCCTTTGCGGTGGGTCTGCGTATGGAGCATCAGCAGCAGGCGATCAATGCCGCCATGTATGGTGCAGACTGTCCCTATGAAATGGGTGCAGCTCCCTACAAGGTTACACACAAATGCGAGAACGGACGAGGTGTCTATTCCTTCTGTATGTGTCCGGGCGGCTATGTCGTCAATGCCTCTTCCGAACCAGGCATGACGGCCGTCAATGGCATGAGCTACAGCGACCGCGGCAGCCAAAATGCCAACAGTGCGATCGTTGTGACAGTGAATCCAGAAGATTTTGCAGCATATACAGGGGACTCTGTACAGACAGAAGAAGAGCAGATTCATCCTCTGGCAGGACTCGCCTTCCAGCGCACACTGGAAAAAGCCGCCTATGAATGCGGAAACGGCAGGATTCCGGTACAGCGGTTCGGTGACTTCTGTGAAAACCGTCCGACCGAACAATTCGGAAGTGTAACCCCGCAGATGAAGGGTTCTTTCCAGATGAGCAATCTGAGAACCATACTTCCGGAAGAATTAAATGCCTCTCTTATAGAAGGCATCCACGGATTCGGAAAACGGATCGCGGGATTTGATACAGAAGATGCACTCCTTTCCGGCATCGAAAGCAGAACCTCCTCACCGGTACGCATTCTGCGCGGTGAGACATGCGAATCAATCACCAATCCGGGCATTTTCCCTTGCGGAGAGGGCGCTGGCTATGCAGGCGGCATTACTTCAGCAGCCGTAGACGGAATCCGTGTTGCAGAAGCGATTCTGCAC
>CAZEPO010000063.1:0-10207 GCA_964514125.1 uncultured Lachnospiraceae bacterium
TCTGTATACCAAAATATCCGCAGGAATTTACGTCTTTTTCTTAAAAAAATATAAAGAAAAGAGAAAACAGAGGCCGGTCTGATTGACAAAAGGAAATGGGAATTTTATAATGTCATTTACGATATGTACTTCAGGAGGAAACTATGAATTTTTTGAATAAGCTCGAACGCAAATATGGAAAATATGCGATTCGGAATCTTACAGCGATCATGATCGCATTATATGCTGCAGGTTATCTGATCAGTCTCGGTATGCCGCAGCTGTTGTATTATCTGACACTGCGGCCGGATCTGATCCTGAAAGGACAGGTTTGGAGACTGGTGTCATGGGTATTGGTCCCGCCGGGAAGCTTTGATGTGTTTACACTGATCATGCTGTATTTCTATTTTTCGATCGGACGTACACTGGAATACACATGGGGTGAATTCAAATTCAATCTCTATATTTTCTCGGGTGTTATTTTCACTGTGATCGGTGCCTTTTTGCTGTATTTCATCGGAGGCAGTCTTGGATATTTCAGCACCTACTATATCAATATGTCTATTTTCCTTGCATTTGCACTGACATATCCTGATATGAAGGTATATCTGTATTTCCTGATTCCGATCAAGATGAAATGGATGGGACTGATCTATGGATTTTTCCTTGCAGAATCGGTGGTGCGCGGCGGATGGGCAGACCGTGTATCAATCCTTGCATCCTTGATGAACTTTATTGTATTTTTCCTGCTGACCAGGAATATGAATCGTTATTCGCCGAAGCAGATCAAACGGCGTCAGGCATTTAAGAAAAACATAAAAGATGCACAGCCGAAGGGACAGACACGCCACAAATGTGCGATCTGCGGTCGGACAGAGGCAGATGGAGATCATCTCGAGTTTCGTTTCTGTTCAAAGTGTGAGGGCAATTATGAATATTGTCAGGATCACCTGTTTACTCATGAACACGTTAAGAAAAAATAAGGTATCTTTATGAAAAAACAAACAACATTGTTCTGTTGGAACAAAAAAACAGCTGCGGCGGCGATCATAGCGGCCGCAGTTCTGCTGATACCGGCAGGAATGGCTGCCTGCGGCGAGGAGAGCAGCGGCAGTGCATGGATCGTTGCCGTACTTGCAGCTGCTCTGGCAGCCGGACTGATCGTTCTGAATCTCTCTTTGGGCAGATGGAGCAGTCTGCTGCTGTATCTGTTGATGCCATTTGCAGCGCTTGTGGCACTTGAAAATTATACACATGTGATCGCAGATCTCGCACCGAAGATCCTGGTCTTGAATCTGCTGTTTTTTTATCTGCTGTATGCAGTTTGCATTTTTGTGGCGGGAAGCGTCAGGTGGGGACTGACAGCGGCGACGCTGATTCCGATGCTGTTCGGTCTGACCAATTATTTTGTCGTGCAGTTTCGCGGTACGCCGATCGTACCATGGGATCTTTTGTCGCTTGGAACTGCTGTATCTGTGGCAGATCAGTATTCCTTCACACTGCAGTGGAAGCAGTGCTTTGTGCTGCAGGCATTTATCTGGATGCTCTTGCTTGCTTCCAAGTCGACGGTACAGCTGAAAGCCTGGAAGGTTCGCATTGCAGCCTCTTTGCTCTCGATTTTGCTGTTGGTCGGCTATGTTTCGGCTCTGCAGAAAAGTACCGTGCAGAGCTGGTTCGGTATGGATACTACGCTGTTTACCTTGAACGTGCTTTACCGCAACAACGGTATTGCGGGCGCATTTCTCGGCAATCTGCGATTTTTGAATCTGGATGAGCCGGACGGCTATTCGGAAGAAGGTGTTGAGGCGATCGCAGATGAAGTGGGAACAGAATCGTTGGAGAACATTGCCTTGGCGGATTGCCCGAATGTGATCGTGATCATGGATGAGGCATTTTCTGATCTCTCAGTCTGGGGCGAGTTTGCGACGAGTGAGGAGGTCATGCCGTTTTTTAAGCTGATGCAGGAACAGGGTATAGGCGGAGAACTGTATGTTTCGGTCAAGGGCGGCAACACAGCGAATACGGAGTTTGAATTCCTGACAGGCAATACAATGGGATTTTTGCCGACAGGAAGTGTTCCGTATCAGCAGTATATCAATGAGACAACACCGTCGATTGCGGGTTATCTCAAAAATCTTGGATTTTCTACACTTGCGATCCATCCGTATAATCGTTCGGGCTGGGATCGGGATGAGGTATATGAAGACTTCGGATTTGATGAATTTCTGGATGTCAAATCCTTTGACAATCCGCATCGGATGCGGGGGTATGTCAGCGACAGAGCTGCTTTTGACAAGATCATCGAACAGTATGAGCTGAAAGCTTCGGATGAGCGGATGTTCGTTTTTGAGGTTACGATGCAGAATCACGGTGGTTACAGCAAGGAAACGCCGGATTTTGATTCCTATCTGAAGCTGACGGAGGTAGAGGATAAGACGACAAGCGTGCTTGCAACAGAGAAATATCTGACCCTGATCAATGAGACTGACCGTGCGTTGCAGGATCTGATCCTTTATTTTGAGGAACAGGACGAGCCGGTTGTCGTGCTGATGTTCGGCGATCATCAGCCGTCCGACTATATCACGAACGTGATCCGAAGAATCTGCGGTGCCGGTGAGGCAGAGACGCTTGAGGAGGTGCAGCAGGGCTATCGGGTTCCGTTTTTGATCTGGAGCAATTATGGTCTGGAGCATGCGTATTATGACGGCATCAGTCCGAATTATCTCGGCGGCATTTTGATGGAGGCAGCGGGAATACCGCTGACGGGCTATCAGACTTATCTGAAGGAGCTGATGGACACATTTCCGGTGATCAACGGTAATGTCTGCAGAGACAGCAGCGGTAACTTCAGCAGTGTGGATGAAAAAGCGGATCAGCTCAATGATTATAAGATTCTCCAGTACAACAGTCTGGTAGATACGAAAAACAGGGTGGATTCCTTTTTTGGCTATTGACAATGCAGTTTCGCATGGATTATACTGCTGATTAATTTGAAGGATGGAAACAGAACAGATGAGGAGAGGGATCGTATGAAAAAGACATTTGTGACAAAAGAAAAACTGGAAGAAATTGTACAGCAGTTTCCTACACCGTTTCATCTTTATGACGAAAAGGGTATTCGCGAGAATGTAAAAGAGCTTTATGAAGCATTTTCCTGGAATAAGGGCTATAAGGAGTATTTTGCAGTAAAGGCTACTCCGAATCCATATCTGATCAAAATCCTGAATGAATATGGATGCGGAACAGACTGTTCCTCTATGACAGAGCTGATGCTTTCAGAAGCGATCGGTATCAAGGGGCATGACATCATGTTTTCTTCGAATGATACACCGCTGGATGAGTTCAAAAAAGCAGCAGAGCTCGGCGGCATCATCAACCTGGATGACATTACACATATTGAAAAGGTAGAAGAAGCAGTCGGTTATCTGCCGAAGACGATGTCCTGTCGTTACAATCCGGGCGGACTGTTCAAGATCAGCAACGATATCATGGACAATCCGGGTGATTCCAAGTATGGTATGACAACAGAACAGATCGAGAAAGCATTCCGGATCATGAAGGAAAAGGGTGTAGAAGAGTTCGGTATCCATGCGTTCCTTGCCAGCAATACAGTCACAAATGACTATTATCCGATGCTCGCTAAGGTATTGTTTGAACTGGCAGTGAAGCTTCATCAGGCAACTGGTGCGAAGATCAAATTCATCAACCTGTCCGGCGGAATCGGTATTCCATATCGCCCGGATCAGGAGAAAAATGATATCCATAAGATCGCACAGGGTGTAAAGAAGGTTTATGAAGAGGTATTGGTACCAGCTGGTATGGGAGATGTAGCACTGTATACAGAGCTTGGCCGCTATATGCTCGGCCCATACGGCTGTCTGGTAACAAAAGCAATCCATGAGAAGCATACACACAAGGAATACATCGGAGTAGACGCCTGTGCGGTGAACCTGATGCGTCCGGCTATGTATGGTGCATATCATCATATTACAGTCATGGGCAAGGAAGATGCGCCGTGTGATCATATGTATGATGTGACAGGTTCTCTTTGCGAGAACAATGATAAGTTCGCAATCGACCGGATGCTTCCGAAGATTGAGATGGGAGATCTGCTCGTGATTCATGATACCGGTGCACATGGATTTTCAATGGGTTACAACTACAACGGCAAACTTCGTTCAGCAGAGATTCTGCTCAAGGAAGACGGAAGCGCACAGATGATCCGCCGTGCAGAGACGCCGAAGGATTATTTTGCGACATTTGATTTTTGCGATGTACTGAAGGATATGAAATATTAAGGTCAAAGAAAAATTTAAAAAAGTCTTGACGAGAACATCGTTCGATGCTATTATATTCAGGTAGCGTCGTGCCGCTGTGGCGGAATTGGCAGACGCACTTGACTCAAAATCAAGCGGGTAACACCGTGCCGGTTCGAGTCCGGCCAGCGGCAGTGAGAAAAGTCCTGAACGATCAGGGCTTTTCTTCATGTCATAGAATTAACATTCGTGACATTATGAACTTGTTCATTCACAGGAAGCAGAGAAATGTCTGGGGACTGCTTCCTGTATCTTACAATTGAAGAAGACAGTTTGCAGCCATCCTGTCTATAAACAAAACCAGGGATTACAAGTGCGCAGGGAATCTCTGCGCACTTTTTGCGAAAACAGAAAAGCAAAGAGCAGCAGAACAATGCCTGACATGGCTGTACAGATAGTTAGATTGAGAATACAGAGTTTGAAGTTGGAGGAGTGTGCGAACATGCCGAATGAGCTGATTTTAATTTTGAGTTTATTGCTGATTTTCAGTATGCTTATTTTGTTTTACCGTGTATTGGGTGTGACTGGAATCTATTGCTGGACTGTTTTTGCTACGATTACAGCGAATATTGAGGTGCTGATGGTTGTAGATGCATTTGGAATGGAACAGACACTGGGGAACGTATTATTTGCATCTACGTTTCTTGCCACAGATATTCTCAGTGAGGTAGCAGGCAAGAAGCAGGCGGACCGTGCGGTCAATTTGGGAATTGTAACATCGATCGTTTTTATTTTGATTTCGCAGTCCTGGTTTTTGTATACACCATCAGCCAGTGACTGGGTGATGCCGAGTATCAAAACGATCTTCAGCAACACCCCCAGAGTCATGCTGTCCAGTCTTCTGGTCTATGCGGTCACACAGAGATTTGATGTGTGGATTTATCACAAATGGTGGGCCTATACCACGAAGAAATATGGAGATACAGAGCGGTTCCTCTGGTTGAGAAACAACGGATCCACATTACTCTCTCAGCTGCTCAATTCAATCTTTTTTACATTTGGAGCATTCTGGGGAATGTACGATATGGAAACGCTGCTTGCAATCTGTGCCTCCAGCTATGTGATTTATATTGTGACGAGTCTCGCGGATACGCCTTTTGTCTATCTGGCAAGAAAAATCAGTGCAAAGGTACCGCAGGATTAAAAAGAATTATTTTGCTTTATGAGGCGCATCTGCCGGGTAGGAGCCACGCAGCTTCTGCATACCCCGCTGCAGTGCGTCTTTTGAATTTTTCCAGTCGGCATCTTTGTTGCGGTAATCGAATTTGTCGATCAGCCAGGTGAGATCTTCTTCCATACGTGAGAAGTTTCGGTCCATCAGATCGAAGATGGCTGGATAAAAATCAGCCTTTTCTTTTTCGTTCAGATAACGGTCGGCACCGCTGCAGAGATCGCCGAAATGATGGAGACAAAAGCCTTTTCCGGCAAGAATTTTTTCGCGAAAAGCGGAGTCGTGCTTATACAGATAGAAAAAGGTTTCGATATAACGCTCAAAGGTCTGATTGATCGTATTGCAGATGAAGCAGGAATCATCTTTGGATGCAGTCCAGGCATGGATCGCGTTTGCAGCGGCGTTGTCTGTATTTTTACGGAATTTACTCAAAAAAGAGGATTTTTCCGGAACGAAGTTTTTGAACTGTTCGTTCATTTCCTTGTGCAGCTTCTGGTAGTGTGTTTTCAGAATCAATGCGTTGCCGAGGGTGTTGCCGTAATCAAACATCTTTTTCGTATGCTTTGCGCAAAAACCGGCGGCATCTGTCTGGGCACGGATGTCGCCTTCCATATAAGAGGAAGAGCTTCCGAGTGTAAAGTCCAGCGCATCACGCTCCAGTTTTCGTTCGATAAAGCAAAAAGGACATTCGTCGTTTTCGTTGACCGCATCGTTCAGCGGGATCGTATATAATTTTTCTTTCATAATCGTATTTTCTCCTAAAAATTGGTTTATAATAGCATTTTAACAGATTTCAGAGGAATCGTACAGGGAAACAAAGCGATTTTGTGGTTGCCATACTTGGCGGAAAGCATTAGAATAAAAGGATAGGAAAAGATGAGGGAAGGAGCGGATCGAGTGAACTGTACTGAAGCGAGAAGAATGGTAGCAGCATATGTAAATAAAGAGCTTTCAGTCAAAGACATGGAAGCATTTCTGGATCACATCGAGCACTGCAGCGACTGCATGGACGAGCTGGATGTGTATTTTACAGTTTATCGGGCGCTGAATTCCCTTGACGACGGGGAGCATCAGGAGCTCAATTTTAAAAAGATGCTGGAGGAGGACATCCGCATGGAGCGGAAAGCAATCTTCCGCAAAAAGACGATCTCCCTAGTCAGAATGGTACTGCTGTTTGCGGCAGAACTATTGCTCCTGCTCAGTGTTTATACTGGTTATGAGAGAAAAAAGGGAGAAACTGCGCTTGAATCCTTTCGGAATGTGATCCAGCAGTTTTACAGCGGTGAAACGCAGGAAGAACAGTCTGATGCAGGGACAGAGGATGTCCAGAGTGAAATGACAGAGCGTTCGACGGAGCAAAAATAGAGACAGAGTGAGGTTTATATATGACGCAAAAAGAAAAGATTGTTTTAATTGACGGCCATAGTATTTTGAATCGTGCTTTTTATGGATTGCCGATGCTGACGAACAGTGAGGGACTGCATACGAATGCCGTATATGGCTTCCTGAATATTCTTTTTAAGATTCTGGAGGAAGAACAGGCGGGATACGTGGCAGTCGCTTTTGATTTGAAGGCACCTACGTTTCGGCACAAAATGTATGATGCCTATAAAGGAACACGCAAACCAATGCCGCAGGAGCTTCATGAGCAGGTACCTTTGATGAAGGAGATGCTGCAGGCGATGCAGGTGCCGGTCATGGAGCTGGAGGGTTATGAGGCAGATGATATTCTTGGAACGGTATCCAGACAGATGCAGAGGGAAGGACTGGAGGTAGTGATCGTTTCCGGAGACAGGGATTTGCTTCAGCTTGCGACCGATGATATTTTGATCCGTATTCCGAAGACAAAAGCAACGGGAACAGAAATCGAAAACTATTATGCCAAAGATGTCATGGCGAAATATCAGGTGACACCGGTGCAGTTCATTGACCTGAAAGCGCTGATGGGTGATACGTCAGACAATATTCCGGGAGTTCCGGGAATTGGAGAAAAGACAGCGACGAAGATCATTACACAATTTGGTTCGATTGAGGATGCTCATGCACATATAGAAGAGATCGCACCGGCGCGTGCACGGGAAAATCTTCGCAATCATTATGATCTGGCTCAGATGAGTAAGACACTGGCGACGATTGAACTGAATGCGCCGTTTACACTTGAAAAAGATAAAGCCAGAATTGATACTCTGTATACACAGGAGGCACAGAAGCTTTGCCGTCGACTCAATTTCAAAAATCTGCTGAGCCGATTCACTGTCGCTGAGGAAACGACAGCAGATGCATGTACCGCCAGCTTCCGTCGGATCTCCGATTTGGGAGAGGCAGAAGAGTTGTTTGACCGCATGACTGGAAAGGCGGCAGCATTTAATTTGGTTGAGGATGCTGGTGTATTCCTGGGTGCTGCTGTTTGTGACGGACAGGAGGAAGCATGCTTTTTGGAGGCAGGCGGTTTCCTGACGAAGGAATATCTCTGTGAAAGGCTGACAGATCTGGCTAGTCAGGTTTCGAAGCTGATTACAATGCATCTGAAGGAACAGCTGGCCAGTCTGAACTTCTGTATAACTGTACGGGGGGTGCTTTTTGATGCTGCGATCGGTGCATATCTGGTGAATCCACTGAAGGACGCGTATGATTTTGCAGATCTGGCACAGGAATATCTGGGACGCATGATCCCGAATCGGACGGAGCGCTTTGGGAAGGAATCACTTGCGAAGATCAAAGAAGAACAGCCAGAAGCTTTTCTTGATTATGTATGTCAGATTCCGCTTATTCTGTGGGAGGTTTATCCTGTAATGGAGGAAAAGCTGACAGAACTCTCGATGAAAAAGCTGTTTGATGAGATTGAGATGCCGTTGGTATTTACGCTTGCAGATATGGAGCGGGAAGGTATCCGTGTTCAGGCAGAAGAGTTAAAGGCGTATGGCGAGCAGCTGACTGGCCGGATCGCGGAACTGGAACAGAGGGTCTGCGATGCGGCTGGAGAGAAGTTTAACATCAATTCTCCGAAGCAGCTGGGTGTGATCCTGTTTGAAAAGCTGCAGCTGCCGCATGGCAAAAAAACGAAGACCGGTTATTCAACTGCAGCAGATGTGTTGGAGAAACTGGCGGCAGAATATCCGATCGTTTCGGATATTTTGGAATATCGTCAGATGACGAAGCTGAAATCCACCTATGCAGATGGTTTGGCCAATTATATTTCGGAGGACGGCCGGATTCATGGCAAGTTTCATCAGACAATTACTGCGACCGGAAGAATCAGCAGTACAGAACCGAATCTGCAGAATATCCCGATCCGTATGGAACTGGGACGCCTGATCCGGAAGGTTTTTGTGCCGGAGGAAGGATTTGTATTCCTTGATGCGGATTATTCTCAGATTGAGCTGCGTGTGCTGGCACATTTTTCAGGGGATGAGATGCTGATCCAGGCATACCGTGATGCGCAGGATATTCATACAATGACAGCATCGCAGGTGTTTCATGTGAAGCCGGAGGAGGTAACGCCTCTGCTGCGCCGCAATGCCAAGGCAGTCAATTTCGGTATTGTGTATGGAATCAGTTCGTTTGGACTGAGTCAGGACCTCAGTATCACGAGAAAAGAGGCACAGGAATATATTGAACAGTATTTTAAAACGTATCCGGGTATCAAGCAGTTCCTTGATGATACGGTGGAGCATGCGAAGCAGGATGGTTATGTGACGACACTCTTTGGCAGACGCCGTCCGGTGCCGGAGCTGCAGTCCTCCAACTTTATGCAGCGTTCGTTTGGAGAACGTGTGGCGATGAATGCTCCAATCCAGGGAACAGCGGCAGATATTATTAAGATTGCAATGAATCGTGTGAATGAACAGCTGCGCAGCCGCAAGATGAAATCTCGTCTGCTTTTGCAGGTGCACGATGAGCTTTTGGTAGAGACGGCGATCGAGGAACTCGATGAGGTCAGAGAGATCATGGTGACGGAGATGCAGAATGCGGCACAGCTGCGAGTGCATCTGGAAGTGGATATCCATGACGGGGAGAACTGGTATGAAGCAAAATAGCCGACAGAAAGGGAAAGGCTGAGAGCATGAAGATACTTGGTATTACGGGCGGTGTCGGTGCCGGCAAAAGTACAATTCTGGCATATCTGCAGGAACGTTACGGTGCGCGGGTGATCCTGGCCGATGAGGTAGGACATATGGTGCAGGAGCCGGGCGAGGACTGCTATAAGAGGATCGTAGAGCAGTTTGGATCAGAGATTCTCTGTGAGGATGAGCTGCAGGAGCAGTCTGCGCAGGAAGAAACTGCGTATCAGCCGCGGATCGACCGGCAGAAGCTTGGAGCATTGGTGTATACGAACCGCAGTGCACTCGAGACATTAAACCATCTTGTGCATCCGGCGGTAAAGGAATATATTGTAGCGGAGATTGAGAAGGAACGTCAGAAAGCGGTGGTTCCGTTTGTTGTTGTGGAAGCGGCATTGCTGCTTGAGGACGGTTATGATCAGATCTGTGATGAAATCTGGTATATCTATACGAAACCGGAGGTGCGCATCCGGCGTCTGCAGGCGAGCCGTGGATATTCTGCTGAAAAGATTCAGAATATCATGAAAAATCAGATGCAGGATGCTGAATTTCGCAGTCGCTGTGCTTTTGTCGTTGACAACAGCAGTGATTTTATGGAAAATACGTATGAACAAATAGATGAAGGATTGGTAGAACATGGATTTTTGTAGTATAGCCAGCGGAAGCAGCGGCAATTGTAT
>CAZEPO010000064.1:0-1684 GCA_964514125.1 uncultured Lachnospiraceae bacterium
GATGCCGCGCTGTATCCGGGGGCAGAATTTGAACCGATTCCACAGTCGGAGAAGATGCTTCACGCGACCGAACTCTGGCTGCTGGAAACAGACAGCTCCTCAAAACAGAAAAATGAGGCAAGGCTGGTTGGACAGCGGATTCAGGAGCTGGTCGGACAGATGCCGGTCTGGGATAAGGAAGAGGGCTGCTATCGAACGGCAAGATACAGTGACATCGTAATCCTGCTCCGCACCGTCAGCGGCTGGGCCGAGGTGTTTCAGGAAGTATTGGGCGATATGGGAATTCCATGCTTCACCGGATCGCAGAAAGGATATTTTTCTGCAACGGAAATCCGGCTCGTGCTGTCTTACCTGCAGCTGCTGGACAATCCAATCCAGGATATTCCGCTGGCAGCTGTTCTGCGCAGTGCGATCGGGAATCTGACCGATGAGGAACTGGCCAAAATCCGGGCTGCATCGGAAAAAAACTTCTTTTATGACTGTATTCAGGAATACAGAAAAGAGGGAGAAGACTCCAGAATCAAAGAAAAGCTGGAGCAGTTCTTTGCCGTATTTGACCGTCTGCGTGCCAAAAGTGCGCACACGCCGGTGCATTTGCTGCTCTGGGAAATACTGGAAACGACCGGTTATGGTGCATATGCGGCGGCACTTCCGGGCGGCAGTCAGCGAAAGGCAAATCTGGATATGCTCGTGGAAAAGGCAATCGCGTATGAAGCGACCAGCTATCGCGGCGTATATCATTTCGTAAGATATATAGAAAATCTGAAAAAATATGAGGTAGACTACGGGGAAGCCAATGTAGGACAGGAAGCCGATGATACGGTGCGGATTCTGAGTATTCACAAGAGCAAAGGTTTGGAATACCCGATCGTGTTTGTCAGCGGTATGGCAAAGCAGTTCAACGAGTCGGATTCCAGAAGTAAGCTTGTGGCACACCCAGAGCTTGGGATTGGCTGTGATTTTGTCGACACAGAGCTGCGGACAAGGCAGGCAACGCTGTTGAAAAAAGTGATTCAGCGCCGGACGGTTGTGGAAAACCTTGGAGAAGAACTGCGTGTGCTGTATGTAGCGATGACCAGAGCGAAAGAGAAGCTGATCCTGACTGGCGGAACAGCGGATCTGGAAGCAGCAATCGGCAAGTGGCAGGGAATCGCAGATACTGGCAAGCTCTCTTATTCGTGGCTTTCCTCTGCTTCCAATTATCTGGACTGGGCGGTTCCGGCGATGCTGCTGTCAGAAAAAACGGAACTGTTTGAGCTTCATGAGATTCGGGAGAAAGAACTGGCACTGCATGAGCTGCAGGAGACGGGACGGGAGCAGATGCGTCTTGCGGAGCTTCTGCATTATGACACAACAATATGCCAGGATGAACAGACGAGGCAATATCTGGAGCATGTATTTGCTTCTGCCTATCCGTATGAGTCTGAGAAAGAGATTACAGGTAAGTTTTCGGTATCCGAATTGAAAAAGAGCTCTTATGTACCGGAGGAACGCGAGGCGGACGAACTGTATCCGGCGGAGGAAGTAGTTCCGCTGATTCCACAGTTCCGGATTGGCAAAGAACCGATTGAAGGAAAAAATACAGCAGATACGGAAGAATCAGGTTCGAATGCAGCTGCAGCGCAGAGAGGACTGCAGGGGGCAGCACGCGGTACGGCATATCATACCTTCCTGCAAAATTTAG
>CAZEPO010000064.1:1784-10143 GCA_964514125.1 uncultured Lachnospiraceae bacterium
GGACTGCAGGGGGCAGCACGCGGTACGGCATATCATACCTTCCTGCAAAATTTAGATTTTTCTAAGAAAGATACTCTGGAAAGGCAGTTGGAAGAACTGATGAGTTGTGGTAAAATGACTCAGGAAGAAGGCAGGGCACTGAAGCTTTTGGATATCCGTCGCTTTCTGCGGTCTGACTGTGCAAGGCGGATGGAGCAGGCAGAGCAGAAAGGCTGGCTCTATCGGGAGCATCCATTTGTACTTGGCGTGCCGGCGAACCGGATCCGACCGGATTGGAACGCGGAGGAAACTGTACTGGTACAGGGGATCATAGATGCGTATTTTAGAGAAGCAGATGGCACGATCACGATCTTGGATTACAAAACAGACCATGTCTCTCATCCACAGACGCTCGTAGACCGTTACCGTGCACAGCTGGATTACTATGCGCTTGCGCTGGAACAGCTGACCGGATATAAAGTAAAAGACCGGATCATCTACTCCTTCCATTTAGGCAAAGAGATTTTGATCCCGGCGTTATAGGAGTAAAACTAAAATTATGAAAAAACTTTTTCAAAACCAGGCAGTACGCTATATTTTCTTCGGCGGCTGCAGTACGATGGTGAATCTGGGTTCTTACTATGTGCTGCGCAGTCTGCTTGGCATGGATATCACAGCGGCGAATACGGCTGCCATTCTGGTGGCAATCCTGTTTGCCTATGTGGTGAATAAGCTGTTTGTATTTGAACATCATACGGCTTCCCTGGGTGAACTGCTCAGGGAGGCAGGCAGCTTCATCGGCATGCGCCTTGGAACGATGGTTGTGGAGGTGCTTGGTGTAGTCCTGCTCAACGGAATCTGGGGCATGAATGATATGATCGCCAAGATTGCGATCCAGTTTGTGATCCTCGTGCTGAATTATCTGATCAGCCGTTTTGTAGTTTTCAAGGACAGCGATGAAGCACAGGAGCAGACTATATTAATAGAAGAAAAAAAACGTGGCCGAAGATTCTTTATGGCAGCCTTTTGCCTGAGTGCGCTGGTGACTGGGATTGGATTTGCCTGCCTGGAAATCTGGCCATTCGGAGATAAGACGGTGCTGATCATCGATTCGCTGCATCAGTATCTTCCATTTTATACAGACCTGCATGAAAAACTGACCGAGAGCCAATCCCTGCTGTTCTCTTTTTCCGGAGGACTGGGGTATAACTTCTGGTCCACGTATGCATACTATATGGCGAGTCCGCTGAATTTTCTGCTGGCATTTATCCCGAAGGAAAATGTATGCGATTTTATGGATTTGATGATCTTGTTCAAGATTGCAGCGGCAGGCGGCTTTTTCTCCTGGTATCTGCATCAGAGGGATAAGACTCGGCAGTATCAGCCGGTTATTTTTGGCGTGATGTTTGCACTGAGCAATTTTATGATCGGCTACTATTTCAATCTGATGTGGCTCGACAGTATCGCAGTGCTGCCGCTTGTCATGTATGGGATTGAGCAGATCACAGAGGGCAGAAATGGCAAACTGTTTGGACTTGCCCTGTTTTATGCGTTGTGGTGCAATTATTATATAGGATTTATGCTTTGCATTTTTTCCTGTCTGTATTTTCTGGTGCGCTGGATCGCGCAGGAGAAGATTACCTGGAGAGGCGTTTATACCAGCTGTCTGAAGTTTGGATGGTATGCTCTTTTGGCTGGAGGTATGGCCGCACTGGTTCTGGTACCTGCGTTTATGGGACTGAGCAGTTCAGAATCCATGCAGGGCAACAGCTTCCCGACGACAATTAAATTTTATGAGAATCTGGCACAGCTACTGGAAAATCATATGGCATTTCTGGAGCCGGTCAATATTTCCAATTCTCAGGTAGGCTTGAATATCTACTGCGGCATGGCATCCGTTTTGCTGGCTGTACTGTATCTGTTTGACCGCAGGATCCGGCTTCGGGAGCGACTGGCGCATTATGGACTGTGTGCATTGTTTTTGCTGAGCTTTGCACTGAATATTTTGAATTACATCTGGCATGGTTTCCATATCCAGAATGGTCTTCCGAACCGTTTTGCATTTTTGTATATTGCGATCGTACTGGTGATGGCGTATGATGCGCTGGGACATCTGAAGAGCTTTTGTTTTGTGAAGCTGTTTCTGTCGTGGGCGGTACCGGCGGCATTTCTGGTATGGCGTTATTTGCAGCCGGAGCAGGA
Organism: uncultured Lachnospiraceae bacterium; assembly: GCA_964514125.1. Taxonomy (GTDB): domain Bacteria; phylum Bacillota; class Clostridia; order Lachnospirales; family Lachnospiraceae; genus Choladousia. The sequence continues at coordinate 3,966 of CAZEPO010000064.1, forward strand.
GATTGAAGCACATCTTTTCTATATCTCCTTTGGACTGCTTTTGCTGTATTTCGGTATTTTGCTGATCGGCAGATATTTTGCTGCTGAGCGGTCACGGATTTTCGCAGGAGTCTTTTCACTGGTGATATTGGCAGAGGTAGCAGCGAATGCAATCTATGGGATTTCCTGCAATGGAAATGTGACCCGAAGCATCTATCTGAATGACCAGAAATCGTATCAGACGCTGATGAGCAGCCAGGAGGATGACAGCTTTTTCCGCAGCGAGGTCGATCGTCAGAGAATGCGGAACGTCACAATGTATGCAGGCGGATATTCGATGATCATGTTCAATTCGACAATGCAGGATTCGGTGATCGATTTCTGTGATCGGATCGGTGTCGAGGCACGTACAAACAAAAACGGCTATCTCGGCGTGACAAAGCTGATGAACGATGTGCTCGGTATCAAGTACGTGGCCTCTCCGAACAAAGACGCTTCGACACTGTATCAGCTGGTACGGATCGATGAGGACGGGGAGCTTGCACTGTACAAAAATGAAAATGCTCTTTCTGTCGGATTTATGGTGAAGGATTCCATCCGGGACTGGGATATTGAGGCAGGAGAACCGCTTCAGGTTCAGAACAGCTTTGTGCAGCTTGCGACCGGGATGGATCCGATCTATGTGCTGGATCGCTATATTGATATGGAAGACGGTCAGAACTACGGCATTCTGGTACCGGAGAATAAGCAGGTTTACCTGTGTCTGGACACGCGTGTAAAGGAGATTCAGCTGAACACGCCGGAGTATTCCAAGACTTACACGGATTATACTGATCATCTGTATGTGATCAATCGTGCAGATGGAGAAGAACTGGCTGATTTTACAGTTACCTTGAAGGACAATCAAACGACAGTACAGGCTGAGGTCTATACCTGTGCAAACGAAGCATATCAGAAGGTCGTTGACAAGCTTTCAGAAAATCAGCTGACCAATGTACAGGTGGACGGCAATGTGCTGACCGGTCAGGTAGAGGCAAAAGAAGCCGGTACACTACTGCTGACAATCCCTTATGACGAAGGATGGGAGATTCAGGCAGATGGTCAGAAGGCAGAGGTATTCCGGGTCGGAGAAGCACTGATGGGCATTCATCTGGAAGCCGGAACCCATACGATCACGATGAAATATACACCGCCGGGACTTTGGCTCGGCACAGGACTGACTTTGCTTTGTGTACTGCTGTTTTTCTTCTCTGGCATGGTGGAGAAGGGGCTGAATGCATGGGCAAAGCCAAAATACAGAACAAATGAGAATGAAGCGGAGCAGGAGCGTCCGCTTGATGAGCAGAAAATAGCAGAAGGAGTGGAGCTGAGCTTGGAGAAGCAGAATTTGATCAATATGCTGCGGGAAGCCGCAGGAGAAAATTGTATATTAGAACAGGAACCGATGAAAAATCATACGACCTTCCGCATTGGCGGCCCGGCAGATATCTATGCAGTGCCGGATACGATAGAAAAAGCAGCAGCAGTCGTGCGCATCTGTCGTGAACAGAACTATCCGTTCTATGTGATCGGAAACGGCAGCAATCTGCTGGTAGCAGACGAGGGCTATCGCGGTCTGATCCTGCAGATCTACCGCAATCTCAGTGCGATCACAGTAGAAGGAGAAGAGATTACAGTGCAGGCAGGTGCGATGCTGTCTGTGATCGCCAAAAGGGCGTTGGAACATTCTCTGACCGGCTTCGAATTCGCGTCCGGGATTCCGGGAACGATCGGCGGAGCAGCAGTGATGAATGCAGGTGCTTACGGCGGAGAGATGAAAGACGTACTGACCGAGGTAACCGTTCTGACCAGAGAAAACGAAATCCTGACTGTTCCGGCGGAAAAACTGGAGCTTGGATATCGACACAGTGTGATTCCGCAGAATGGCTGGATCGTACTTGGCGCGAAGCTTCGTCTGCAAAAGGGAGAAGAAGCACAGATCCGTGCGCGTATGGAAGAACTCAAAGAGCAGCGTGTGACAAAGCAGCCGCTCGAATATCCGAGTGCAGGCAGCACCTTCAAACGTCCGGAGGGATACTTTGCAGGCAAGCTGATCATGGATGCCGGACTGCGGGGATATACGGTAGGCGGAGCACAGGTGGCAGAAAAGCACTGCGGCTTTGTGATCAACCGTGAAAATGCGACGGCACAGGACGTAAGACAGCTGATGAGTGATGTGTCAGCGAAGGTAAATGAGCAGTTTGGCGTGACATTGGAACCGGAAGTGAAGATGCTTGGATTTTAACCGAATCAGGCAAATGCAGCTGAGACGTGTAAATATCTGTCTGATCAGTGGCAGAGCAGTATTACGATGAGAGAAAAGATGAGTTGAGGGAAAAACATGAGATTTGTGATCGTAACCGGTATGTCAGGTGCCGGAAAAAGTACAGCATTGAAAATGCTGGAGGACCAGGGCTATTTTTGTGCAGATAATCTGCCGATTCCGCTGATCGAGAAATTCGCGGAGCTATCCTGGACCCAGCAGAGAGAATACAACAAAATCGCATTAGGGCTGGATGTGCGAAGCGGCGGAGAGATTCAGAGTATACAGGCAATCCTGGAACGGCTGGTTGTAATGGGAATCTCGTATGAAATCCTGTTTTTGGATGCCAGCGACAGTGTGCTGCTGAAACGCTACAAGGAGACGAGACGAAGTCATCCGTTGGCAAGAGACGGACGGATCGCGGAAGGAATCCGCAAAGAGCGCGAGGCGATGGAATTTTTGAAGGAGCACGCAGATATCATTTTGGATACCTCAACACTTCTGACACGGGAGCTGCGCAGCGAACTGGAGAAGATCTTTGTCAACAACGTGAAATACAGCAACATTTATGTGACGATTCTTTCGTTTGGATTCAAGCATGGCATCCCTGCCGATTCTGATCTGGTCTTCGATGTTCGCTTCCTGCCGAATCCATTTTATGTGGATGAGCTGAAGCACAAGACCGGACTGGATCAGGAAGTACAGGATTTTGTCATGAAATACGAGGAATCCCATACATTTTTGAATAAGCTGGAGGATATGGTAGAATTTTTGCTTCCGAATTATGTATCAGAAGGCAAAAATCAGCTGGTGATCAGCATTGGCTGTACAGGCGGACATCATCGTTCTGTGACGCTGGCAGAGCAGCTCTACCATTATCTGAGCAAGCATACCGAATATGGTCTGAAGATCACACACCGTGATATCTGGCATTAATGCGGGCTTTGGGGAGGATGCAATGACATTTTCAGGAGAGGTAAAGCAGGAGCTTTCCAATCAGATCGCAGAGGCAAGGCACTGTCAGCTGGCTGAGCTGGCGGCGATCGTAGGTCTGTGCGGTTCTGTCTGTATCTCAGCCAGTGGGCGTTACCGGCTGCGAATACATACGGAAAATATAACTGTGGCAAGAAAATGCTTTACATTATTGGAAAAAACATTTAATATATGTAGTAACGTGTCTGTACGGATACATAAAGGCAGCAAAAAGAGCAATCAGATCTACACGGTTCTGGTAAGTGACCATGAGATTGTTCTGGATTTGCTTCAGGCTCTGAAGCTGCTGGATGAAGATGGTGACGTGGCAGAACAGGTATCACCGGCCAATCAGCTTCTGGTGCAGAAATCATGCTGCAGAAGGGCATTTATACGGGGAGCCTTTCTCTGCGCAGGTTCCATCAGCAACCCGGAAAAATCTTACCACTTTGAGATTGTCTGTGTGTCGGAAGAACGAGCACTTCAGCTGCAGGCTCTGATCCATACGTTTGGCCCGGATGCCAAAATCGTGCAGCGCAAAAAACATTATATTGTATACATCAAAGAAGGTGCTCAGATTGTCGACATGTTGAATATCATGGAGGCACATATTTCGCTTATGAATCTGGAGAATATCAGGATTGTACGGGATATGCGCAACAATGTGAACCGCAAGGTGAACTGCGAGGCCGCCAATATCAACAAAACAGTCAATGCAGCAGTAAGACAGATGGAAGATATCCGTTATCTTGAGACAGTCAAAGGGCTGAATACGCTGCCCGCTGGGCTGGCGGATATTGCCTGGCTTCGATTGAACAATCCAGATGCTTCACTAAAAGAGTTGGGAGAGATGCTGGTGCCTCCCGTTGGTAAATCAGGAGTGAACCACAGATTGCGTAAATTGAGTCAGATGGCCGAAGAGTTAAGGCAAAACAAGGAGGAAAAATATTATGACTAGAAAAGAAATCACGATTAAACTTCCGCATGGGCTTGAGGCGAGACCGGTTGCGATGCTCGTTCAGGTTACAAGCCAGTGTGAGAGTGAGATCCATGTAGAAAGCGCAGGCAGAAACGTGAATGCCAAAAGTATCATGGGCATGATGACACTTGGCCTGGCCGCTGGTGAAAAGATCGTGGTAACTGCAAACGGTACAGATGAAGAAGAAGCTATTGCAAAGATTGAAAAATATCTGAGTGCAGCAGAATAAGTCATATAGAATTATAAGGTAGAAAGAAGGACATTCCAATACTGCCGCGTGCAGATAGGATTGTCCTTTTTCAGGTAAATGAGGGAAGGAGCAAAGAAGTATGAAGAAACCAGTTTTGGTAGTAATGGCGGCAGGTATGGGAAGCCGCTACGGCGGTCTGAAGCAGATCGACCCGATCGATGAGTACGGCAACATCATTATGGATTTTTCAATCTATGATGCGATTCGGGCAGGTTTTCAGAAAGTTGTTTTTATCATCAAAAAAGAGAATGAAGAGAATTTCCGCGCAGCGATAGGAAATCGTATCGCGAAGCAGCTGGAGGTAGCCTATGTGTATCAGGATATTCACAATATTCCAGACGGCTACGAGGTGCCGGAGGGCAGAGTGAAGCCGTGGGGTACCGGACATGCAGTACTCAGCTGTATCGACGTGATCGATGGTCCGTTTGCCGTGATCAATGCAGATGATTATTATGGAAGCAACGCATTCAAAATGGCGTATGACTATCTCTCAACGCATGAAGATGACGGTACCTACCGCTATATGATGACTGGCTATCAGCTCGAAAATACGCTGACTGAGAACGGTCATGTGGCGCGCGGTGTATGTGTGACTGACGAAAACGGTTATCTGAAAAAAATCAACGAGCGTACACACATTGAAAAACGCGGGGATGTGACAGCTTATACAGAGGATGACGGACAGACCTGGGTAACAATCCCGGAGGGAAGCACCGTGTCCATGAATATGTGGGGCTTTACTGAGAGTATGCTGGTCGAGCTGAAGCAGAGATTTGGCAAGTTCCTGGATGAGAATCTGGAGAAAAATCCACTGAAATGCGAATATTTCCTGCCGTTTGTAGTAGATGAGCTGCTGCTGGAGGGCAGAGCGACTGTACAGGTGCTCAAATCGATGGATAAATGGTATGGCGTGACCTACAAAGAGGACAAGCCGCATGTCGTGGCAGCGCTTCGTGCACTGAAAGAGCAGGGACTTTACCCGGAGAAACTTTGGAACTAAATAATTGAGCTGTCTGCAAAACAGACTGTGAAAAGGGCGGGGTATGACTCTGGAGGAGCCGTACCTCGCCCTGATTTTGTCAAATGCAAAGTATTTTGGAGGTCGGATCTGAACAGTTATTCAAGGATTAGCTTATCTACAGGCTGCTTCTGCAAAGCGGGTCGTGACAAGTGCATCATAAGGCACACGTTCCTCCAGCTCGCCGGCACCTTCCAGAATATCCTGCAGCAGTTCAAAGCTTTCTTTTTCAAAGATCAGATTGGTTTTCCAGGTGTCCTGCTCATAATAACGGGTGACGATGGCGGTGATCGTATCCAGGTCTGTTTCCGGAAACTGCGGTGCAATCACCTCAGCGATCTCTTCCGGTGTATGCGATGCCACATAGTCCATACCCTTTTGCAGTGCGTTTGTGAAAGCCTGCACCAGCTCCGGAGATTCTTCAAGAAAACTGCTCTTTGCACAGTAGGCGGTATACGGCACATAGCCGGAATCCGTTCCAAGTGAAGCGACCACATATCCAACGCCTTCCTGCTCCAGTGTTGTTGCGCCAGGCTCAAATTCCACTGTAAAGTCGGCAAGCCCGCCGGAAAAAGCAGCAGCAGTGGAGCCAAAGTCGATCGACTGGTCAATGTTCAGATCAGTGAACGGATCGATGCCATTCTGGCGGAGGATATATTCAAATACCATCTCAGGCAT
>CAZEPO010000065.1:0-10140 GCA_964514125.1 uncultured Lachnospiraceae bacterium
AACGCTGCAGCACCAGTTTTATTATAACTTTGGCAAGCGTGAAAATCGTCCGTAATAAGAAATAGAAAAATGGAGACAGGAGTTGATAGTAATGGCAGATTTGCTTATTATAGCGGTCATTTTTCTGATCGTCTGTGCTGCAGTTGCATTTATCATCAGAGAAAAAAAACGAGGCGTGCAGTGCATTGGCTGCTCGTCGAGCAGTTGCCCGCATAGAGGAAAAGGATGCGGACAACAGGAAAAAGGATCAAATAAGAACTGAAAAAATCCCCAGACAAATTCGGTATTTTGGATACGGAACACTCGTCTGGGGATTCAATTTTTAGAAATTGTTTTACTGTATATAGTTCAGGTATTGCTGCTTCAGGATTAGCGTTATTCTGTTTCTTCCAGATCTGCGCGCATCGGTGAGAGCGGAATTCCGTTTACTTCTACGGAATCATCTGCCGGAATGATAAAATAAGGCCGGCCGTTGATGATGCGGGTCTCGATCAGATCGGCACGATCCGGTTTGACCTGAATGACAACATCCGGTGTTTTGATCTCAAATTTGCGTGTGTTGACAACGTTGGAAACGTAGAGAGCAGTCTGACTGCTGCCTCCGGCTTCCTCAAATTCTTCTTCAAAATGCTCCAAATTTTCATCACTGGCACCGTTTTCCGAAAGCAGACGTTTGAAATCGTTCTTGTCCAGAGAGAGTGGATTCGGATCATCTTTCTTTTCTTCAATCAGCTCCGTGAGGGTTTCATGGATTGTCTTCACCGTATCAAAGGTACATTCACCCTGCAGTGTTTCAGCAATCAGTGCATTGAAAGTTTCTTTCTGGGTCGCAGCTGTCAGCGGCAGTTCGCAGCCGAGCAGCAGGCGGGCAAATTCGACATTCAGCTCTTCTGGATTTTTGGAGTAGTAAAGGATGCTGTGGATGTCCGTGTTGCGGTCAGTAAAAGCCGGGAACAGAAAGCCGGTGATCGGCGGCTCTACAAACCAGTCGCGAATTCTCTGTTCGATGCTGTTGGTACTTTCGTTGTAGCAAAGCCCAGGTTTGGTCAGCTTCACCGGACAGATCGAGCAGAGTAGAAATTCATAGACGTCATCAGAAGCGTCGAACATTTCGATGCCGTCAGATGCCTTTTTGGGAATATCATAGGCCGCATGGATCAGAACGATATAGTAATTTTCTGAATAGGCAAAGGTATCAATGACCTTGTCGTAAAATTCCTCGAGCAGTTCTTCGTCCTTGAGCTGACTGCTCTTGAGCTTCATCAGGTATTCCTGTGTACCGCCTCCGGCTTCCTGTGTCAGCGGAAATTCCATATCAAGCAGATTGCGACCAATTGTACCGGAGAGCGTTTTTTTGAAAATTTCAAAATATTTGAACATTTCTTCTTCTTCCAGAGAGAGAAATGCTTCTTTGATGCGAGTTTTTTTATTCTTTTCCGCGTCTACATAACAGCCGCAGACACGAGTGATCGGTGTGCGGTCTGGATGAAAGAGACGTTTAATCTCGGCGACTTCTTTTTTATTCATGATTTTCCTCCTGTATCTACAGAACCCTTACAGGCGGGTCTGGTCAATATTTCATTCGATAAAAATAAAATAAGTGGCTGCCTGAACTTACAGCAGCGGAATCAGATAATCTGCGATCACGTGCAGGATCAGCAGATGCACTGGATAAAACCAATAGAAAAAATATTTGATGTGAAGTCCTCTGGTACCGTTGTACAGATAAATCGGAAGGAATCCGATCGGTGCGGGCAGTTCCCAGGAGACTGCCATTGCTCCGGCGAGACATAGAGAACTTCTGGAAGCTTCCGGAGAGCGTACATAATGCTGCACAAGGTAGAGGAGTGCGATCAGAAATACTCCTTTGAAATTGTAGTCGGTGTCGATCACGGATGCCAGACGCATTCCTCCCAGAATGATCAGTGCAGAAACTGCAGTCTGAAGAAGGGATAGAAAGAGTTTCTGACATCGCTTTTGGGGACAGACTGTCTGCGTCTGATCAGAACATGCTTCATATGTGACAAAATTGCCGGCCAGCTTCTCTGTCAGAGAGAGACCGATCAAAACCAGAAGCCCGATCAAAAGGGTAAAGTACACATTTTGCTTATCTGGATTGAACCAGCGGCCCTTTAATGCAAGGTCGAACGGGATTTCTGAAATCAGAGCAAACAGGAACATGCGGAAGGCATAGTTCCAGACGTTTCTGGTATGAGTGAAACCTTCCACGATCAAAAAGCAGAAGATCGGGAAGGCAATCCGGCCGATATTTCTGGAGTAGGTGTACATGGTTTTCCAGAACGCAAACCAGATAGGATCAGAAGTGACCGATGAAAGATTCAAAACTGCACGAAGGACCGTTGCACCAGTGTGATCGATCAGCATACTGGTGATGGCGATCAGCTTCAGCGTACTGCCGGAAATACCGCCAAAAGGCTGTGTTTTATTCATAGCTACCTCCTGAGCAAACACGAATAACTTAAAAAAGGATACTGTTTTTCGCGAGGTTTGTCAAGAAATGAAAAATCTGTATTTGGGGCAAGAAAAAAGATATCAGACAGAGAGATTCTATACTGATATCTTTTTTGCTTATCTTGGATAAGATGGTTTATTTTGTCAGCAGCATCAGGATTTCATTGCTTCTTGCGATGAACTTGGTCATGGCTTCCGGTGCAAGCGGTTTGTGAGCGATCATAGCCAGATCGTAGAGCTGCTCACAGATCATTGGAATGTTGTCGGAGTCTTTGTTTTCTGCAACATACTGTACCAGCTTGTTGTTGGCATTGAGGATCAGTGTCTCGTTGCCGCCGAACATGCTCGGATCCATGCCGTACATACCGTACATCTTCATCATTTCCTGCATACGTCTGTTGTCCTCAGAAAGAGTAACGATAGAGGACACATTTTCATTTTTGAGTTTCTCAACCTTGACTTCGAGGTTTTCTTTGCCGAGTGCCTTGCGGAAGAGCTCTGTCAGTGTATCGGTTGTTTCTTTCAGTGCTTCTGCATCGGTTTCTTCCTTGACAGCAGCATCGATATCAGCATCGATTCTCTGGAATTTGATCTTTTCGTTGAGCTGTTCCATATGAGTGATGAAGGCACTGTCAATGTTGTGGTGCAGGATCACGGCATCCATACCGGCTTCACGGAACATATTGATATACTGGCTCTGCTGAACCTCGTCTGTGACATAGTAGATCGTCTGTTTTTCTGGCTCTTTGTCCTCTGCAGCAGTATCCTTTGCTTCTTCTGTTGTTTCTGTCTCAGCAGTGTCTTCTGCCTTAGCATCTTCTGTAGCTTTTTCAAGGTCTTTGATCGTCAGATATTTGCCGTCCAGATTCTTGTAAAGTACATAATCCATCAGTTTTTCACCGAATTTGTGATCCTTGATGCAGCCGAATTTGATGAACGGGTTGATATCATCCCAGTATTTCTCGTAAGCTTCACGATCTGTCTTGCACATGCCGGTCAGTTTGTCCGCTACTTTCTTGGTGATATAATCGGAAATTTTCTTGACAAAGCCGTCATTCTGCAGTGCACTTCTGGAAACGTTCAGCGGCAGATCCGGACAGTCAATAACACCTTTAAGCAGCATCAGGAATTCCGGAATTACTTCTTTGATGTTGTCTGCAATGAAGACCTGGTTGTTGTACAGCTTGATCTTTCCTTCGATAGAATCATATTCGGTGTTGATCTTCGGGAAGTAAAGGATACCTTTCAGATTGAATGGATAGTCCATGTTCAGATGGATCCAGAACAGAGGCTCTTTGTAATCCATGAATACTTTACGGTAGAAGTCTTTGTATTCTTCTTCTGTACACTCATTCGGATGTTTGGTCCACAGCGGAGCGGTATCGCTCAGAGAAACCGGACGCTTGTTGATCTTGACACGGTCGCGTGCCGGTGCGATCTCAACGACTTCTTTTTCACCATTTTCATTCTCTTTTTCTTCCGTCTTTGCTTCCTCATGGATACGCTCTACGATCACGTCGCTGTCGAGAAGCTCGGATTCATCAATTGTCTCGTATTCCTGCTCTGCATTTGCTTTGGAGAGGAAAATCTGTACCGGCATGAAGGAACAATATTTTTCAATGACTTCACGGACACGGTATTCGTTGGCATACTCAAGTGCATCTTCAGAAAGGAAAAGCGTGATCTCAGTACCAACCTGTGTACGGCTGCCTTCTTCCATGGAATATTCGGTGCCGCCGTCACATTCCCAGTGTACCGGAGCAGCATCCGGCAAGTAGGAGAGTGTGTCAATGTGAACTTCGTCTGCAACCATAAATGCAGAATAAAAACCAAGACCGAAGTGACCGATGATCTCATCCTGTGTTGTCTTGTCTTTGTATTTCTCGATAAAGTCTGTTGCACCAGAGAATGCAATCTGTGTAATGTATTCCTCGACTTCAGAAGCAGTCATACCGAGACCGTTATCAATGATCTTCAAGGTCTTCTCTTCCGGATTGACGATGACTTCTACTTTCTTTTTGTAATCTTCCGGGAAGGTATAGTCGCCCATCATTTCCAGCTTGGCCAGCTTGGTGATCGCATCACAGCCGTTGGAGATCAGCTCACGCATAAAAATGTCCTGATCAGAATACAGCCATTTTTTGATGATCGGGAAAATATTTTCGCTGTTAATAGAAAGACTTCCTGTTTTTTTGCTCATTTCGAAACACTCCTTTATGTAATAAAATAGAATTTACATGGTTAAATGCTTATCATGCTAATAATATTAACGCCGTATTATGTAAATGTCAAGAAAAAATTAGCACTCAACGAAAGTGAGTGCTAACAAAGGCTATTGAGTCAAAAATGGAATTTCTTTTTGGCGAAAAAATTTTTCGAGCATCGAGTCCCAAGCGTGTTCCAGAGATTTGTCCAGCGAGAAGATCTTCAATGAGGTTCCGCTGATGCAGGTGACGGCAGAACCGTCATAGCGAATATTCAGAAAAAGCCCGTCTACATCTTCAGGGCGGAGTGAGATGCCGCTTTGGCGAATCAGCTGTTCGACATTGTGTGGCGCCAGACGGAATACAATATGGAAGGAAAGCGGAGTGTTTTTGCCTTTGTTCAGTTCGAAAAAGAACGGACGGATGCGTTTCCACAGGGTATAGCCGCTTTGTTCAATACCGGGCTGCTCTTGCTCGGCAGTGCTGAAAAATTCTGAATGAAACTTCCCATCAATATGGAAGGAAGCAAAGGTTGTGATCGCTGCTTCCGAGAGCAGAAACGTATCAAACGTATCTCCGATCAATAGCTGTTTCATAAAATCACGGGTATTTTGTATTTGATAAGAACGCAAAAAAGAGTCCTCCTTTGTAGTCACATTCAGATCATCTGTTTCGATGACAGGGAATTACGATCGGCAGTCTGATCTGTCAGATTAGTATAACGTATTTGAACAGCCATTTGCAACGGAAGGATTATTTTTTGAAAAAATTATTTTTTTTCTTTCTTTCGAGTATATGCTATGATATACTGAATAAATGTAGTATTGAATACTAGATAATAAAGACAAAAAGGATACTTGAAAACCGTCTGCATTTTGGAATATGACGGTGCGGATAGAGAATTGGGAGGTAGCCATGAAATATGTAGTCGTAATGGACAGCTGCGGAGAACAAACTGCAGCGATGAAGGAAGATGAGAGAGTGATTGCTGCACCGCTGACGATGCAGGTCGATGAATATATGATCGTGGATGATGAGACATTTGATCAGGCAGATTTTCTGAAAAAGGTAGCGGCGAGTCCGAACAGTCCAAAGTCGGCGTGTCCTTCCCCGGATTATTATAAAGAAGCGTATGATAAGGCAGAGGAGCGGGCTTATGCGGTTACACTTTCTGCGAACCTCAGCGGTTCCTATAACAGTGCTGTGCTGGCCAAAGAGCTTTTGCTGGAAGAGAGACCGGATATGCAGGTTCATGTGTTTAATTCCTGTTCTGCATCAATCGGTGAAACCCTGATCACGATGAAGATTCAGGAATGCGAAGAGGCTGGCATGAACTTTGCGGAAGTGGTTGATACCGTAGAAGCATATATTCAGTCAATGAATACGCACTTTGTACTTGAAAATCTCGAAACACTGCGGAAAAATGGTCGCCTCAGCAATATCAAGGCATTTGCTGCATCTGTGCTGAAGATTCGTCCGGTCATGGGCGCGACACCAGACGGTCAGATCATTCAGCTTGATCAGGCACGCGGCACGAATAAGGCAATGATGAAAATGGTTGACTATGTTGTAGCAGCAGCGAAGGATTCCAAGGGCAAGGTGCTCGCAGTTTCACACTGCAACTGTCCAGAACGCGGCGCAATGGTTCGCGATGCAATCATGCAGAAGATGGAGGTTAAAGATGCAATTCTGCTTGATACGGCAGGTATTTCTTCGATGTACGCAAATGACGGCGGTGTGATCGTGGCATTCTAAGATGATACTTTTCCACAAAAAAAGATTGAAATTCTTGGGGAATCGTGTATACTATTTACTATTGAGGGGATTATGGTGATGATTCCCAGTTTGGTAAAGGAGAGTGTCATATGAGTCAGGCAAAGGTTGACCGTTATAAAGAACAGAAAAAAAATCGTAAGAAGATCATCAAGAGAGAAAAGAGAGAATGGGCAGCAGTTCAGGCAGGACTTGGTCTTTTTGCACTGGTTCTTGTTGCGTGGACAGGAGTTGCTGTTTATCAGGGTGTGACAGCACCGGAAGAGACAACAGGAGAGCTGACTACTTATACAGTAGATACTTCTGCGATAGATGATTATATGTCTGGTCTTAGTGCAGAGTAGACTTGGATCAGGAAGAACAGAATATTGTGATAAGGAAAGTCCGTTTCAGATTTCAGTCTGGCGGACTTTTTTAATATGGTAAAGATCAAATTAATAAAATCTTTTCGTGACAAATGAAGGGTTTCCTATTATACTTATGGAAGATCAGTAATTTATATGGGAGACGATTTCATGAGAAAAAAAAGCACAGATCCAAAATACGCATCCAGAAAAATCGCATATGTGATCAGTGCAGCTGTGCTGCTGGCAATGCCGTATTCTTCGAGTGTGCATGCAGAGGAAGGTACTGGATATTTGGACGAAGCATCAGTGGAGAGCAGTTCTTCGAATCTCGTGGTGATTGGTGATACAGAATCTGGCTTCACAGTTCTCGAAGCAGATGAACCGCTTACCGGAACTTATACAATGGAGAGCGGCTGGGTGTTAGAAGACACAGAGGATGAGTCAGAACAGCATGTTTACAAAAAAGAAGGGCTGTCTGATCAGACAGAGACATCTGTGATTACGTGCAGTTACCTGGATACGAACTATTCTGTGATGGAATATGAACAGCTTCGTGAGATGCTGACGAACAATCTGCTCTACAGCAATGTGAACGCACAGATCAGTACGAGCGCAGCTTATACGACAGACAAAGATTACCTGTATATCCTGATTGCGGACGATTCCTCAAAGGATTACCGCAGTATTTACCATTATGTAGTGGGAGATTACAGATGCTTTTTGGTAGAGGTGAAGGAATACCGGTCAGAAGCAGAACAGGCGAGAGCAGAGGAACAGAAGACTCCGCAGGAGGTAGGACAGTCTGTAGCAGAAGAATTTGTCTGGAATACACAATGGTAAATAAGAACGATACGTCGAAAAGGGTGAAAGTGATTTCATCCTTTTCTTTGCGAAAATAAGAAGGAAGGAATGGAGGAAAACTATGATACAGGACATAGGAGAAGGTCGGTTTCACAATGAGTATATTCCGGTTGCACCAAAGGAAGACAGCCGTGTGCTTGTCTATCGGGGCAGAGAGGTATTGGTCGGAGGCAATGAGGCGCAGATCACCTTTCTTACATATGGCCAGGTGACAGAGAAGCTTCCGGAACTGAAGGGGAAGGAGACCTACTTATTCCGGATTGATGAGGCCACATACTATCTGTTTCGGGAACAGGCAATTGATGCAGAACAGTTTCCTGGTTTTGAATGGAAAAAAATCGAATATATGCGTACGGCAGCGCCAAAGGAAGAAGCTTTTGCAGGAGTTACGGGAATGCAGATCGCACACTGGTATCACAATAGAAGATTTTGTCCATGCTGCGGCAAACCGATGGAACATGACGCGAAGGAACGGATGATGCGCTGCAATGCCTGTGGATTGACAGAATATCCCAAAATCTGTCCGGCTGTGATCGTGGGTGTGATGCATGGAGAACGTCTGCTCCTGACAAAGTATGCAGATCGTGATTTCAAACGATACGCATTGATCGCAGGCTTTGCGGAGACAGGTGAGACGATTGAGGAGACGGTCAAGCGTGAAGTGATGGAGGAAGTAGGTCTAAAAGTAAAGAATCTTCGCTATTATAAGAGCCAGCCGTGGTCCTTCTCAGATACGCTGCTGATGGGATTCTTTGCTGAGGTGGATGGTGCAGACGAAATCACACTGGATGAGACGGAACTTTCGGAAGGCAGATGGTGTACGAGGGAGGAAATCCCGGCAGATGACGGAATCAGCCTGACACGAGAGATGATGCGGGTATTCAAAGAAGGCAGAATTTAGTTGTTTTAACGGATAGTTTATACTATAATAAGTGCAAAAACGGAATTATGGAGGAAACGAAGATGGATATTATCTGTATGGGCGAAATGCTGATCGACTTTACACCGGGCAGCGAAGAAAGAAGTTATATCTGCAATCCAGGCGGAGCACCAGCCAATGCATGTATTGCCATTGCGCGAAATGGACTGAAGACCGGATTCTTAGGAAAGCTTGGCAACGATGATTTTGGTAAATTGCTGAAAGAGACATTGGAGCAGGATGGTGTAGAGGTACTGTGTCCGGAACTGACAGATGAAGCTGTGACAACACTTGCATTTGTTACGCTGTATGAAGGCGGAGAACGCTCCTTCACATTTGTACGCAAACCGGGTGCAGATATTCTTCTGGACAAATCAGATGTGACAGAAGAGATGATCCGCAGCACAAAGCTGCTGCAGGCCGGCTCTATGGGTATGTCTGCAAATCCGAGCCGTGATGCGCATTTTTATGCGATGGATCTTGCGAAAAAGTTTGGCAAACTGGTCAGCTTCGATGTGAACTACCGAAATATGGTGTGGGGCTATGAAGCATGCAAAGAAGTGGTAGATCAGGTACTTCCGTATGTAGATCTTCTGAAGGTTTCCGATGAAGAACTTGATTTTGTCGGTGGTGAGGCAAATATTCCGAATCTGATGAAAGAATATAATATTTCTGTTGTGATCGAGACACTTGGAGCCAATGGAGCCAAATACTTCTTTAATGGAAGCGAAGGTGTTGTAGCAGGTCATAAGGTGCACGCAGTAGATGCAACAGGTGCAGGAGATGCATTCTGGGGTGGATTTCTTTCCAAACTTCTGATGAGCGGTGTGGAAAAGACAGCTGATCTGAACGAGGAATTGATCCGTCAGGCACTTACCTATGGCAACGCAGCAGGCGGCATCTGCGTACAGAAGAAGGGCGGTATTCCGGCACTTCCGAATAAAGCAGATATCGAAGCATTTCTGAAT
The DNA here is from genome assembly GCA_964514125.1 of uncultured Lachnospiraceae bacterium. Lineage (GTDB taxonomy): Bacteria > Bacillota > Clostridia > Lachnospirales > Lachnospiraceae > Choladousia. Next base: position 9,545 of record CAZEPO010000065.1, read on the forward strand.
TAACAAAAAGGGACTGCTGCAAAAGCATATTTTTTGCAGCAGTCCTGTTTTCATAAAGAGAGAGGAAACAACATGTACAGAGCAAAAATTGACGCGTATATTGACAGCAAAAGAGAAGAAATGTTGGCAGACTTGTCCAGACTGGTAAGAATCAACAGCCAGAAAGGGGAAGCGAAAGAGGGCATGCCTTTTGGAGAAGGTCCTGCGAAGGCGATTGCAGAAGCAGAGGCGCTGCTGAAGGAACATGGATTTTTTACAACCAATTATGAGAACTATGTGGTGACAGCTGATTTTTCAAAGGAAGAAAAAGCACTTGATATCCTGGCGCATCTGGATGTAGTTCCGGTTACGGAGGATTGGACGGTGACACAGCCTTTTGAACCAAAGGTAGTGGACGGACGGATTTATGGCCGCGGTACTTCTGATGACAAAGGTCCGGCAGTCGCAGCACTCTATGCGATGAAAGCAATCAAAGAACTGGGAATTCCGCTTAAGAAAAGTGTGCGGCTGATTCTTGGCTCAGATGAAGAATGTGGTTCCTGTGATCTGGAATACTATTATCAGAAAGAAGCTGAGGCACCGTATACCTTTACACC
>CAZEPO010000066.1:0-10130 GCA_964514125.1 uncultured Lachnospiraceae bacterium
GTCCGTTTCCGATATATTCATTTAAAACAAGTGGCTGATACTGTGTCAGAATACCGACTGTATCAATGCCTGAATTTACGCAGTTGGAAAGCGGAAAATCGATGATACGATATTTGCCACCAAAAGGAACTGCTGGTTTTGCAAGCTTCGAAGTAAGTGCGTAGAGGCGAGAGCCCTGACCGCCGGCAAGAAGCATTGCAATCATTTCTTTACCCATATGTAAATCCTCCTGATTAATAAAAGCTTATGTTAAAATTGTACCATAAAAAATAAAAAATGGAAGGAAAATTATGCAGATTTTTAAAAAGTTTGGGCAAACAGCTCATTTGTGCAATACTGAAGGGTGAATTATCTGCAGAGCGTACGCATCTGTTCGTAAATTCCGGATGTTTCGATGTTTTTCAGGATACGGATCACCTCTGATTCGAATCCAGGCAGAGCGGTCAGGTCTTTGCCCCAGAAGGCTGCATTGGAACAAAGTGCGTGTACCAGTGTTTCAATCGGAGTATTTTTGTGTGCATAAAAAAAGTCAAGAACAGACTGGTCGTCCGAGATCGTGTAAGTGGTACCGTCCGGACGTGCTGCTCTCAATCCGTCCACAGTGCGCTCCTGTCCGCGATAAAACGAAACATAGAAAGCAAAGGAGGCTGTGATGCAGGCAGGCAGTTTTCCGAATTTTTCTATATATTTCTCCAGTGACGGCAGAACACGTGCCCGCCATTTGGAGGTGGAATTTAATGAGATTGCGAGGAGTGCATGGTCGATAAATGGATTTTTGAACCGTTCAGTCACTGCTGCAGCAAAATTTCTGCAGTCCTCGGCCGGCAGGGAGAGTGTCGGAATGATCTCATCATATATTGTCTTATTCATGAAAGTCAGGATTGTTTCATCCTCCATACAGTCACGGACGATATCCTGTCCGGTAAGATAAGCACCGAGGACCATAGCGGTGTGAGCACCATTTAAGATGCGGACTTTCCTTTGTTTATATGGCTTGTGATCGTCTGTGATCAGGACGGGAAGTCCGGCTTTCTCAAAAGGCAGCTCTGCTTTTAGGGATTCTGGGCCTTCGATCACCCAGGCTCCAAATACTTCTCCTGTATCGATGAGGCTGTCCTCGTATCCGTTGGTTTCGTTGAGTGCAGCAGCTTCGTTTTGGGGATAACCGGTCACAATCCGATCGACCAATGTAGAGCAGAACAGGTTTTCGTGCTCGAGCCAGTGAAGGAATGCATCTCCGAGGTTCCACTGCGCCGCATACTTTTTGACGATCCGCTCTAATTCTTTGCCATTGTCATCGATCAATTCACAGGCAAGGATCACAAAGCCTTTGCCAGACTGTGCTCCAAAGGTCTGGAAACGGCGGTATAAAAACTGAGTTAATTTGGCAGGATAGCTCGCAGGCGGCGTATCTGTGAAGCTGCAGGAAGCATCGTAAACGATACCGGCCTCTGTGGTATTGCAGGTAATATATCTGAGCTCAGGATTTTCCGCACAGCGCATGACAGCTTCGTAGTCACGGTACATATTCAGACAGCGGCTAACACAGGAAATGATGCGTTTGTCATTGACCTCGCGCCCATTTTCGTACCCTCTGAGATATAAGGTATAAAGTCCCTCCTGCTCATTGATGCGGTCTCTTAGACTGCTCTGGCTGGAAGCCGGCTGAACGAGGACGACCTTACTGTTGAAATCAGCTTTTTCGTTCATCAGATCGATGAAATAGTCGGTAAATGCGCGCATAAAGTTTCCTTCGCCGAACTGGATGACGCGTTCCGGTGCATCTTTTAATAAGTATCCCTGGTAGGATTGTTCTTCGAGTGTCTGATAAGATAATTTTTTCATATTAGAATCCTTTCTCGTGTCATTGACCGGTTGAGATCAGAGCGTGACTCCCTGTTTGAATATAGCCATATCGTGGAATCCGGCAAGTTCTGACTTGATCTTGGTTCCGGAAGCGACAGAGATCACGTAATCAAACAGCTGCTCGGCAAGCTCTGAGAGGCTTGTGCCGGCAGTCATGCTGCCACAGTCAAAATCAATCCACTTTTCTTTTTTCTGGAAAAGAGCAGAGTTGCTGGAAATCTTGATCGTAGGAACCGGTGAAGCGAACGGGGTTCCCCTTCCGGTTGTGAACAAAACAATGTGAGCACCGGATGCTGCAAGTGCAGTGGATGCGACCAGGTCATTGCCAGGTGCGCTCAGCAGATTCAATCCCTTTTCTTTTGCGGTTTCGCCGTAGGAAAGGACACCACGTACCGGGGCAGTCCCTGATTTTTGTGTACAGCCAAGCGACTTGTCTTCCAAAGTCGAGATTCCGCCTTTTTTGTTTCCGGGAGATGGATTTTCATAGATGGTCTGATCGTGTTTTTGGAAATACTGTTTGAAATCGTTGATCAGTTTTACGGTCTGGTTGAAAAGTGATTCGTCTTCGCAGCGGTTCATCAAAAGAGTTTCGGCACCGAACATTTCCGGAACTTCTGTAAGGATCGTCGTTCCGCCTTTTGAGATCAGCATATCAGAAAATGCGCCGACCGTCGGATTGGCCGTAATGCCGGAAAGTCCGTCCGATCCGCCGCATTTCAGACCGATGATCAGCTCGCTGCAGGAAATTTTTTCACGCCGAAACGTATCAGCATACTGTACCAGCTCCTGTACAAGGGCGGTGCCGGCAGTGATCTCATCTTCACATTCCTGAGCGACAAGGAATTTGACACGTTCTTCGTCATAATCTCCGATGTATTTTTTGAGTTCGTCTATGCCGCTGTTTTCACAGCCAAGCCCCAATACCAATACACCGGCCGCGTTCGGGTGATTGACAAGATCCGCCAGTATTTTTCTGGTATTTTCCTGATCATCCCCCATTTGGGAACAGCCGTAGGGATGCGGGAATGCAGTGATTGCATCGATGTGTTCTGTGACAAAAGCAGCAGCTCGTTTCTCGATGGCGGCGGCCACGTTATTGACACAGCCGACGGTAGGAATGATCCAGATCTCATTGCGGATACCGACGGTTCCGTTTTTTCTGCGATATCCCTGGAAAAAACGTTCTTCGCTCGGCTGCAGAGCTGTCTCCTGTTTATGGTAGGTATAGGTAAGCAGATCGCCGAGGGAGGTTTGCATATTATGGGTATGGATCCATGCTCCCCTCTCAGCTGCTTCTTTCATAACACCGATCGGACAGCCGTATTTGATAACCGGCTCGTCTGCTGCCAGCGAGGTGAGCGCAAATTTGTGTCCCTGCGGAATATCTTCTGCCAGTGTGATCAGTGTGTCATCAATGGAAATGACGGAACCGGCGCTTAGCGGCTGCAGCGCTACGGCAACTTTATCAGATGGATGGATTTTGATATAGTTTTTCATACTGTGTTTCTCCTCATAACGTACGAATATAAGAATGTAAGTGCTTACACAAAAAGTAATGGAAGAGACTGAAAAAGTCAATACGGAGAAAGGCGCTGTTGGAAACGATTATAAAAGATGTTTCGTATAATAATGCAGTTCGTTATTTGGGATTTAATCTGTAAAAAAAGTAAAATTAGGTATTGCAATTTCAAAAAAATATGTTATAGTAATTTGGTAAAAACGAAATGGAACGCGCGATTAGCTCAGTTGGTAGAGCACCTGACTCTTAATCAGGGTGTCCAGGGTTCGAGCCCCTGATCGCGCACTGAAGGCACTGTTTTTGATGACGTAGAGCATCGGGGACGGTGTTTTTTTGTGTGCAGAAAATGATTTTACGAATAATTTTCTGACACATCTTGACAATTCTCGACCAAAATGCGTATACTGACTAATGGTAACTAGAGGAGAACAATAAAATATCCCTAAATGAATCCAGGACACTCACCTAAACAGGGAAAACAGAAGGAGAAAAAAATGAATAAGAAGGTTTTAAGCTTACTGACCGCTGGTGTAATGACTGTTGGCGTATTTGGCGCAGCAGTGACTGTTGATGCAGCAGAGAACGAGGTAAAGGCAGGTTTTATCTTCCTGCATGATGAGAACTCTACCTACGATCTGAACTTCCTGAATGCAGCCAAAGAGGCATGCGAGAACATGGGAGTTGAGTATGTGATCAAGACAAATATTCCGGAAGGTCAGGAATGTTATGAGGCAGCATGTGAACTCGCTGATTCCGGATGCAACTTTATCTTTGCAGACAGCTTTGGACATGAGGACTATATGATTGAAGCAGCCAAAGAGTTCCCGGAAGTAGAATTCTGTCACGCAACAGGTACAAAGGCTCATACAGAACAGCTTGAAAACTTCCATAATGCATTTGCATCTATCTATGACGGACGTTATCTGGCTGGTGTTGTTGCAGGTATGAAGCTCAATGAGATGATCGAAGCTGGCGACATCACAGAAGACGAAGCTAAGATGGGTTATGTTGGTGCATATACATATGCAGAGGTTATTTCTGGTTATACCTCTTTCTTCCTTGGCGCACGCTCTGTATGCCCGTCCACTACCATGGAAGTTACCTTTACCGGTTCCTGGTATGATGAGACAGCAGAAAAAGAGGGCGCAAACAAACTGATCGAAGACGGTTGTGTACTGATCAGCCAGCATGCTGACTCCATGGGAGCTCCGACAGCATGCGAAACTGCAGGTGTACCGAACGTTTCTTACAACGGAAGCACAGCAAGTGCCTGCCCGAATACCTTCCTGGTATCTTCCAAGATCAACTGGGCTCCGTACTTTGAGTACGCAATGGGCTGTGTAGCAGAGGGTACTGAGATTGCAGCTGACTGGTGCGGTTCTCTTGAGACTGGTTCTGTAGAACTGACAGACCTCGGTGATGCAGTGGCAGAAGGCACAGCAGAAGCACTCGAAACAGTGAAAGCAGACCTGATCGCAGGCAATGTGCATGCATTTGATATAACTACTTTTACAGTAGACGGTGCAGCACTTGAAAGCTATGAAGCTGATGTGGATACCGATGCAGACTATACACCGGATCATGAAGTAGTGGCTGACGGATACTTCCAGGAGTCTGGCGAAGGCTTCCGTTCTGCTCCGTACTTTGACGTACAGATTGATGGCATCACTCTTCTGGACGAAGCATTCTAAGGAAAAAGACAGGCCCTGCAGGCTTAAGTGAATAATACAATGGCAGAGGGCGGCACAGCAAGAATACGAGTGTATTCTTGAATGATGTGCTGCCCTCTTTTGGCATGAAGAAAGGAAAAAATATGGAAACCAGAATACCAGCAGTTTCGATGCGGAATGTAACGAAGACATTCGGTTCCGTAGTTGCGAACAAAAACGTAAATCTGGATATTTACAAAGGAGAGATCCTGGCGCTGCTTGGAGAAAACGGCAGCGGTAAGACGACTCTTTTGAATATGCTCTCCGGTATCTATTTTCCGGACGAGGGACAGATTTTTATCAATGGAAAAGAAGAGATCATCCGCTCACCAAAGGATGCACTGAATCTGGGCATCGGAATGGTGCATCAGCATTTCAAACTCGTGGATGTACTTTCAGCGACAGAAAATATTATTCTCGGACTGGAAGGCAAGCTGAATATCAAAGAGGCTTCCCGCAAGATTTCCGAGATCTGTCAGAAATATGGATTTGAGGTGGATCCGGCGCAGAAAATTTATGATATGTCGGTTTCACAGAAGCAGACAGTGGAGATCGTCAAGGTACTTTACCGCGGTGCGGATATCTTGATCCTCGATGAGCCGACCGCCGTTCTGACGCCGCAGGAGACGGACAAGCTGTTCCGGGTACTGCGCAAGATGCGTGATGACGGCAAGGCGATCGTTATCATTACACACAAGATGAACGAGGTAGAAGACCTTTCAGACCGTGTAGCTGTTCTGCGTGACGGCGAATACATCTGTGATATGGCGACAAAGGATACGAATGCAGCCGAGATGACGAATATGATGGTCGGACATCCGGTGACCTTGAATATCGACCGGTCTGAACCGGTGGATCCGAAACCGCGTATTGAAGTGCAGGGACTTACGGTACGCAGCGAGGAAGGCGTTCTGAAACTGAAGGACGTTTCATTTACGGCGAACAGCGGTGAGATCCTCGGCATTGCCGGAATCTCCGGCTGCGGCCAGAAGGAACTGCTGGAAGCAATCGCAGGTCTGCAGACGACAGAAGCCGGGGAAATCCACTATATACAGGATGACGGCTCAAAAGAAGCGCTGATCGGTATGGATCCGCTGAAGATCACAGATTTGGGCGTTTCGTTGTCCTTCGTTCCGGAGGACCGTCTTGGCATGGGCTTGGTAGGAAATATGGACTTGATCGACAATATGATGCTGCGTTCGTTCCGCCATGGCCGCGGACCTTTCACAGACCGTAAACCTTCCAAAAAACTGGCGAAGGAAGTCGTGAAAGGACTTGAAGTCGTGACACCGGGCGTTGAGACACCGGTCCGCAGACTTTCCGGCGGCAATGTGCAGAAGGTTCTGGTCGGACGTGAGATCGCATCTGCACCGACTGTACTGCTGACTGCATATGCGGTACGCGGTCTCGATATCAATTCTTCCTATACAATCTATGATCTGCTCAATGATCAGAAGAAAAAGGGCGTGGCCGTAATCTTCGTAGGCGAAGATCTGGATGTACTGCTGAAGCTTTCGGATAAGATCATGGTACTCTGTGACGGACAGGTCAGCGGCATCGTAGATGCACGGACTGCCAATAAAAATCAGGTCGGAATGATGATGACCAGAGTCGGAGGTGACAAGAAGCATGAATGAGAAACGAAAAGAACCACGTTTTCATATCGTAAAGAGGGACGCACTTCCGTGGTATCAGTCATTCGGAATCCGTATTGCGGCGATCCTGCTGGCACTGGTGCTTTGCGGAATCATCACAACGATCACAACGGGTGTGAATCCGGTGCAGGTTTATCAGTCCATCTTTGTCGGTGCGTTCGGTACTGCCCGCAAGAGCTGGATCACACTTCAGAATACAGCAATCCTGCTTTTGATCTCATTGGCACTGACTCCGGCATTTAAGATGCGTTTCTGGAATATCGGAGGAGAGGGTCAGGTGCTCATGGGCGGTCTGGCAGCAGCAGCCTGTATGATCTGCCTTGGAGATAAAATTCCGAATACGCTGCTGATCATCTGCATGATCGCAGCCAGTCTTGCGGCTGGTATGATCTGGGCGTTTATTCCAGCGTTTTTCAAAGCAAAATGGAATACCAATGAGACACTGTCTACATTGATGATGAACTATATTGCGACACAGACGGTTGCATTTTTTACGATTGTATGGGAGGTGCCGAAGGGCTCCGGCAAGATTGGTATCATCAATCAGAATACCAATGCCGGCTGGCTGCCGCAGATCTTTGAATCCAAGTATCTGTTGACTATTCTGGTGGCTGTGCTGGTTACGGCATTTATGTATATTTATCTGAAATATACGAAACATGGTTATGAGATCACTGTTGTCGGTGAGAGTGAAAATACGGCAAAATATGTCGGAATCAAGGTGTCAAAGGTCATTATCCGTACGATGATGCTCTCTGGTGCAGTCTGTGGTCTGGTCGGGCTGCTGCTGGTCGGCGGCATCAACCACACGGTTACGACTACGATCGCGGGCGGACAGGGATTTACTGCTGTTATGGTGTCCTGGATGTCCAAATTTAACCCGATCATCATGATCTTCTCCAGTGCGCTGATCATCTTTATGAACCGCGGAGCCGGTGAGATTTCGACAACCTTCGGACTGAATCAGTCTTATGCAGATATTTTGACTGGAATCATTTTGTTCTTCCTGATCGGATGTGAATTTTTCATTTCCTATCGGATCCAGTCCTGCAGACATGAAGCGAAAGGAGGCAGATAATCATGTGGAATTTTTTGATCGCATTTATCCCAAGAGCCATTGTACAGGGGATTCCGCTTCTGTATGGCAGCACCGGTGAGATCCTGACCGAAAAAACAGGTAATCTGAACCTTGGAATTCCGGGTGTTATGTATGTCGGCGGCATCAGCGGCGTAATCGGAGCCTTCTTTTATGAACACTCTGGCGCAGAGATGAATCCGCTGCTGGCAGTTCTGATCCCACTGATCTGCTGCCTGCTTGGTTCGCTGCTGATGGGGCTGCTCTACTGTTTCCTGACTGTAACGCTGCGTGCAAATCAGAACGTGACCGGTCTTGCCATGACGACATTCGGCGTAGGCTTTGGAAACTTCTTCGGTGGCTCACTGATCAAGCTGGTAGACACCGATGTGCCGTCGATCGCACTCTCTGCGACCAGCAAATATTTCAGTCAGTCACTGCCGTTCGCATCGAAGCTGGGCTGGTTCGGCAAGGTGTTTTTATCCTATGGATTTTTGGCATATCTGGCAGTGATCATCGCACTGATCGCTTCCTATGTGCTGAAGCATACGCGTGTGGGACTTCATCTGCGGGCAGTCGGTGAGAACCCGAATACAGCAGATGCGGTAGGAATCAATGTCAGCAAGTACAAATACATCGTGACTTGCATCGGCTGTATGATCGCAGGTCTGGGCGGTTTGTACTATGTAATGGATTATGCCTGCGGCGTATGGTCAAACGATGCGTTCGGTGACAGAGGATGGCTGGCGATCGCATTGGTTATCTTTACGATCTGGCGTCCGAACATCAGTATTCTGGCTTCCTTCCTGTTCGGCGGTCTGTATATCCTGTATCTGTATATTCCGACCGGTATGGAGCACATGGAATTCCAGGAGCTGTACAAGATGATCCCATATCTGGTAACGCTGGCCGTTCTTGTCATCACCAGTATCCGCAGCAAGCGAGAGAGTCAGCCGCCTGCAAGTCTGGGATTAGCGTATTTCCGAGAGGAACGATAATTAGGTAAGTTTTACAAAAAGGAGTAATTTTGAAATGAAGGTATTAAATATTGGATCTTTGAATTTGGATTATGTATACAATCTGGATCACATCGTGCAGCCGGGAGAAACGGAGTCTGCAGAGTCCCGCAATGTTTTTCTTGGCGGCAAGGGTATCAATCAGTCAATGGCACTTGCAAAGGCAGGGGCAGAGATTTATCATGGCGGATTGATCGGCGAGGATGGCCAGCCATTTCTGGATGCATGCCAGGAGTATGGTGTACATGCCGAATATATCCGCAAGATCGATGCGCCGACCGGCCATGCGATCATTCAGGTAGATCAGAAGGCACAGAACTGTATCCTTCTCTATGGAGGAGCGAATCAGATGCTGACGGAAGAATTCGTGGATGAGGTGCTGAGCCATTTTGAAAAAGGAGACGTGCTTCTGCTTCAGAACGAAGTGAATATGCTGCCGTATATCGTAGACCGTGCCTATGAAAAGGGTATGCAGATCGCATTGAATCCATCTCCGTTCAACGAAAAACTGAATGCGGTCGATATGAAAAAGATCAGTATTTTCCTTCTTAATGAAGTAGAGGGCGGTCAGATCACAGGTCTGACAGAGCCGGATGAAGTACTCGATAAGATGCGTGAGATGTTCCCGCATGCCAAGATTGTGCTGACACTTGGCAAAGACGGTGCAAAATACGCAGAGGGTGAGGACGTTTATGATCAGCCGATCTATCCGGTAGAAGCTGTGGATACGACTGCAGCAGGAGATACCTTCACCGGTTACTTTCTGGCAGGTCTGATCGAGGGAATGCCGATTCCTGAGATCCTGAAGATGAGTGCGAAGGCATCTTCGATTGCCGTGACCAGAAAAGGTGCCGTGCCGTCCATTCCATATCGTGCAGAGGTCATGGAGGCATTGAAGTAAAAACGGAGCAGGATTTGGCAGCAGCATTGGTTTGAAAAAACTTGACACAATTTTTTCTGGTGCTATAATAAAAACACAAAAACCGATCCTGTGTAGAACACGTTGAAGAGAAGAGTAGGTCGTGAAAGCTGCCAGAGAGAGATGCCTAGGCTGGAAGCATCTTCAGTGGAACCGATTCGAAAACTACCTCTGAGTGGCCCCAATCCGGTCCGGTGACTCCGTTATCGTCGAATGAGTGGTTTTTGGAAGGACTGATGCCGACAGTGTGCAGCAGTCAGACCAGAAGCAATCAGGGTGGAACCGCGAGTATACAGCTCGTCCCTTGTGATCTTAGATTACATGGGACGAGCTTTTTGAATGCGAAAACACAGTGCAAAGTACGATGCCTT
>CAZEPO010000067.1:0-9870 GCA_964514125.1 uncultured Lachnospiraceae bacterium
TTTTATTTCAGTTTAATCTTGACAGATGCTTTCTTGCCGCTTCCATCCTTTGCTTTCGCAGTGACTGTGATTGTCTTGCCTTTTCCTGCCTTTTTCGTTGTTACAACACCTTTTGTATTGACAGAGGCATATTTTTTGTTGCTGACACTCCAGCTCAATGCTTTGCTTCCATTCTTTCCAACACTTACTGTTGCCTTAACTGTAAGTTTTTTTCCTGCTTTTACGCTCTTGGAAGCTTTCAGGGTGATTTTTTTCACTGCACCTTTGATCTTGATCGTACAGGTGGCTTTCTTACCGCTGCCGTCTTTGGCCTTCGCTGTGACTGTGACCTTCTTGCCTGCACCGGCAGCTTTGGCTGTCACAACACCTGTCTGGCTCACAGATGCGTACTTCTTGTTATTGACTTCCCATACCAGATTTTTGTTCGCTGCATTTGTCGGCGAAACCACCGCTTTCAGATTCAGCTTCTTGCCAGCAAGAAGCGTTGCTGAAGTCTTGCTGAGCTGAATCTTTGTCACTTTGGTCGGTTGAGCCGGTTTGGATGGTTGAGACGGTTTGGTCGGTTTAGAACCATCTGAAAAATCTACCGTAGAACTAGCAGACAATGTTTCTGTTTTGGTTCCTGACTGTGTATCCGGCTTACATTCACCCTTGCCAATCACGACCACGCTCGTGTAAATTACCATGCCACTGTCCGATTTTGTTTGAATGGTTGCAGCACCTATTAAATTATACTCAGACTTATCTTTTGCAATGTAGCCTACAGTAGATGTAATCGCTTTCTGTGCATCTGTAATATCCTCACCCAGATACTCATATTCAAATGACGTAAGTCTATACTGCCACGATTTAAGATGATTTGTATTGCTCTGCATCGATGCAATCCACTCCTGATCGTTCTTAAAAGACCAGAAACAATAATTTTTAGCCATCTGCTTTGCAATCTTATTCAGATCTGCATCAATCTGCAGGCTGGTACTTCCTGCCTCTTTGATCCCCTGCATCAGTCCGTTTCTGGCCACATCATAGTACACTACACATTCCTTTGCCTCTGTCCGCTGAGGTACCGCTGCCAGCCAAAACAACGATACAAAAAACATCAGCAAAGCCACACGAATTTTTTTTCCGGTTGTTCTCATTGTTGTTCTTCCTCCCGTTTTTTTATTCCCACGAGCAACGAGCCAAGTGACTGCTTGCAGACATTTGGCGACTGCCGCGAGGGCCAAATACCCCTTTGTTGCAACGGAGTATTTGACTTATTTTAACATATCCTATTTTGCTGCGTCAATTCGTATCTGTTCATCGTTCCAAATATCATCTATACCGGAACTTTAACTAATAGCGCACAGCAATAAAAAAGGACGCTTCTGGGCGCCCTTTTTCTTTCTTATTTGATTTATGCACTTGCACGCTCAAACTGGCTGTTATACAGTTCTGAGTAAAAGCCCTTCTGTGCCATCAGTTCCTCATGATTACCCTGCTCAATGATATCGCCGTCCTTCATCACAAGGATCAGATCTGCATCGCGAATCGTTGAAAGGCGGTGTGCAATGACAAAACTTGTTCTGCCCTTCATCAGGTTATCCATCGCCTTCTGGATCCGGATCTCAGTACGGGTATCGACTGATGAGGTCGCCTCATCGAGGATCAGGATCTTGTTGTCTGCCAGAATCGCCCGCGCGATCGTCAGCAGCTGCTTCTGTCCCTGTGAGATGTTGCTGGTCTCCTCATTGAGAACCATCTGGTAGCCGCCCGGCTGCTGCATGATGTATTTGTGTACATGTGCTGCCTTCGCCGCTGCGATCACTTCCTCATCGGTTGCATCCAGCCGTCCATAGCGGATATTTTCCATGATCGTTCCGGAGAACAGCCAGGTATCCTGCAGAACCATGCCGAACATCTCACGCAGCTTGCTCCGGTCAAAGTCACGTACATCGTGTCCGTCGATCCGAATGCTGCCGCTGTTGACATCGTAGTAGCGCATCAGCAGCTTGACCATCGTCGTTTTGCCGGCTCCGGTCGGGCCGACGATCGCAATCTTCTGTCCGTCCCTGATCTTTGCAGAAAAATCATTTACGATCGTCTGCTGCGGATCATAGCCAAATCTGACATGGTCAAATTCTACATTTCCGCTGAGATTTGTAATATCCACCGGATTCTCAACGGTCTGATCTTCTTCTTCCTCCTCTAGGAACTCAAAGACACGCTCTGCAGCTGCCGCTGTTGACTGAAGCATGTTGGTCACCTGTGCGATCTGCTGGATCGGCTGTGTGAAGTTTCTGATGTACTGGAAGAAGGACTGGATATCACCGACCTCGATTGCGTTTTTGATCACCATAAATCCACCGAGGATTGCGACGAGCACATAACCCAGATTGCCGATAAACTGCATGATCGGCATCATAATACCGGACAGAAACTGTGATTTCCATGCTGTGTGATACAGCTTCTGATTGACTTTTTCAAACTCTGCGATCACATCTTCTTCTTTATTAAATACACGAACGACCTGATGTCCGCCGTAGACCTCCTCGATCTGACCATTCACCTCACCGAGGTATTTCTGCTGACCGCGGAAATATTTCTGCGAACGTCCCATGACTGCACCCATCAGACCGATGGAGACAGGCAGAATCAGAAGCGATGCCAGTGTCATCCAGACGTTGATGCTGAACATCATGACCAGCACACCGATCATTGTTGTCACAGAAGTGATCAGCTGTGTGATCGACTGGTTTAAGCTCTGTCCCAGTGTATCCACATCGTTGGTCACGCGGGAGAGGATCTCACCGGTCGTTCTGCTCTCATAATATTTCAGCGGCATTCGGTTGATCTTCTGCGAAATATCCCGTCTCAGGCTGTATGTCACATCGTTGGAAACTCCTGTCATGATCAGTCCCTGCAAAAAGGAAAATACTGCACTGAACGCATACAGTCCCATCGTAAACGCAAGGATCTGTCCGATCTTTCCGAAATCAATGCTTCCGGTTCCGTAAATCTTGGCTACCAGTCCGTTGAACAGCTCCGTAGTCGCCTTACCGAGAATCTTCGGTCCGACAATACTGAATACGGTACTTGCCAATGCGAACAGAAGCACTGCACCGATGCGGACATAATATTTTTTCATATATCGAATGATTTTTTTCATGCTGCCGGAAAAGTCTTTCGCCTTTTCCCCGCCTCTCATTCCGGGACCGCGTCCCATCGGTCCTCTTGGTCTTCTCGTTTCACTCATGCCAATTCCTCCTCTGACAACTGGGATACCGCGATCTGACGATAAACCTCACAGCTTTCCATCAGTTCCTTATGTGTACCCTGACCGACCACTTTGCCTTCGTCCAGAACAACGATGAGATCTGCATGAAGGATCGTGCTGATTCTCTGTGCTACGATCAGTGTCGTTGTATCCTTGATCTTTTCCTTCAGAGCACGGCGCAGCGCCACATCTGTCTTGTAATCCAGCGCCGAAAAGCTGTCATCAAAGATCAGGATCTCCGGCTGTTTGGCGATCGCTCTTGCGATGGAGAGACGCTGTTTCTGACCGCCGGATACGTTCGTACCGCCCTGTGCGATCGGTGAGTCATACTGTTCTTCTTTGGCCTCGATAAAGTCAGATGCCTGTGCGATCTGCGCAGCCTGTTTGACTTCTTCTGCAGACGCTTCCATTCTGCCGTAGCGGATATTGGAGTCAATCGTTCCGGAGAACAGGATTCCCTTCTGCGGTACATAACCGATTCTTGCACAGAGATCTTCCTTGCTCAGATCTCTTACATCCACACCGTCGATCCGGACCGCACCCTCTGTCACATCATAAAAACGCGGCACCAGATTGATCAGGGTACTCTTGCCGCTACCGGTACTTCCGATAAATGCGGCAGTCTGACCTTTTTTCACCTTGAAGGAGACGTCCTCGAGGATCTTTTCATCTGCGTCCGGATAAGCGAACGATACATGGTCAAATTCTACCTCTCCGCATACGTCCGGCTTCGGCTGCTTCGGCTGTTTCGGTTCCTCGATCGAGGATTCTGTACTGAGCACCTCATAGATACGCTTTCCTGCCACATTTGCTCTCGGAATCATGATCGACATGACAGAGATCATCAAAAATGACATAATGATCTGCATCGAATACTGAATAAATGCCATCATATCACCGACCTGCATCGTACCTGCATCCACGGAATGGGATCCGTTGTAGACGATCAGGACCGAGACACCGTTCATCACCAGCATCATGATCGGTGACATAAAGGTCATGCAGCGGTTTACAAACAGGTTCGTTTTGGTCAGGTCTTTGTTTGCTTTTTCAAATCGTGCTTCCTCATGCTTCTCTGCACTGAAAGCACGCGTCACCATGATACCGCTGAGGATCTCACGCGTAACGAGGTTCAGACGGTCGATCAAAGTCTGCAGTTTCGTGAACCGCGGCATCGCTACCAAAAACAGGACACCGATCATCAGCATGATGATAATAACGGCCAGTGCAATGATCCAGCTCATGGAGACATTAGTCTGCACGACTTTCAGCACACCGCCGAGGCCTACGATCGGCGCATACAGAAGAATACGAACTCCCATTGCCAGCAGCATCTGAATCTGCTGAATGTCATTTGTGCTTCGTGTGATCAGTGATGCAGTGGAAAATCTGCCAAATTCCTGATTGCTGAATCCGATTACTTTGCGGTACACATCATTTCTCAGATCATGCGCCGTAGTCGCTGCTGTCCGCGCACAGCAGAAGGTCACGCCGATCGACGCCGCCATGGCAAGCAGAGCCAGAAGCAGCATACTGCCGCCTGTCTTCAGGATATAACTGGTCTGACGTTCTGCCAGATCTTCTCCCATTGCCTCATACTCCTGCTGCACAAAGAGAATTGCCGACTGCGCTGTCATAGTCTCCGGCATCGCTTCCAGCTGTGTCCGGATCCCGGAAACGATCTGCTCTCTCGCAGCCTCCGGCATCTGCTTCACTGCCTCCAGAAGTGATACACCTTCCGGAATCTGCATCTGACTGCGCATCATCTCCGTCTGCTCACTCTCCTGTGAGAAGCTCTGTGCGATCAGCTCTGCATTGATCAGTGCGCTATTCAGTTCCTCCCGCACTTCCTTCGTGAGCTCATTTCTATGATAAATACCATCTTCCAGCGTATAGCTTTCTTCCAGACGCGCTGCGTCCTCCTGTGACAGGAAAAGCTTCAGTGTCTCCATCGTCTCTTCCCGCATTCTGTCCGGCACACCGTCTTCGACGCCCTTCTGCTGAATTCCCTCATTAACAATCCTTGACGTATAATCCGGAAGTTCCAGATCACAATACGCCTGAAGGAAGAGCAGCGCTACGACCAAAATCAAATAGCCGACAGAACTTTTCAAATATTTTGCAAGCTTTGTCATAGTTACCTCCTTTTATTCCACCTCTTCGTGGTCATCACAAAGCGGACACACATGATCCGCTGTCTGTGCTTCGCTCTTGGCGATCTCCTGCATATTTTGGATGATCCGCGCAAAATAGCCTTTCATTTCCTTTACTTCTTCCTCTGAAAAACCGTTCAGTACGATCTGTGTATTTTCTTCGATCAATTCCCGCAGTTCCTCAGAAAGCTTCTGCCCGTTTTCTGTCAGATAGAGCCGGCACACTCTCCGATCCATCTGATCTTCCCGGCGGCAGATCAGTCCCGCCTTTTCCATGCGCTTGATCGTCACGGCGATCGTCGGCGGCTTCACCTGAAGCTCCTGTGCCAGTTCCCGCTGTGTGATACCTGCCTTGACAGAAATTGCCCGCATGACCGGAAGCTGCCCCGGGTGAATCCCCATCTCATTCAGACGACGGTAGTTCATCGCACCGTAGCAGTGCGCAAGCCGGACAAGCCATGTATGAATACTGTCCCTCTCTTTTTCATCTTTAAACGGCGGTTCCTCAAATTTTTCTCCGAATCTCAACCTTCCACCTCCCTGAGAAGCAAAAATAGTTAGCCAACTAATTATTAGCTAGCTAACTATTTATAATACTTTTTCACAAAAAAGACAAGATGTTTTTGTGCAGTTTATAAAATTTTAAGATAACATTTTTCCCCTTGTCTCCTCCTCCCCTCACCATTTATAATTGTGGAAGGATTGCGAACGTGCGCACACGGAACAATCCGCAAGCATTATATTTAAACTAGAAAAAGAAAGGGAACACTGCCATGTCTGACCGTCTCTATGCCGCAATCGACCTCAAATCCTTCTATGCTTCGGTCGAATGCAAAGAACGCAATCTGAATCCGCTGACCACCAACCTTGTGGTGGCTGATGCCAGCCGAACAGAAAAAACAATCTGCCTTGCGGTCTCACCATCCCTGAAATCGCATGGGATCGCGGGCCGCGCCCGCCTGTTCGAGGTCGTGCAGAAGGTCAAAGAGATCAACGAAGCCCGCAGGCGAAACGCTCCTTCCCATCAGTTTCAGGGCAGTTCCTTCGACCATACTGCGCTGGAGCAGGATCCGGCTCTGAAGCTGGACTATATCACTGCTCCGCCGCGCATGGCACTTTACATTGATTACAGTACCAGAATCTATGAAATCTACCTGAAATATATTGCGCCGGAGGATATTCATGTCTATTCGATCGATGAGGTTTTTATTGACCTGACCGGCTACCTGAACACCTACGGTCAAACACCGCAGGAACTTGTCTCTACGATCATTCAGGACATTCTGCAGACCACCGGGATCACCGCGGCGGCCGGGATCGGTACCAACCTGTATCTCTGCAAAGTTGCTATGGATATCGTTGCCAAATATACGAAACCGGACAAAAACGGTGTGCGCATTGCGTTTCTGGACGAGATGTCCTATCGGAAAATGCTCTGGACGCATCAGCCGCTGACGGATTTCTGGCGAGTCGGAAGAGGCTATGCCAAAAAGCTGGCAGAACACGGACTTCACACGATGGGCGATATCGCCCGCTGCTCCATCGGCAAAGAAAACGACTATTATAATGAAGATCTTTTATACCGGCTGTTTGGAATCAACGCAGAGCTGCTGATCGATCACGCCTGGGGCTATGAGCCCTGTACGCTTGAACAGATCAAAGCATATAAGCCTGCCTCCAACAGCATCGGCTCCGGACAGGTCCTGCATTGCCCCTACTCCTTTGAAAAGGCAAAGCTGGTTCTGAAGGAAATGACTGACGCACTCGTGCTCGATCTCGTAGACAAAAATCTTGTGACTGATCAGCTCGTGCTCACCGTCGGCTATGACATCGAAAATCTGTCCGCACCGCAAAAACAGTCTGCTTACCAAGGTCCGGTCAAAACCGATGCCTACGGCCGCAGGATTCCCAAGCATGCCCACAGCACCGTCAATCTCAAATCACCGACTTCGTCCACACAGCAGATTCTCTCCGCTGTTCTGGAGCTGTATGACCGGATCGTCGATCCGTCTCTGCTGATCCGCCGCCTCACGATCACCGCCAACAAGGTCGTGCCGGCACATACCGTTTCCGCTCAGCCCCGCTACGAACAGTTGGATCTGTTTACCGACTATGCCGCCCTGCAGAAACAGCAGGAAGCCGAAAAAGCTGCGCTGGAGCGTGAACACAACATGCAGGTAGCTCTGCTCAATATCAAAAAGAAATTCGGCAAAAACGCGATCCTCAAAGGCATTGATCTGGAGGAAGGTGCAACCGCCCGAAGCCGCAATGAACAGATCGGCGGTCACAAAGCCTGACACAGCATGGATAACATTTCAACGCATTTGCCTCTGATCGCTTCATCTTTAACCAAAAAGGAGTGCTCCCAATGTATGATTCTCTGACGCCCAAACGCGGCCAGCATACCTACGATGATATCATCAACCTGCCGCATCCGACCTCGCGGAAGCATCCCCGGATGCCACTGCAGGACCGTGCAGCACAATTTGCCCCCTTCGCTGCACTCACCGGACACGATGCTGCCATTCAGGAAACGGCACGCACGACCGACCGGAAGATCGAGCTCGATGAAGATCAGCAGCTTCGTCTGAACGAACAGCTTCAGCTGCTGCAGGCCAGTCTTCCGTCGCCAAGTCCTGTCACCTGTACCTACTTCGTGCCGGATACACGAAAAGCCGGAGGCGAATATATCTCGCACACCGGCATCGTCAAAAAACTCGATTCCTTCCAAAATCAGATCATTTTCGAGGATCAGACCGTTATTCCGATCCAAAATCTGGTCAAAATCGAATAAATTTGCATTTTTTTGTCATTTTCTGAATATTTCCTTTGCACAATTCACCGCAATAACGTACAATAGTATCAAGAATTTTGTTAAAGAATGGAGAGAAGAAAAATGGAAGTATTCAGTAATGTAATGAATGCCGTAAATGACATCATCTGGCATCCCGTCATGTGTGTATTCCTGATGGTTGCCGCACTGTGGTTTACGGTAAGACTGCGTGGAATGCAGATCCGACGCTTCGGTGACATGCTGCACTGTCTGACAGAAAAGGGCGACAACAAAAACGACACCGGTCTTTCCTCATTTCAGGCCTTTGCGACTACAGTCGGCGGCCGTGTAGGAACCGGCAATATCGCTGGAACTGCCACCGCCATTTTCATGGGCGGTCCTGGTGCATTATTCTGGATGTGGATCACAGCGATCCTCGGTGCTTCAACCGGTATGGTAGAATGTATCCTCGGACAGGCATACAAGACCCGCAACCTCGGTGAACTGACCGGCGGCCCGGCATTTTATATGTCCAACGGTATCAAGAATAAGAAATTCGGCAAAATCCTCGCATTTCTTTTCTGTATCGCAGTATTTATCGGACCTGGTTTCCTGCTTCCTGCCATGCAGACACAGACTGCTGCCACCGCAGTGAACGGTGCATTCGGTCTTCCGTTCCTGGCAGTTGGTATTGGTATGACAGCGATTGTCGCTGTTGTCATCATGGGCGGTATCAAGCGAATCGGCCAAGTTGCTGAGTTTCTGGCACCGATCATGTGTGGTATTTATTTCATCATCACGATCATCATCATCGCAGTCAACGTTGAAAAGGTACCTTCTGTTGTCGCTTCGATCTTCACAAGTGCTTTCGGCAAAGATGCCGTATTCGGCGGTATCGTCGGATCCGCTGTTGCTTGGGGCATCAAGCGCGGATTCTTCTCCAACGATGCCGGCAATGGCATGAGCCCGCTGATCTCCGCTACTACTGATACCTCTCACCCGGTGAAACAGGGACTGGTTCAGGGACTTTCCGTTTACATCGATACACTGCTGGTATGTACCTGCACCGGTATCTCTGTATTGATGGCAGGAACCTACAATGTAGCCGCTGACGGCGCAGGTCATACACTCCTGCTTGAAAATGCACCGGGCGTTGAATACGGAATCGGATTCATGCAGGAAGCGATGTCCGTCACGATCGGCAAACTCGGACCGATGCTTCTGGCGATCATGCTGTTTATTTTTATTTTCACCACAATGCTTTCCTATTCCTATCAGCTGGAATCTACCTGTAAGTATCTGTTTGGTGAAAACAAAGTGATCATCACTGTTATTCGTCTTTTATTCCTGCTGTTCTGTCTCTTCGGTATCCTGATTGATGGAGACACTATCTGGTCCATGGGTGATATCGGCGTCGGCTGTATGCTCTGGGTAAACACTTTCGCTACCCTGCTTCTGACCCCGCAGATTCTCAAGATCATCAAGGACTACGAAAAACAGAAAGACTTGGGACTTGACCCGCTGTTCGACCCTGCCACAGTAGGCATCAAGGACGAAGCCGGTGTCTGGGACACCTATGTAGCCAAGAAAAAAGCGCGCGGCGATTACGAAAATCCGGAACTGGGCTACAAGAAATAAAAAAGTGCCGTATGGTATGCAGCTAAAACATACCATACGGCGTTTTTCTT
>CAZEPO010000068.1:0-9824 GCA_964514125.1 uncultured Lachnospiraceae bacterium
GACTGTGTGGTAAAGTAAGAAAAGCAAAAATATAGAAAATGGAGAGATGTGCAAATGATTCAGAAGCTGATTGAAAACATTAAGAAAACAAATGCCCCGATCGTAGTAGGACTTGACCCGATGCTTGGATATATTCCGGAGCACATTACCAAAAAAGCATTTGCAGAGTATGGTGAGACACTGGAAGGTGCGGCTGAGGCAGTATGGCAGTACAACAAAGCAATCGTTGATGCAATCCATGATCTGATCCCGGCAGTGAAGCCGCAGATCGCGATGTATGAGCAGTTCGGTATTCCAGGTCTGATGGCATTCAAAAAGACCGTTGATTACTGCAAAGAAAAAGGCATTGTGATCATCGGAGATGTAAAGCGCGGAGACATTGGTTCCACATCAGCTGCATATGCGACTGCACATCTTGGCAAGATAAAAGTAGGTTCTTCTGTACTGACTCCTTTTGGAGAGGACTTTGCAACCGTGAATCCATACCTCGGTTCAGACGGAATCAAACCATTTATCGAAGTATGTAAAGAAGAAAAGAAGGGCCTGTTCATTCTGGTTAAGACTTCTAATCCATCCAGTGGTGAGTTCCAGGATCAGCTGGTGAACGGCCGTCCGCTTTATGAGCTTGTCGGTGAGAAGGTTGCTGAGTGGGCAGAGGACTGCATGGGAGATGAGTACAGCTATATCGGTGCTGTAGTAGGTGCGACCTATCCGGAGATGGGCAAAGTGCTCCGCAAGGTTATGCCGAAGTCATTTATCCTTGTGCCGGGCTATGGTGCACAGGGCGGCAAGGCAGCAGATCTGGTTCATTATTTCAACGAAGATGGACTGGGTGCAATCGTGAATTCATCCCGTGGTATCATCGCTGCATACAAACAGGATAAATATGCTGCTTTCGGTGCAGAGAATTTTGCAGATGCAAGCCGTCAGGCAGTGGTTGATATGATCGAAGACATTAATCAGGCACTTCAGAGCCGGTAAGGAGAACAGCATGGCAGAGAAATACAAAGAGCAGGCAGTGGTACTGTCTCAGGAGATGATCGCACCGCAGATTTTCAGTCTGTGGCTACAGACAGAGCAGATCGCAGGAGCGGCAGTGCCGGGACAGTTTATTTCTGTATACAGCAATGATTCCGGAAGAATGCTGCCGCGTCCGATCAGTATCTGTGAGATCGATCGGAAGAATCAAAAGATCCGAATCGTCTATCGTGTAGCTGGCAAGGGAACCGATGAATTCAGCAGATGTACAGCAGGAGATAAGCTGGATATTCTGGGACCGCTCGGCAATGGTTTTCCGTTGGAACGGGGTGGAAAAGGTAGAAAGGCATTTCTGATCGGCGGCGGAATCGGAGTTCCGCCGATGCTTCAGCTGGCAAAGGAACTGGAAGGAGACGTGCAGGTGATTGCCGGATACCGTGACAGCCATCTGTTCCTTTCAGAAGAACTTGCTGCAAACGGCAACTTTTATGTAGCGACAGAAGACGGCAGTGTAGGTACAAAGGGCAACGTGCTTGATGCGATCCGTGAAAATCATCTGGAAGCTGATGTAATCTTTGCCTGTGGCCCGACGCCGATGCTGCGTGCGATCAAGACATATGCAGCAGAGCAGAACATAGAATGCTGGATCTCGCTGGAAGAAAAAATGGCATGTGGAATCGGTGCCTGCCTTGCCTGTGTGTGCAAGTCCAAAGAAGTCGATCATCATTCCAATGTACATAACAAACGAATCTGCAAAGAGGGACCGGTATTCCTGGCAGAAGATGTGGAATTATAAGGGAGATCAGCTATGTGTGATATGAGAGTAAACATCGCCGGCGTAGAACTGAAAAATCCGGTGATGACAGCATCAGGAACCTTTGGTTCTGGTATGGAATACAGTGATTTTGTAGATCTTTCCCGTCTGGGAGCAGTCGTGACAAAGGGAGTAGCCAATGTGCCATGGCCGGGCAATCCGACACCGAGGATCGCAGAAATCCGCGGCGGTATGATGAATGCGATCGGACTGCAGAATCCGGGCATTGATACCTTCTGCGAGCGTGATCTTCCGTTTCTGCAGCAGTACGATACAGTTGTGATCGCAAATGTCTGCGGTCATACGACTGAAGAATATCTTGCAGTGGTGGACAGATTGGCAGATCAGCCAGTTGATATGCTGGAGATTAATATTTCCTGCCCGAATGTCAAGTGCGGCGGTATTTCTTTTGGACAAGATCCAAAGGCTGTAGAAGAGATAACGGCAGAGATCAAGCGTCATGCGAAGCAGCCGGTGATCATGAAGCTCAGTCCGAATGTGACAGATATCACAGAGATTGCGCGTGCTGCAGAGGCAGGCGGCGCAGATGCGGTATCGATGATCAATACACTGACCGGTATGAAGATCGATGTCAATCGCAAGACCTTTGCGGTAGCGAATAAGACAGCTGGTGTATCTGGTCCGGCAATTCATCCAATCGCGGTGCGTATGGTCTACCAGACAGCACAGGCAGTCAGGGTGCCGATCATTGGTATGGGCGGCATTGCTACCGCAGAAGATGCACTGGAATTTATTTTGGCAGGAGCGACTGCAGTTGCAGTGGGTACAGCGAATTTCCGCAACCCAATGACAACGATCGAGGTGATCGATGGCATTGAGGCATATATGAAACAGCAGAAGGTGCAGCAGATTCAGGAATTGATCGGTGCAGTCTGCTAGACAAGAAACTTGCATTGGATAGAGACTCTGCCAGAGATCGGCAGTGATCAGACCGTGCAGAAGATGAAAAAATATGAGGAGTAATTACGATGGAAGCATATAAGAGTGAGTTTATTGAATTTATGGTTGAGAGTGATGTGCTGAAGTTTGGCGATTTTACACTGAAAAGCGGAAGAAAGTCCCCGTTTTTTATGAATGCAGGTGCATATGTGACAGGTACACAGCTGATGCGTCTCGGTGAATATTATGCCAAAGCGATCCACGACAATTACGGTGATGATTTTGATGTGCTGTTTGGACCGGCTTACAAGGGTATTCCGATCAGCGTAGTGACAGCAGTTGCTTATGCCAAACTGTACGGCAAAGAGATTCGTTACTGCTCCGATCGTAAGGAAGAAAAAGATCATGGCGCAGATAAGGGAAGCTTTCTGGGAAGCAAATTAAAAGACGGCGATCGTGTTGTGATGATCGAAGATGTGACAACTTCCGGCAAATCTATGGAAGAGACTGTTCCGAAGGTAAGAGGAGCAGCAGATGTAGAGATCATCGGTCTGATGGTTTCTCTGAATCGTATGGAAGTAGGACTTGGCGGAGAAAAGAGCGCTCTTGAAGAGATTCAGGAGAAATACGGTTTCGATGCGAGAGCAATCGTGACGATGGAAGAAGTCGTAGAACATCTGTACAACAGAGAATGCCAGGGCAAAGTGGTGATCGATGATGCAATGAAAGCATCAATCGATGCATATTATGAGCAGTACGGTGCATAATTGAATTGATCAGGAGGTAACGGCGATGAATGAAAAATTATTTAAGACAGCTGGCTTTGCAGGTGTTTTGAATCTGGTACTCGGTGTAATGGCACTGGTTCTCGGACTGGTTTCAGGTGTGCTGCTTCTGGTCAGTGGGTCAAAACTGATCAAAAACAAAAAAGAAGTGATGTTTTAATGTGGATATCCTGAATATGCTGCGAGGATTTCTGGGAAAGGATAAAAAATGGCAAAAAGACAGGTATATTCTTTTGTTGAAAAGAAACATTCTGCGAACGGTATCGCATCTGCGGTGCTCAGTGTCCTGTCGGTGCTGATGCTGGCAGGCTTGCTCGCAGCAGCATTTCTTCTGAAGGGACAGGCAGCGGAGTGGATTGGTGCGATGGGACTGACCGGAATTGTCATGGCTGTCTGCGGACTGAGATATGGATTTGCAGGATTTAAGGATGAATGTAAAACCTATATTTGCAGCAAGATCGGTACGATTCTGAGTACGGTATCGATCGCGGCGTGGTTTTTCATTGTCTGTATCGGATTGATGAAATAAACAGAGGGCGTTGTGAAGTACCGGAAAGCGTGTATTTTACGGCGCCATTTCTCGTTCGATAGAAAGTGTGCCTATCGAACCCAAAACGCTCTGCGAGGATTTTTATTTGAAAAATATGATCCAATATGACAGATTGGAACAATGGAGGAATAGATGGAACAGAATAATTTTTTAGAAGAACGTTATAAACTTGCGCTGGAACGAATTCATGGCATCAGAGCTGATGAGACCGTACCAGCACCTTTTCGGGATTATTTTCAGAGAATGGCAGATTTCTTGCTTCAGATGGAAGAGGTCAAGCAAAAGCTGGACAGCAGAGAAACAGAGCAGTATACACTGGAACAGTGGGAGACGTTGAACCATGCGTTGTACGAGGATATTCTTCCGCAGCGGTATGAGACAAGTTATGCTAATCCGGCTTATGCGGTGGCACAGCTTGGCGAAGTTCACGGCAGGGTGCTCAGCTTCCTTTACACAGAATTGAGAGGAATGATCGTTTATGTGTTTGAGCAGCGTCTGGAAGAGATGGTTGTGCTGCTTGAACTTTTTATCGAAATCTACAATCGTTTTGAGCAGGAGGAACTGCCGGAATACAAAGAAATCCAGCAGATCGTATACTGGTTTGTCAGTGATTACAGTGAACTGTTTGCTGCACGCAGGATTCTTGAAGCGATTGATCCGACGATTGATTTTGCGACCAAGATTGTTATGGAATCAGATCTGACTGATCTGCGTTATCTGTATCAGTATGGAGAATATGTTTCAGAGAATGAGAAAAAGACGGCAGCATTTTTGAATACCTTATCGGAAGATGAGATTGCAGCGATGGCAGATACCTATACAGAAGGGTATAGGATCGGTTTCATCATGGGAGGCAAAGATATCACGAAGAAGCGTACGGTCAATATCCGTTACAGCCTGGGATTTGAACGGATGATCCGCAGGGCAATCCAGAATTTTGAAAAAATGGGACTTCAGCCTGTCATTTACCGTGCAGCGGTCAGCACTATGAACAAGCGTCAGCACATCAAGATTGGTTATGTGGGGGCGAATCCGAATAAACAGTATGACTACGATCATCGCGCCGACAATGCGATCTATCTGGATAAGAAATTTATCGAGCGGAAGCTGGGTGTTGTGCGGACAACCTATGAGGCACACAAGGAGCTGGCAGCACAGCATGGCGGTCCGGCAGTGGTAGAAGTATTTGGTGAGGTTCCGTTCATACCGCAGTCCAAACCGGAGTCCTACCATCTTTCCGAAAAGCAGCAGAAGCTTTCGGTAGCGGCAGATAACGAATCTTCACAGATTACGAACCAGTATATAATAGGAAAAGAGAGAAGCTTTACGATCATTGCATTTCCGGTTCCGGAGATCGGTGCAGAGTTTGAGGAGATCTTCCGCGAGACGGTAAAGATCAATACACTGGATTACAAGCTGTATCAGAAAATTCAGCAGGTGATCATAGACGCATTGGATCAGGGCGAAATGGTGCATATTCAGGGCAAAGACGGCAATCGGACAGACCTGACGGTGGCATTGACAGAACTGCATGATCCGGAGAAGGAGACGCTGTTTGAGAACTGTGTAGCCGATGTGAATATTCCGGTCGGAGAAGTTTTCACATCACCGAAGCTGAGCGGTACCAATGGTGTGCTCCATGTATCAAAGGTGTATCTGGATGAGCTTTGCTATGAAGATTTGGAAGTAAAATTTGAAAACGGTATGGTGACAGACTACATGTGCGGCAATTTTGAAACACCAGAAGAAAATCGCGCATATTTCTTCGAAAATGTCATGTATCATCGCGATACTCTTCCGCTGGGTGAGTTTGCGATCGGTACCAATACGACCGCTTATGTCATGGCGCAGAAGTATCAGATTGCAGACAAGCTGCCGATCCTGATCGCAGAGAAGATGGGACCGCATTTTGCAATCGGAGATACCTGTTACAGCTGGCAGGAGGATACACCGGTCTACAATGCCAACGGCAAGGAGATCATTGCCAGAGACAACGAAGTTTCCCTGTTGCGCAAGGAAGATCCGGCGAAGGCATACATGGGATGCCACACGGATATTACAATCCCATATGAGGAAATTGGCCATATCGATGTACTCTGCCGTGACGGCCGCAGAATCCGTATCATTGAAGACGGACGGTTTGTACTGCCGGGCACAGATGAACTGAATGAGGCTTTCGAAGCTAGGTGATGTGAGAAAACAGTTCAGCCATACCAAGCCACGGACCGCTGTCTGCAGACTGTGTCTGTGGCTTATGACATAGGACTGAATGGATAAAAACATTGACAAGCCTAGGTTTAATGAGTAGAATTGAATGGAAAAATCACAGAAAAAGGAGCAGATACAATGGCAAAGGTTGGGATTGTGATGGGCAGTGACTCTGACATGCCCGTAATGAGCAAGGCTGCAGACATGCTGGAAAAGTTTGGCATTGAGTATGAAATGACGATCATTTCAGCACACAGAGAACCAGATGTATTTTTTGAGTATGCAAAGACCGCAGAAGAAAAAGGTTTTCGGGTCATTATTGCAGGAGCAGGCATGGCTGCGCATTTGCCGGGTATGTGTGCGGCAATCTTCCCGATGCCGGTCATCGGTATCCCGATGCACACGACATCGCTTGGCGGACGTGATTCGCTGTATTCTATCGTACAGATGCCGTCTGGTATTCCGGTAGCGACCGTAGCGATCAATGGAGGAGCCAATGCAGGCATCCTGGCAGCGAAGATTCTCGCAACTTCTGATCCGGAGCTTCTCGCAAAGGTCAAGGCCTATGCGGCAGAGCTGAAGGAGCAGGTAGAGGCAAAAGACGCGAAGCTGCAGGAAGTCGGCTATAAAGCATATATGGAAAATAAATAAATCATTTGCAAAAGCAATAATACGTTCTGAAGACTGAAAACATAAGATCAAACAGGAACGCCAGAGGCGTACAGGGAGGAAATCATGGATTACAAGAAGGCAGGAGTAGATATTGAGGCAGGTTACAGATCCGTTGAGCTGATGAAGGAGCATATCAAGAAGACGATGCGTCCGGAAGTGCTCACCAATATCGGAGGTTTTTCCGGTGCATTTTCCATGGAAAAATTCAAAAACATGGAAAAACCAACCCTTGTTTCCGGTACAGACGGAGTAGGAACCAAGCTGAAACTCGCATTTGTAATGGATAAGCACAATACAGTTGGTATCGACTGTGTAGCAATGTGTGTCAACGACATTGCATGTGCAGGCGGTGAGCCGCTGTTTTTCCTTGATTATATTGCATGCGGCAAAAACTATCCGGAGAAGATTGCAGAGATCGTCAGCGGTGTGGCAGAAGGCTGTTCACAGTCCGATGCAGCATTGATCGGCGGCGAGACAGCAGAGATGCCGGGCTTTTATCCGGAAGATGAGTATGATCTGGCCGGTTTTGCGGTAGGCATCGTAGATGAGAAGGATCTGATCACAGGCAAGGATCTGAAGGCTGGAGATGTTCTTCTTGGTATCGCATCCTCTGGCGTGCACAGCAATGGTTTTTCTCTTGTAAGAAAAGTATTTCCAATGGAAAAAGAAGCACTGGATACATATTATGATGAACTTGGAACCACACTTGGAGAGGCGCTTCTGGCTCCGACCAAGATTTATGTAAAAGCACTGCGCAGTGTGCGTGAAGCAGGCGTACGCATCAAAGCATGCAGCCATATCACAGGCGGCGGCTTCTATGAGAACGTACCGCGTATGCTTCCGGACGGTATCCGTGCAGTGATCCGCAAAGACAGCTATCAGGTACCGGCAATCTTCCGTATGCTTGCAGCAAAAGGCGAGATTGCAGAGGAAATGATGTACAATACCTACAATATGGGCATCGGTATGGTCGTAGCAGTTGATCCGGCAGATGTCGAGAAAGCAAAGGCAGCAATCGAAGCAGCAGGTGAGACTGTATATGAGATCGGTGTGGCAGAAGACGGCGAAAAAGGAGTTGTATTATGCTGAAGCTTGCAGTGATGGTGTCCGGAGGCGGCACGAACCTGCAGGCGATCCTGGACGCGATCGCAGATGGAACAGTTACCAATGCAAGGGTCGTGAAGGTGATCAGCAACAGCAGCCGTGCCTATGCGCTGGAGCGTGCAGCCAAAGCAGGGATTCCGGCACAGTGTATTACGCGGAAACAGTATCCGCAGCCGGAACAGTTTGATCAGGCATTGCTTGCAGCGCTTCAGGAATCAGAAGCAGATCTTGTCGTGCTGGCAGGCTGTCTTGTAGTGATCCCGCAGATTGTAGTTGATGCTTATCCCAACCGCATCATCAACATTCATCCGGCATTGATCCCGGCATTTTGCGGAACAGGCTACTATGGACTGGGCGTGCATGAGAAGGTGCTGGCGCGCGGTGTGAAGATAACCGGAGCCACGGTTCACTTTGTAGACGGCGGAACTGATACCGGTCCGATCATTCTGCAGAAAGCAGTGGAGGTACAGGACGGTGATACACCGGAGATACTTCAGCGCAGAGTGATGGAGCAGGCAGAGTGGATCATTCTGCCCAAAGCGATCGATCTGATCGCCAACGGAAGAGTGATGGTAAGCGAAGGCAAGGTACAGATACACTGAGCGGCTGTATCAACATTTCAGAAGTAGGTGCAACCTCCTTCTGAAATGTGAGCCTCCGGCGGATTGCAGAGGTGCGCAGAAGAAATATGTCATGCAAGCATGACGCGCACATCGCAGCAAGAATGCCGGCGGCATTCTTGAATACAGCACTTAGCATGACAGGAGATGGAGGAGATCAGATGAAGGTACTGATTGTAGGCAGCGGTGGAAGAGAACATGCAATCGCATGGAAGGTGGCACAGAGCCCGAAGGTAGAGAAAATCTACTGTGCACCGGGGAATGCCGGCATAGAAGAGTATGCAGAGTGTGTAGATA
Organism: uncultured Lachnospiraceae bacterium; assembly: GCA_964514125.1. Lineage (GTDB taxonomy): Bacteria > Bacillota > Clostridia > Lachnospirales > Lachnospiraceae > Choladousia. The sequence goes on from CAZEPO010000068.1 coordinate 8,929, forward strand.
TCAAGGCAATGGAATTTGACCGTCTGGCAGCATTTGCAAAAGAGCAAGCGATCGATCTGACAGTGATCGGAATGGACGATCCGCTGGTAGGCGGCATCGTAGATGTGTTTGAAGCGCAGGGACTGCGTGTATTCGGACCGCGCAAAAATGCAGCGATACTCGAAGGCTCCAAGGCCTTTTCCAAGGATCTGATGAAGAAATACAATATCCCGACAGCGGCCTATGAGAACTTTACAGATGCACAGGCAGCGCTTGACTATCTGCAGACAGCCAGATTTCCAATCGTACTGAAAGCAGACGGGCTCGCACTTGGTAAGGGTGTCCTGATCTGCAGTACACTGGAAGAAGCAGAGGCTGGTGTGCGTGAGATTATGACGGACAAGAAATTCGGCAGTGCAGGCAACTGCATGGTCATTGAAGAGTTTATGACAGGAAGAGAAGTATCCGTACTGTCGTTTGTAGATGGAAAAACGATTCGGACGATGACTTCAGCGCAGGATCATAAGCGTGCCGGAGACGGAGATACCGGACTGAATACAGGTGGTATGGGTACATTTTCACCAAGTCCATTTTATACCGAAGAAGTAGACGCATTCTGCCAGAAGTATATTTATCAGCCAACGGTTGATGCGATGGCAGCCGAAGGAAGAACCTTCAAAGGAATCATTTTCTTTGGACTGATGCTGACACCGGACGGACCGAAGGTACTTGAGTATAATGCCCGCTTTGGTGATCCGGAGACGCAGGTTGTTCTTCCGCGTATGAAGACTGATCTGGTCGAAGCTTTTGAAGCCTGCATTGACGGTACACTGGATCAGATTGATCTGGAGTTTGAAGACGATGCAGCAGTCTGTGTCGTACTCGCATCAGAGGGCTATCCGGTCAGCTATCAGAAG
>CAZEPO010000069.1:0-9785 GCA_964514125.1 uncultured Lachnospiraceae bacterium
TCTGAAAAACCTTTGCATTGTTGGTAATGACCTCGCCTATCTCTCCATTGCCTCTTGTTACCGCCTTAGCCAGACTACCATTCTGATACGTCAATACAACAGTCAGTCCATCCAGCTTCCAGGAAACCAGCACCTCATGACTTCCGGCAAACGCTGCCAGTTCTGCACGTTCCTTGGTCTTGCCAAGTGAAAGCATAGGTGCCTCATGACGCTCCTTCGGCAAAGCATCCAGCGCTTCATATCCTACTGTCACGGTAGGACTGCCTGCCAGCACAGTTCCTGTCTCCTGCTCCAGCTGACACAGTTCATCATACAGGCGGTCATATTCGAGATTGCTCATAATCTCTTTATCTTCCTGATAGTAGGCTTTTGAGGCCTTTTTCAGCAGCTCAGACAGCTCCTTCATTCGTTCCATCTGTATACTCATCTGCTTTTTCGAGTCCTTTCTTTTCTGTCAAATTTCTCAGTCTTTTTTCTATCAGGCTGCGGCACATGCCGACCGGCTTTCGCCTCTGTGCCCTGCTGTTTTCCACTGCCAGCCTTCGTCTGATTGGTCGAATACTTCAGCTGTTCATTCAGCGCTGCCAATTCCTTGCGCGTCACACTGCGGTACTCTCCCGGCTTCAGATTGCCCAACTGGATATTCATGATCCGCACACGCTGAAGTCGTGTCACTTTGTAGTGAAGTGCCTCACACATCCGACGGATCTGTCGATTCAGCCCCTGAGTCAAAATGATTCGGAACTGCATTTTTCCGGCAAGTTCAACTCTGCAGGGACGTGTCTTGACTTCCAGTTCCTTCAGATAAACACCCTCTGCCATTTTTTTCAGAAAAGTCGGTGTAATCTCCTTATCAACCGTCACCAGATACTCTTTTTCATGATAATTCCCTGCACGCATGATCTTATTCAAAATATCACCGTTGTTCGTCATCAAAAGTAAACCATCAGAGTCCTTGTCCAATCTGCCGATTGAAAAAACGCGTTTTGGATAATTTAACAGATCATAGATTGTCTGATCACCCCAGCGTTTGTCTGTCGTGCACACTACACCGCGCGGCTTATTGACAACAAGCAAGATCATTTCATTTTCCCGTGTAATACTCTGACCATTCACAGTCACCCGCTGCCCCTGCGATATCTTCATTCCCTGCTGAGCAGTCACACCATCCACCTCTGCCATTTTTTTCAGAAAAGTCGGTGTAATCTCCTTATCAACCGTCACCAGATACTCTTTTTCATGATAATTCCCTGCACGCATGATCTTATTCAAAATATCACCGTTGTTCGTCATCAAAAGTAAACCATCAGAGTCCTTGTCCAATCTGCCGATTGAAAAAACGCGTTTTGGATAATTTAACAGATCATAGATTGTCTGATCACCCCAGCGTTTGTCTGTCGTGCACACTACACCGCGCGGCTTATTGACAACAAGCAAGATCATTTCATTTTCCCGTGTAATACTCTGACCATTCACAGTCACCCGCTGCCCCTGCGATATCTTCATTCCCTGCTGAGCAGTCACACCATCCACCTGCACTTTGCCCTGCTCGATCAGACGGTCTGCTTCACGTCTTGAACAAAAGCCTGCATCACTCATAAATTTATTCAACCGAACCTCGCCGGTAATTTTTTCTTTTCGAAATCCCTGTGCCATTCTTTCTCTCCATAATTAATTACTATCCTTGCATGTTTTTCATCCTATCATATTTCCGTTCGAAAAACAACCAGCCGATGCAGACAAAGCAAGAAAGAAGTAACTGTATTACAACAAAAGAGAGACCAGAATGTACCTCATTCATAGTCTCCCTGTCGCTTTCTGTTTATTGTGCTGCTGTAAGATACTGCGTCATCACATAACCTTCGATTGTCGTACCGCTCGCGGTATAAGAAATCTTAGACCATCCGCTGTCCAGATTCTCCAGTACCGTTACCTGCTGCCCTTCCATCACAGATCCGTATAAAGTGCCGTCTGTCGATGGCGTACCGCGCACATTCACGGTCGTAGCTGCAGTCATCGTACCTGTCGGCGCATCTGCTGCATCTGTCACAGTACCGGATGCTTCCGGTACAGTCGGTGTACTTCCACTCTCCTGTGCCATAACGTAGTTTTTCAGGTTTTCATCCTGATCGACTGCATTCTGGAATTTTTGATTGACATCTGCCACCAATGCCTGTACATCACCGTCTGCCTGACGCTCCAGAAGATAACTTTCTGCATCTTCTTTGTCACCTACCATCAGATTGCCCTCCACATCAGTCACTGCGTACAGTTCCCGAAGAGTCGGCACAAGTGTATCGATACCTGTCAGTTTGATATCAAAATAGACATATACGATATAGGAATCATCTTCCGGTCCGTTCTTTGAATAGGTCATGATATTGTTGTATGATTCGATCGCTGCATCATTTGCTTCGATCTCTGCCTGAATCGAATCATCAAAGGTTTCACACATGCCCTTCAGTGTCTCAAAATCCTTCGCTGCACGTGCATTATAATACTTGGTCACCAGGTTCAGAATATCCGGATTATCCTTCACAAGATCTGACACCTCTGTCTTATCCGGAAGCTCCTCACTCTGCTGAGCCTCGGTACCTGCCTCTGTCACCAGTTCTGTCTCTTTGTCTTTTTTGGGCGAACCGATTCCTGTCACAAGACGTACTGCAAAAAACGCGATTATCAGGATCAGAATCACGCCAAGTCCAAGCAGTATATATCTCAAATGATCGGAAAGCCACTCTCTGAAATCATCCACTTGCTGTTCCCCCTTCCATATTGATCAATTTTGTGATAAACACTCATAAATCTTGTTTCATCTTAGCATAATTACACAAGCTTGTAAAGCAAACCTTTCCGAAGAAATGTTTAATTTTTTGAAAAGCCTGCAAAATCTCTTTACTTTTTTTCTGATCTGTGCTAATATGTTTGAGCAACTTTAAATGCACCTGTAGCTCAGGGGATAGAGCAGTGGTTTCCGGTACCACGTGCCAGGGGTTCGAATCCCTTCAGGTGCGTTTGCGAACAAAAGGCAGCCTTTCCGGCTGCTTTTTTGTTTGTAATAAGGAACGTATAAGAAAGGAAGATGTTATGAAAGAACGCGAAAAATTTTCATCCCGGCTTGGTTTCATTCTGATCTCTGCCGGCTGCGCCATCGGCATTGGTAATGTATGGCGTTTCCCCTACATCACCGGTCAATATGGCGGTGCTGCTTTTGTTCTGATCTACCTGCTGTTTTTGGTCATTCTCGGACTGCCTATCATGGTCATGGAGTTTTCCGTCGGCCGTGCCAGCCGCAAATCAGCAGCGCTAAGCTTCCATCAGCTTGAACCAAAAGGCACCAAATGGCACATCTATAGCTACGGAGCCATGCTTGGCAACTATCTGCTTATGATGTTTTATACGACAGTAGGCGGATGGATGCTTGCTTACTTCTTCAAAATGGCAACCGGTACTTTCCAGGGACTTGACGCTGAATCAGTAGGATCAGTATTTAATACAATGCTTACTAATCCAGGCGAAATGACCTTCTGGATGGTTGTCGTGACAGTCCTTGGTTTCGGAACCTGCTGTATGGGACTTCAGAATGGTGTAGAGCGTATTACCAAAGTCATGATGATCTGTCTTCTCTCCATCATGGTCATTCTCTGCATCAAGAGCTGTACTCTGCCAGGCGCGATCGAGGGTATCAAGTTTTATCTGCTTCCTGATTTTGGCAGACTAAAAGAAAATGGTCTGATGTCAGGCATTTATGCCGCTATGGGACAGGCATTTTTCACTCTTAGTCTTGGTATCGGTGCCATGGCAGTCTTCGGAAGCTATATCGACAAGGATCGCAGCCTCATGGGTGAATCCATCCAGATTGGTGTGTTGGATACCTTTGTTGCTCTGATGGCCGGTATGATCATTTTCCCGGCATGTTTCGCATATGACATCAGCCCAACACAGGGTGTCGGTCTTGTATTTGTTACACTTCCGAATATGTTCAACCAGATGTCCGGCGGTCGTTTCTGGGGTGCCCTGTTCTTCGTATTCATGACATTTGCTGCACTCTCCACGATCATTGCAGTATTTGAAAACATCATCAGCTTCGCAATGGATCTCTGGAACTGGAGCCGCAAAAAAGCAGTTCTCATCAATGCAGCTGCAATCCTGATCCTGTCCATGCCATGTGTTCTTGGATTTAACGTCTGGAGCAGCATTCAGCCATTCGGTCCGGGCAGCACAATTCAGGATTTGGAAGATTTCATTATCTCCAACAACCTGCTTCCGCTCGGCAGTCTCGTTTATCTGCTCTTCTGTACAACGAAGTATGGCTGGGGCTGGGACAACTTCATCAAGGAAGCTGATGCAGGCAAGGGCCTGAAATTCCCGAAATGGATCCGTCTGTACTGTACGTACGGTCTTCCGATCATTGTACTCGTGATCTTTGTCATGGGATACTACGACAAATTCTTCAAATAAAACACCGAACATAGAATACCGCAGAGGAAATACTAGCTTTCTTCTGCGGTATTTTCTATTTTGCGATTTCTAATCTCCTCTGTTTGCCATCATAACGGTATACCGAGGTTCCGAGGACCTCGGAAGTATCTACACACTCTTCATTTATCTCTTCTACGATCATCTTCAGTATCTCAGGTATGACATCCTCTTCTGCTTTCAGGATCATACATTCATGGATGCTGCTCGGCAAAATATAATAATCCTCCCCCAGCTTTTGATAAACTTCATCCAGCACAGAAGCAAATGTCATATTGACCGCACCATAATATTGTTCTGTATTTGTCAGCACATACAGTTTCAGCATATCCGGATAAGGATCGATCATCGTCTTTCCTGTAATCTGCGTCATAAGATCCTCAATCCCCATAAATGCATATGGAAGCAAGCGCAGTGTATTCGCATCTGCCAGCCGTTCCAAGGTCTGCTGATCAACATTCCACAGCTCCATATGTGCATTCTGAATCAAAATACTCGCTTTGCCGATCACTGGATCATCCATCTTGTAATAATATACAATAGCCAGATCCAAAAATCTCCGATGCGGCACTCTGCTCAACAGATACTGATTCTTTTCATAGCTTACCAGCTTGCAGGCAATCTTGTCTCTAACCCTTTCAAAATCTGTATAACAGGAAAGATCAAATCTGCCCCCTCTACGATGTTCATAATAAATCCGCAAAATCCTGTCTGCAATCTGTTCGAGCGATATACCTCGGCAATACTCCTCATAATAAGGATTCACAGGAATGGCCGGAGACATATTTTCACCATTTTTCAGAATAGTCAAACTGTATGTCCGGCTCTGATTGTTTTTTAATACCGGTGTCACCAATACTCGTGTCTCCGAATCCAGTTGTTTTTTGATATATCGCGTGATCTCCTCCAAAAATTCATTATACTCCAAATTAAAAACCGCCTTTCTGTTTATTCAGGGAATTTTGCAGAGCTTGCAGAATGTAAATTTGATTTGTTTCTTATGCTGTGTATATTATCACATATGCTATATATTTACAACTAGATATTTATTTTAATTTCATATTCATAGCTTCAAAGTCCGCAAATATCGTTTCTGTTTCTCCGAAATACGGTAGCTTTCCAGAGCCTTTTGGATTGCTTTATTGTGTGTCCACTTGTCAAGGTGTTTCTCTTCCAAAAAGGGTAAAATTACCTCATATTGTTTTGCAAGCGCCGTTGCAAAATACCATGCGATCATCATGTTTACGTAGTATTCTTCGGAACAGATTAAGGAAATCATCTTCGGATATTCCAACTCAAAATCTTCATCCAGAAAATGCCGCATCAGCATCCCCACTGCAAACCGCACAGTATAGGTTTCGGAGGAATCCAGCCAGATTTTTATCTGTTCCAATAATCTTTCCTTATGCTTTTTGAAAATCTTCGGTGACATCTGGTCGCAGGTCGCCCAATTATCGACATAAGGAAGAAATTGGTTCAAGAAATTTGTGCAAAGATCAAAATCCTTCATTTCGCAAATCAAAAATGCATGAAGCTGATTCTCTTCAAAATACTTATGAGGCAGATCATTTAAAAAACCGATAAAATCATCTTCTTTGTAAAGTGCTTTTGCAAACTCGCGCAAAATCGGTGTTTTGACGCCGATGACTGTTTGTGCGTCCACTGTAGGCAAAAGCTTTGCCTGAAAATCACGATATTTTATCTCTTGATTTTTGAAAAGCTGTCGCTGTATCTCACTTGTGTTCATTGCTTTTCTCCCTTCTTTTATTTTCATTATCGCCATAAAGTCCTAGGTTAACATTTTTGCAGCGGCAACAGACAAGCCGTAATCAATTTGAAGATTGGTATAGTAATGTTCCATAATTTGTGATATAAGCAAAAATCCCGTCTGACTTCCTATTAGAAATCAGACGGGATTTGTCTGTATGCACCCCAGAAACTATCAGCTAACGGCTGATAGTTGAATGTCTGTCACAATTATACACGTGAGAGGTACTCACCTGTTCTTGTATCGATTTTGAGTTTGTCACCTGTCTCTACGAACAGCGGTACATAAACAACTGCACCTGTCTCAACTGTTGCCGGCTTGGTTGCACCTGTAGCTGTATCACCCTTGAAGCCCGGCTCTGTATCAGTAACCTCAAGCTCTACGAAGAGAGGCGGCTCTACTGCAAATACGTTGCCGTTGTGAGAACAGATCTTAACCATCTCGTTCTCTTTGACAAACTTCAGTGCGTCGCCGATTGCGTCCTCATTCAGAGCAATCTGGTCATATGTCTCTGTATTCATGAAATGGAACAGATCTCCATCGCTGTACAGATACTGCATCTCAACACGGTCAATACGAGCCTGCGGGAATTTTTCAGTCGGACGGAATGTCTTCTCTACTACACCGCCGTTGATGATGTTTTTCATTTTTGTTCTAACGAATGCGGCACCTTTACCTGGTTTTACATGCTGGAATTCAACGATCTGGAAAATATTACCTTCAATCTCCAGTGTAATACCGTTTCTAAAATCGCCTGCTGAAATCATTTTTCTATTCCTCCTTAAATTAACTAAAGCAAGTACTGCATGACTGCCGCACTGCTTTCTCATGACTGCAGCTTTTACAGCTGCACTCAATTATTTTTCAAATCACATTATCTTTCATATTCTATCGTATCTATAGAGATTTTTCAACTATTTTTTTACATTATCTGCATAACAAATATACCGAATCTGCAATCATGATGCGATTCACTTGACACACTATCCTATATTTTCTAAAATAGATTTCAACATTTTAGTATTCTGCAGGCAGCAGAATGATTCTTACAAAAAGAAAGAGGACTTTTTATGCTCATCAAAAATGGAACAATCCTATCCCCAGGAAATCAAAAAGAATTTCGTGGTGACATCCGCATTGAACAGGAACAGATTCTGGAAATCGGCACTCTGACCGCCGCACCGGATGAAACAGTCATCGATGCTGCAGGCTGCATCATTGCACCAGGTCTTGTTGACGTACATGTGCATTTTCGCGATCCCGGTTTTACATACAAAGAAGATCTTCACTCCGGCGCACGCGCTGCCGCCGCAGGTGGTTTTACCACAGTCGTCTGCATGGCCAACACAAAACCGGTCGTTGATAATGCTGAAACACTCCGCGATCTGCTCTCGCGCAGCAAAGAAGAAAAGATTCGCATCTTTTTCGCAGCTGCCATCTCCAAAGGCCTGAAAGGCCAGGAGCTGGTTGACTTCGAACAGCTGTACCAGCTCGGAGCCTGCGGTTTCACCGATGACGGCATCCCGCTTCTGGATGAATCTTTGGTCACCCAGGCGATGGAACAGGCCAAAGCACTGCATCTGCCGCTCTCCTTCCACGAAGAAGATCCTTTCTTTATTGAAAAAGCCGGCACAAACCGCACTGCACCGGCGATTGCAGAAGATGTCCTGGTTGCCCGCGACTGTATGCTCGCGCTGCACACTGGTGCTGCCGTCAACATCCAGCATATCAGTTCCAAAAATTCAGTCGCATTGGTACGTCTTGCCAAGTCACTTGGTGCTCCGGTCTATGCAGAAGCAACACCACACCACTTTTCACTGACTGAGGACGCCGTAGAACAATACGGTACCTATGCCAAAATGAACCCACCAGTCCGCGCGGAAGAAGACCGGATGGCTATCATTGAAGCACTCAAAGACGGAACCATCGATATGATCGCTACCGATCATGCACCTCACAGTACAGAGGAAAAGCACCGTGAGGACTTTTTCTCTGCACCAAGCGGCATCATCGGTCTGGAAACCGCACTGGCACTCGGCATCACCAATCTGGTACGCCCCGGACATCTGACACTGATGCAGCTCTTAGAACGCATGACCTGCGGACCAGCCCGTCTGTATTCTTTTACAGATCAGGGTACACAGGATACTGCTCTGACTGATCCTGCAGCTTCTGGCTCCGTTCCAAAACCGTATGGCACAATTTCTGAGGGTGCTGCTGCTGATCTGGTCATCTTCGCTCCGGAAGAAACCTTTACCGCCGGAACATATCAGTCCAAATCTGAGAATACACCATTCACCGGATGGGAACTGTATGGAAAGATCAAATACACCATCTGCCGTGGAGAAGTCATCTGGTCCTCATAAGACTACAGCTTCTTTTCCACAGCATTCATCAATTCTTTTCGCTTATTTCTCCTGACCCGGTTGATATGACGCTCAAAATCACCATTGTTGATCAGCTCGGTCAGGACAAACTGTTCAAACGTGGGCACAGTGCATGAATAAAAGCCTAGTTTTTCCTCAAACGGTCTTACCAGTTTTTTCGGAAGTACCATATAGGCCACTCGCAGAGACGGTGAGATCGTTTTGGAAAAGGTATTCAGATAGATCACATTGTCCCTCTTTGCAAGGGCAAACAAGGTTTCAGCCGGCTTAGACGCCACAGAAAATTCAGAGCCATAGTCTGATTCCACAATAAAACGTTCCCCCTGATCTGACCAGCGAATATATTCGTGTCGTTTCGAAGCTGACGCAGTGACACCGCTTGGGAAGCTGCGATATGGCGTCGTATGCAATACGTCTGCGCTACTCTCCAACAACGCTTTGCCATCAATGCCATCTGAAGAAAGCGGTAATGTCTCATATGTCACTCCCGCTGCACGGTAAATCTGTTCAATCTTTTCGTAGGAAGGAGACTCGATCGCATAAATCCTGTCTCTGCCGAGCAGATCAACGATCAGACCATACAAATACTCTGCTCCTGATCCGACAATGATCTGATCCAGTTCCACATAGATACCGCGATTGCGTGCAAGATACTGCTTCAGCGCACTTCTAAGCTCCACACATCCTTCATTCGGCGATTTCTCCAGAATCACTGCATTATAATCCGTAAGCACCCTGCGCATCGTTTTACTCAGAAGCGATACCGAAAAACACGGATAATTCTGCTCCGTATGCTCGATGCATCGCTGCAGCTCTCCATCCGCCGCAGACACAGCAAATCCATCCGCCGAACGGAATATCACAAAGTAGCCGCTTCGCTCGCGTGCTTCCGCATATCCCTCCTCACACAAAAGTGCATATGCATGCTCTATTGTGATCGTACTGACTCCTGTCTCATCCGCAAGCAATCTCTTAGACGGCAGTTTCGTATTATAAGGAAATACACCTTTGATAATGTCCTCCCGCAGCTGCCTGTACAGCTGCAGATATACTGGACGCTCCTCTTTGTTGATCACATACTTCATCTGATTATATCATTTACTCCATTTCTGTTCTTTTCACATGTTCAGTTTTCCTTATTATAGCCAGTT
>CAZEPO010000070.1:0-1466 GCA_964514125.1 uncultured Lachnospiraceae bacterium
GGCAAATGCAGTCAATTATCTTCTGAAACCGATCGAGGTAGAAGAGTTCCAGCATGTGATGGAGCAGTTGATCGAGCGGATTCAATCCGAGAAAGAGCAGAAAGAAGAACAGCTTCATCAGGATCTGCAGAAGCAACAGAATGTACTGTACCGGCTTTTAACCGGTGCTTCCATTCAGAATACGGAAAAGGCAGAACTGGATTCGTATCTTTTTCCGCAGAAAAGTGGCTGCCGTCTGGTGCATATTGAGTTGGAGGATAACTTTTTTGAGCACTGGGAAGAAATGTTTCTGAACTTTGTGAAAATGTATCTGGGAAACCGGACAGAATATATTCCGCTGTTTTCCAATGAGGCTTGTCTGCTGATCCGGGAATCGGATTATCAGGAAGAAGAATTTTTGAAAAAGCAGATGCAGAAACTGATTCGTGATGTCAATGCTTATACCAGAAACCATATGCAGACGATCATCAGCAGACAGATGGCAGATGTAGCACAGGTAGAGCAGGAAGCACAGAGCGTACTGGAGATTCAGAGAGAGGTTTTTGGATTTGATGAAGATATTCTCTGGACTGCAAAAGAAAAAATGCAGGAGCATTACAGCAGTAACATCGAAGCGGTACGCAGACAGCTGATTCTTGCGATTGAAGCTGGGCATGCAGAACTGATTCAGAACTATACAGAGCAGCTGGTAGAAACCGTGATGAACAGCAGTAAGATCAGCAAAATTTATGTACAGAATCTTTTTTATACGATTTTCCAGACGGTTTATGACAAAAATCCGGATATCCGTCATGAGAAGATCCTGAGTGCTTCTGAAAATATGTTTTATGCCAAAAATGCCAGAAGCATGGTGGAGTATTTTCAGAACAGTATGAATGAGATGCTTGATGGAATGAGAGAAAAGCCGAAAGATGAATCGCAGGAGATCCAGACGATCAAAAATCTGGTGGAAAAAGAATATATGCGGGATATCACACTTGGCTATGTGGCAGAGCAGGTGCATTTGGCTCCAGCCTATGTCAGCTATATTTTCAAAAAAGGAACAGGCCAGACGCTGATCAAATATATCACCGAAGTCCGAATGGAAAAAGCAAGGATTCTGCTGGAAGAAGGCAATCTGAAAATCGCGCAGATCGCAAAGCTATGCGGTTATGAAAATCAGTCATATTTTAACAGAGCGTTTAAAAACTATTTTGGCGTAACGCCAAAGCAGTTCGGAAGAAATTAGTGTGGAAGGCAGCGAAGATGAAGAGACTATTAGAATGGTATTATGGAAAGGCGAGTATCCGGAAAAAGCTTGTCATCAGTTATTTGATCCTGACTTTGATTCCACTGGTCGTGCTTGGTTTTTATTCTTATCACAGTGCGGTGAAGAATCTGATTCTGCAGACAAGAGAAGTCGTTGACAGCAACGTTTCAACGATTTCGTATGCGCTGCAGACCAGTCTGGAGCGAGAAGCCGATAA